>ONET01000008.1 GCA_900316905.1 uncultured Treponema sp.
GGCCACGGAATCATAGGTGGATACGCCTAGATCCGCCGTCATGTAAAATGCCGAACCGAAACAGATGATGACCACGCCGATTACAAGGCATGCGATGCGGACGCCAATGTTTGGGTTCACAATGATTTTCTGTAAGAATTCGTAGGTGAACTGGGTGATGTAGCCCAGCAAAAACAAGTTTATGAAAGTCGCGATTCCGATGTAATGCCTGTCAAAGACAAGCGCGAAAATCAAAAGCAGCGCGTTGACGATGATGTACAAAAGGCCAAAGTCAAGCGGAACCAACTTGTCCAAGCCGGCCATGAATGACTGAAAGGGGTCCACGCCAAGCGCGGCGATTTTAAAAACGCCCACGCTTATCGCGCAAATTATCACTCCAAAAAGCGACATGAAAATTCTCTTTGCTAAATTCTTCTTTTCCATAAAAAAATTCCTCTGGCGCTACCAACCGATTTCCTTAAAGACAGCGTCCAAAAACTTTGCGTTCTTAATCGAAAATTCTTGGCTTACAAAAGGAGAGGCGCCATTTAAAACGCAGTCGCTAAGATTTTCTATTTCAAGCGAATAGTTTTGCGGAGCCTTTACCTTGCGCTTTATTGTCTTACTGCCGACATGGATTGTGTAAGACAACTTTCCGGCTTGGTTGTACTCAACGTCGCTCTTTATGCAGCCCTTGCTTCCGTGGACATACAAGCGGTCAAAGCGGGAATTTGATTCCTGGCCAAAAATCATTCCTACATTAAAGGAGGCGCGCGCTCCGTTTTCAAAGCGGACAAAGCCAGTCGTCATCACGTCAACGCCCTTGTCGGTAAACTCCGCCGCGGCTTTGACATCAACCACTTTCGAATCAATCAGCGAAAGTATCATCGTGGAACAGTAGCAGCCCAAGTCGTAAAAGGCGCCGCCTCCCAATTCCTTGTACAAGCGGATGTCCTCTTTGTAGCCCTGCGTCACAAAGGCCGTGTCGATAAAGTCAACGTCGCCGATGATTCCGCTTTTAACGTCGGCCTTTAAGCTTTGAACGTAGGGGCTGTGAAGGTAGGCGTAGGCTTCCATCAAGTTAACGCCGTTTTCCTTCGCCGCCGCGAACATCTCTTGCGCGTCCGAGGCGTTGAGCGCCAAGGGCTTTTCGCAAAGAACATGCTTTTTTGCCTTGAGCGCTTTGATTACCCATTCCTTGTGCAAGCCGTTTGGAAGCGGAACGTATACGGCCTGAACGTCCTTGTCGGCCAAAAGCTCGTCGTAGCTTCCGTAATATTTTTCAAAGCCGTACTCGTCGGCAAAGCTTTTTGCTTTTTCCAAAGAGCGGCCGGCCACCGCGTAAAGGCTTGCGTTCTTGGCAAGCTTTATGCCGGGAATCGTCGCCCATCGCGCGATGTTTGCCGTTCCCAAAATTCCCCATTTAACTGTGTCCATAAAGTCTCCTTAATAGATTGTCGGGTCAAGCCCGACAATGACAATGTGCCATGTCAAGTCCGACAATGACAACGCGCCATAAGCGACATGTCATTCCCGCGCTCCGACGCGGGAATCTTTTATTTGTCCAAAATTCCGGCCGCTTCTTTTAGCAAGCCGATAATCTTTAGGTGCTGCGGGCAAACGCTTTCGCACTGGCCGCACTCGACGCAATCGCTGGCCTTGCCGCTTCTGCCCACCAAGCCCGAATAAAAATTCTTTGCCCGCCAGTCGTCGGGATAGCGGCGCAAAGTGTTCACCGTGCGGAACACGTCCGGGATGCTGATTTTTTGCGGGCAGCCGTCAACGCAATACTTGCAGGCGGTGCAGCCGATTTGCGGAACGCTTAAAATTTCCTTTGTCACTTCGTCGATGATTTTCATTTCGTCGGCGCTAATCGGCTCAAAGTTTTTAAAGGTCTTTATGTTGTCGTCCATTTGCTCTTCGGTGGACATGCCCGAAAGTATTGTGGCCACGCCTTCAAGCGTTCCGCAATAGCGCAAGGCCCAAGAGGCCACCGAATCGTTGGGGCGGACCGCCTTGAACTTGGCTTCAATCTCTGGCGCCATGTTGGCCAGCATTCCGCCGCGGACAGGCTCCATGATAATCATCGGAATATTTTTTTTGTGGAGAATGTCGTAAAGCTTTTGCGAGCGGACGACGGGATTGGTGCGGTCAAGGTAGTTCAACTGGATTTGAACAAATTCCATGTCGGGATGCTTGTCGGTAATCTCGTCCAAAAGTTCCGGGCTTCCGTGGTAGGAAAAGCCAAAATGCTTTATGCGGCCGGCTTCTTTCATCTTCCAGCCCCAGTTAAAGCAGTCAAGCTTTTCGTAAGTGTCGTAGTTGTTTCCGTCCTCGATTGAATGAAGAAGGTAATAGTCAAAGTAGTCCACGCCCGCGCGCTCGCACTGCTCGTTGAAAATCCTGTCGCGATCGGCTTCAGTTTTCATTTCCCAAGCGGGAAGCTTTGTGGCAAGCGTAAAGGATTCGCGCGGGTAGCGTTTTACCAAAGCCTCACGCGCGGCGACTTCCGACTTTCCGCTGTGGTAAACGTAGGCGGTGTCAAAATAATTCATGCCGGCGTTCATGTATTTGTCAACCATCGTCTTTACGCGCTCAATGTCAACCTGGCCGTCTTTTTCGGGAAGGCGCATAAGTCCAAAGCCCAGCTTGGGCATCGTTTTCAAGTCTAACATCAAAAATTCTCCTTTGATTTTTCAAGCGCGGCGATGACCTTGTCGCACCACGCGTCAAAGTCCGGGTCCTCTATTTGACATTCAGGGTGGGACAGAACGTAGTCCAGCGCGATTCTCGCTCCCTGGTTAAAAGGAACTGTCGTCGTCATTTGCGGAACGATTCTCTTTAGCTTGGAATTGTCAAAGACAACCGAAACAGATTTGTCGCCGGTAAGGCTTCCCTCAAAGTCAAAGCCGTGCTTGTCGCCGACAGCGCTCAAATACTCTGAGGCCACGTGATAGGCCTTTAGCTCCACGCCAAGAATGTCGGCGATCGTTTGGTAGATTTGGTTCCAAGTCAAAACTTCGTCGCCGGTGATTTGGAAGGCCTCGCCAATCGCGTGGCGGTTTCCCATCAAGCCGACAAAGCCGGTGGCGAAATCTTTGTTAAAGGTAAGGTGCCACAAGGAAGTTCCGTCGCCCTGGATGATGACAGGCTTTTTGTCAATCATTCGCTTAATGACTTGCCAAAAGCCTTTTTTGCCGTGAACTCCAAGCGGAACATGGCGCTCGTCGTAAGTGTGGCTGGGCCGAACGATTGTCACCGGAAAATTTTCTTCGCGATATTTTTTGAACAAAAATTCCTCGCAGGCGATTTTGTTCCGCGAATATTCCCAATGAGGATTGGAGAGCGTCGTTCCCTCTGTAATCACATAGCTTGCGGCGGGCTTGTTGTAGGCGGAAGCCGAGCTGATGAAAATGTACTGCTTGGTCTTTCCCTTAAAGAGCCTGTAGTCGCGCTCGGCTTGTTCCGGAACAAAGCCGATGAACTCGCTCACAACGTCAAAGGCCATGCCCTCAAGTTTTTCCTTTGCCTCAGCCTCGTTTGAAATGTCGCAAACGATTTGCTTAACGCCCGCCGGAACTTCTTCCGAACGGCTTCCGCGATTTAAAAGCCAAACTTCCCACACGGGATCTTTAGCCAGCTCGCGGACAATCGCCATGCTTATCGTTCCCGTTCCGCCTATAAACAAAGCCTTTTGTTTTGCCATAAAGTTCCTCCGTGCAATTCAACCGTGCGGCTGTTCGCGCGAGCTTGGTTGCGAGCGCGAAAGTTGCCGCTTATGCGGCTAGCAAACAATTCTGGGCTTGCCGCCGTTTAATCTTGCCGCTACAACATCATTTTGTAGATTTTCGCGCAGTCGTCTTCGTTAAGCGTCACAAAGCCGCTGATTGTTCCCGTGCGGCCGTCGCCGTAGCAAAGAGTTTTTACAAGCGCGGGAATGTCCTCTTCCTTGGCGCCAAGCTCGGCGAAATTTTTTGGCATTCCGATAGAGCAAAGGAAATTTTGGAAGGCGTTGATTCCTTCAAGAGCCGTGACTTCAGGATGGTCAAAATCCATCTGGCAGCCCCAAACGCGGACGGCGACTTTTGCAAAGCGGTTAATGTCATGCTTCATAACGTACTTAAAGACCGCCGGCATCGTGACCGCAAGGCCCGCGCCGTGAGCGCAGTCGTAAAGCGCCGAAAGCTCGTGCTCGATTCCGTGGCTGTTCCAGTCCTGGCTTCGGCCAACGCCGCAGGAATTGTTGTGCGCCATCATTCCGGCCCACATGATGTTGGCCCTGGCCTCGTAGTTGTTGGGGTCGGCGATAACGCGCGGCGCCTCGTGCTTCATCGTAAGAAGAAGCGCCTCGATAAGGCGGTCGGTAACCTCAACGTCCTTTGTGTTGGTCAAATAGCGCTCGTAAAGGTGCGCCATGATGTCTGTCACGCCAGCCGCCGTTTGAAAGGCCGGAAGCGTTTGCGTGAGCGCCGGGTTCAAGATGCTGAACTTGGGGCGGATTGCGTCGCCGTTAGCTCCGCGCTTGAACATTCCCTCTTCTTTTGTGATTACCGAATTGGGACTTCCTTCGCTTCCGGCTGCAGCAATTGTCAAAACCGTTCCAACTGGGAGCGCCTGCTCAATTTCTTTTCCGCTGTAAAAATCCCAAAAGTCTCCGTCGTACAAAACGCCGGCGGCGATCGCTTTGGCGGAGTCGATTGTGCTGCCGCCACCAACGGCGAGAATAAAGTCAACGCCTTCTTTTTTGCAAAGGTCGATTCCCTTGTAGACAAGGCCGCTTCTTGGATTGGGCTGAACGCCTCCCAATTCCACGAATGAAAGCCCTGCGGCCTTTAGCGATTCCTCAACTCTGTCCAAAAGGCCCGAAGCCTTGGCGCTCTTTCCTCCAAAATGAACCAAGACCTTGCTGGCTCCAAAACGCTTGGCCAAAGCGCCGGCCTGGCTTTCTGAATCTTTTCCAAAAACAAAATAAGTGGGCGAATAAAATGTAAAATTGTCCATGAATAAATTCTCCTTCGCTTAACATTGTAAGGCATAAATTTAAAAAAAGATAGAGAATTTTTATTGCAAATTGCCCATTTTTTGCTATAATGAATTTGGCCCTATGGAACAAGAATTCATCGCATATCCGACAGTCAGAGGCGTGGCTTACGCGGAACGGACGATTCCAGAAACATTTCCGCCCCATTGGCACAACGACGCGGAATTTACAGTAATCCTCAAGGAAGGCTCGCGCTATAAAATCGGCGACACGGTCTACAAACCGGCCGCAGGCGACATACTGCTTGTTTGGCCGCGCGAGCTGCACGAATTGCTTCACATGCCAAAAGGCGGCGCGGCCTTCATTCAATTTACCTCAAGCCTTATCGAAAGCAACACGGACTTGTTCGCGGCCTCAAGATTTTTAAACGCCTGCCATTTGATTCAAGCCAAAAAAAATCCGGCGCTCGCCAAAAAATCGCCGCGCTTGTTTCAAAAATCCGCGCCGCCCGCGAGCAAAAATACTTTGTGGAAAGCCGCTCGAAAATTTTGGCGTCGCAAATTCTAGTCCTTGTGGGCGACCATGTGATGAAAGAATACAGCCAGCAAATCGCGGGCAAAATATTTTCCGACCGCTCGTGGGCCTACATCCGCGCCGCCTGCGCCTACATCGCCGAACATTCGTCTGAAGACATAAGCCAGTCAGAGGTGGCGCAAAAAATCGGCCTAAGCCCATATTATTTTTCAAAGCTTTTTAACGAATACACAAAGACGGCCTTTCCCGCCTACCTTGCCAACATCCGCGTTCAAAGGGCGATAACCCTTTTGGCCGACCCCGCCCGTTCCATCACCGACTGCGCCTACGAAGCGGGTTTCCAGTCAACGACAACCTTCAACAAACTCTTCCACGAACTCACAGGAACAAGCCCCCGCGAATACCGCAAGCTGCAAAGCAGAAACAAGTAGGAAGTTTTTTACCCCACGAACTGCCGCGCAAAGTCGGCGGCATAGAGGCTCAAAAACATTTCCCCTCATTCGACTTGATTCTAAAAATTGCCTACGCACTAGAAATTCATCCCGCCGACCTCTTTCTGCGCAATGCCAGCGACCAAAGAGCGCAAGTGCGTGACTTCTTTGAAAAAGACATTATGGACCTAGTTGAAAAGCGCTTTCCAACGGCTCAAAACGAAGAATAACATAGTCTAAATTTCGTTACACTTTTGTATTTTTTACTTTACTAAATTGCAATTCTATGTTATCCTTATGGCAGCTTAACATGGAATCTGTAATCAAAACTTTAAGAGAAAAGAATCGCTACACACAAGTTCAGCTCGCAAAACTTTTGGGCGTTTCCAGACAGGCTCTCATAAAATATGAAAACCTTGAGCAAGAGCCGCCAGTCGCCACGGTGCGCGCGTTGTCAAATCTTTTTGGCGTAAGCTATGACTGCATAATCGACAACAAGTTTCCCGTGGACACAAGCGAGGCGGACAAAGAACGCCTTGCGCAAATCCAAAAGACCTTCCCTCTGTTAAGAGAAGACGAAAAACTTGCCGTAACAGAAATGATTCGCATAATGGCAAAACCACAGGAATCCCATGCCGTCAGATAAAATGATTTTTGTCGCAAGCATTCCAGAGACTCTTCTTTCATTTCTTGGAATTCCGCAAAGAGAAATTATGATTTACCGGTCAAAAGGCCTTTTGTCGCATTTATTAAAACGAAAGCATTATAAAGCCGCAAAATACTTGGATTTCATTCCAGATATAATCGCCGCGCCAGATTACGCGGGCGCATATGATGGAAAAATTGAACTTGTAAAGGTTTTTAAAGACAACATTTTTTTAAGCGTTAAACTTGATTCATCAAAAAAAACTTACTATGTCGCGACTATGTTTGATGTTAGCTCTTCAAAAATAGAAACATATTGCAAGTCTGGAAGATTGAGGAAATGCGCAAACGCGCGCCCGCAAACTTGACAAGGCCGCGATTCTATGCCATAATAAAACAAAATTTGACGAGCAGGAAAGGCACCCTGCGCTCCCGAAAGGGAACCTGATATGATGGATACGCCGCCCATCCAAATTTTTATGACGCCATCCTTTTGCGATGGCGTTTTTTTTACCCCGCGAACTGCCGCGCAAAGTCGGCGGCGGCCTTTAGGTCGGCGTCGTTGGGGCGGCCCTTGTTGAAGAACTTGAACTCGCCCTTGCAATGAAACTCCCTGTGGTCCATCGGGATTCCAACCTTGTCCGCCTGAGCCTTGACTTTTTTGTATGTCGAGTTGAGCATGGCGGCCGAGCCGAAGTTGACGATTTTTCCGACCTTGGCTTTGTCCAGCGAATTTATAAAAGCCTTCACTTCAGGATCGATGTCAAAGGCGTAATAAGAATTTCCCAAAAACAAAAGGTCCACCGCTTCCGAAACCGGCTCGCTTATGGGCAAGGCCTCAACTCCCAGAGCGCCCGCGACGGCCTGGGCCAACTTTTTTGTGTTTCCAGTCTTTGTGTAAAACCTAACCGCGAATTTCATTTTATGCCTCCTTAGCATTCGCTTTCTTCAAGAAATTTGTAAAGCAGCTTGTAAAGTTTTTGCGCTTCCTCTTTGGTAAGGGCCGGGTTGGAGCAGGCGATTTTTGCCGGAATGTCCTTGCACTTTTTTTTAAGCGCGTTTCCGGCCTGAGTGATGTTTATGACAGTCACGCGCTCGTCTTCCTTTGAGCGCGCCCTGGTGATGTAGCCGTCTTTTTCCAAGCGCTTTAAAAGCGGAGTCAGCGTTCCCGCGTCCAGGCGCAAGGTGGAACCAAGCTGCCCAACGTTGACGCTTTCCTTTTCCCACAAAACCATAAGAACGACATACTGCGTGTAAGTAAGCCCCAGCGGCTTTAGGTAAGGCGTGTAAGCGCTTACGATTTTTCGCCCGCACGCGTACAAGGGAAAGCACAACTGATTTTTTAGCAATAACTGTTCGTATTCCTGCGCCATTATATTCGACCTCCATTGCGCGACCGCAAGGATATTATATTTAGTCAAATATAATTTGTCAAGATATTATTGCGTTTTTGTCTTATTCTTCAACGACGCTTTCTTCCTCTTCCACAATGTCGCGGTAGAAAAGGCGAATGACTTCGTTTTGGTCGCGGTGGCGGCTCTTTAGCAAAAGGCTTTGCGCGGCGGAACGGTAGATGTAGCCGGAAGAGTTGTAAATCTCAAAGCGCGGGTCGGTCCTAAAGTCCATGTTGTAGATTTGGATTCTCAAGAAGGGCGTGATTCCGCGAATGAACATATAGTGCGAAAGTCCGACGGGGAAATCAATGTTAAGCGAAATCGTAAGGTTTTCGTCGCGCGAATAGCGTATGCCTTGCGAGATTGTCCACGCCCAAACGTTTTCGCCCTCCATAGTCTTTAGCAAAACATAATGCGGATAGAAGGAATTGCCGTGAACCAAAACCGGATACAATTCCGCCATAGAGCGCAAGTCAAGCCCGGCCGTGTCGCCGGCGTAGGAATTGACAATCAAATAGCCGCAATTCTCAAGTTCCGCCCTGCCAGAAAGACGACCGTATGACACAAGAGCGTCGCCGGCCGTCGCAGCCGTCAAAACGGAAAGAGGCGCGTCGTTTTCTATAAGCAAAACTTTTTCGCTGTCAAGCGAGCATGCTTGGACAATTCTTTGGGCGCACAGCTCCAAGACCGGCTCCAAAGGCTTGGCCAACGAAGAGTCCTGCTCCGAAAAATATGCCCATGAACGCAAGATGCCCGCCGCCTGGCTCACAGTCAAATTAAGTTCCGTCATCGAAGCTGGAAGCGCCGCCAAAAGCGCGACGTTTCCTCGGTTGCCCTGCGTGTACATGTATGGAGCCAAGTTGTCAAGCGTCCAAATGTCAAGCTTGCGCTCTTGGACGGCGCGCATGATCATGTTGTTTAAATTTTCAACCTGCATCGTAAGCGTCGGAAGCAAATCCGCCATCGAGCCAAAGAAAGGCGCCGACTGGTAAGTGCGGCGGTTTCCCTTCACAAAATTTTCAGGAACCGCGTTCAGGGCCTCGTTGTAACGGCCGGCCTGCGACATGGCGGCAACAAACGAAACTACGGTCTGCTCGCTAACCGAAAGCGCGAAGTTCACTTCGTTTTGAGAGGCGGCAAAGAAAGAATTTATGATTTGGCTTCCCAAAGAAGAAAGCGTCTGGCCGTAAATGTTTTTTGAGGCAAAGGCCAAGTCGCTTATGTCGTCCAAGCGGAATTCGCTCTGCTTTGTCATGACGGAATAATGCGCGGACTTTGAATTTTTCTGGAACGAAACTTTTCCCTCGGAAAGCGCCGGAGCGATGAGCGAATAAGAATTTGTCCTTCCCGCAAAAACGGCGGTCTTGGACTTTAGCTCGTTAATCGAAAATCCTGAATACGGAGAAAAATTCACGCTGACCGAAGAAGCTTCCGCCGGCATGTCGGCGGAAATCCACAAAGAGGCGGAATCGCTGTCGTCGCTCAGAGAAAAATTCAACCTGACGCCGTCAGTAAAATTAAGCGCCAATGAAAGGCCGTCGGACTCTTCAAAAGAAAGCAGGCGCGCGGGAACTTCGCGGCCGGAGCTTGTGGAATAAACGACCGGATTTTTGTCGTCGCCAGAGAACAAAAGGCCGTTGAAGGCGACTTGAAAAGAATTTTTCAACAAGGAACGGCCGCCCTCTCCTTCCGTCTCAGAAAGCGTAACCCTAAGGCCGCGAATGTTTTTTCTTATTATAGAGTCGCTTCTAAACTGAACGACAAAAATGCCGACAATAAAAACGGCGTAAAGGACAAAAAGTCCCAAAAATTTCCTAATCGGTTTTTTAAGCATATTAGGTGATTTTATTCCAAAAAGCGCTTAAATTCAAGAGAGTTTTGCGCTATAAAATATAGAATATTCTACGGAGATTTTATCGTGAAATGCGCAAGATTTTTTTCTGCGGCGGCGATTTGCCTTTTTTTGGGCGGAACTTTGTCAGCGGCGGAACTTTCCATCACAGAGGAACAAAGGCAAGAGGAGGCCAAAAGCTCGGCCGCGCCTTCCAACGAGGCTGACTTTGCCAAAAACTTGCAGGCGGCCTTGCAAAACGGCTCGCTAGAAGACGCCTTGGCGCTTTTTGACGGCATTCCGGCCTCGCTCGCTTCCAACGCCGACTTGCAAAAACTGCGGGCATCCCTTTTGATAAGCGCCGGCCGCCACGCGGACGCTCAAAAACTTTTGGCCGACTTGGAGCAAAAAAATTCCGGCGACATAGAAATCAAGGAAATGAAAATGATTTTGGCAAAAGCGTCCGGAAACGCCGGAGCCAAAAGCGCCGCGATAAAAGAAATCATCGCGATTGACCCGACCAATCCCAGCGCCAACATCGCGCTTGGCGAAGAAAAAGTCTTGCGCAAAAAATACAAGGAGGCGCGCGGCTATTACATGACGGCGCTCAAGGGCGACCAAAACAACCAGGACGCGCTTTTTGGCTACGGCCAAACTTCATACTACCTCAACAAAATCGACGACGCGCGAAAGGCCTTCAACAAAATTCTTCGCCTTGACCCAAACAGTGCCGTCGCCTACGCCTACATCGCAAAGCTTCACGCCGAAGACGAAAACTACAAGCTGGCGGAAGAAAGCGTCGTAAAGGCCATTGAGCTTAATCCGACCGCCTACGATTACTATATGGATTGGGGAACATACTCGCGCATGCGGGGAAAATTCCAACAAGCCGAAAAGGCTTGGACTCAAGCGATAAAGATTGACCCCAGCTACTTCTTGGCCTACGCGTACCGGGGCGGACTTTACGACGAGCAAAACATGTACGCCAAGGCGCTCGACGACTACCGCATGGTCATAAAGACAAACCCAAAATATTTTTACGCGTACGAATCCTTGGGAATCTTGGCCTGGCACGAAGGAAATTACGCGGAAGCGCGCGCCTCGTTTGAAAAGGCCTTTTCGTATTACCCGCAAAGCATTTCATACCCGCTCATAATCGCGGCCTGCATGTACAAGTCCAACCGCGCCTTTGAGGTAAAGCCCTTCTTGCAAAAGGTCATGAAAAATTACGGCGACCATGAATCGCTTGAATACTTGATGCTGCGCCTTTACCACGACCTTGGCCCCAGCAACGCGGAAAATTTGATAACGCAAAAAATAATCAAAGAGGACAATTCCACCAAAAAAGGAAAGATGACATTTTACATGGGCCTCTACGACGAGATAAAGGGCCACACGGAACTGTCGCGGAAAATGTTCAACGAAGTGGCCGCGCTCCAAAGCCCCATGTTCTTTGAATTCCGATTGGCGGAATGGAAAGTTCGCTGAGCCTTTGGCTCCGCGAACTTGTCGAGTTTTACTGCGTAAAACTCGCGACAAATTGAACCAAAAAACAATTTTTTAGGAAGCATAAATGGCAACAACATCAACGTCAACAAAAAAAATTCTTGACCTTAACGGCCGCAAAATAACGCTAATCGGAACGGCGCATGTTTCGCCGGAGTCAGTGGCGGAAGTGAAGGACGCGCTGTCGGCCCAGATGCCGGAATGTGTCGCGGTGGAACTTGACGAAAAGCGCTACGAATCGATGACAAACCCGGACCTCTACCGCGACCTTGACATAATAAAGGTCTTGAAGCGCGGCGAGGCCCTTTTGGTCTTGGCCAACTTGATATTAGGCTCCTTCCAAAGGCGCATGGGCAACAATGTGGGCGTAAAGCCCGGCGACGAAATGCGCGCGGCCATAGACTTGGCGCAAGAAAAGAACATTCCGTTTTCCTTGGTTGACCGCTCCATAAAAGTCACGCTAAACCGCGCGTGGGCAAAAAATTCATTCTGGGGAAAATGCAAGCTCTTGGCCGCGCTCATAAGTTCCGCCTTTAGCAAGGAAGAAGTGAGCGCGGAAGAAATCGAGGCGCTAAAAAAAGAAAACGAAATGGATTCCATGATGGCGGAACTTTCCGACTTTTTGCCGACCGTAAAGGAAGTCCTGATTGACGAGCGCGACCGATACCTTGCCGCCCACATTTGGGAAAGCAAGAACTCCGGCGGCGAAAAGGCAAAGAGCGTGACGGCGGTTTTGGGGGCTGGGCATCTTCCGGGCGTTCAAAAACATTTGGAGGCCATCGCCGCCGGCTCGGAAAACTCAGACACGCAGGAAATTTCAACAGTTCCGCCAAAGGGAATAGGCTCAAAAATTTTAGGCTGGACAATCCCCGCGCTCATCGTGGCCCTGATCGCCGCCGGCTTTTGGTTTGGCGGAAAAAAAATGGGCGGCCAATTCCTTGGCGCGTGGATTGTTTGGAACGGAGCGCTCGCCGCGCTCGGAACATTGCTGGCCGCCGGACACCCGCTGGCAATTTTGGCCGCCTTTGCAGGAGCGCCAATCACTTCATTGTGCCCGCTAGTCGGCGTGGGCTTGGTGGCGGGAATCGTCCAAGCCGCGGTTAAAAAGCCAAAGGTTCGCGACATGGAAACCTTGGCCGACGATTCTACCACAATAAAGGGCTTTTACAAAAACAGAATCACGCGCGTCTTGCTGGTATTTTTCCTTTCGTCATTGGGAAGCTCAATAGGAACTTTCGCGGCGGGCGCGTCAATCGTAAAAGAGCTGGGCGAAAAAATAATGAATTTGATTGGATAAAAGATTGCCCGATCAAGTCGGGCAATGACATCCTTATGCCAATCCAGCGCGCTTAGGCCTTGCGTCCGTTTTTCTCGCCGCTAGCGCCGCTGGCAAAGACCGCCGCGACCATGCCCTTTATGTCTTGGACAAAAACGGCGTCATCGCATTTTTCTGGCGCGATGATTTTTTGGTAGCCCAGGCTCTTGGCGGTCTTGACCCGCTGCTTTACCCTTGAAACAGGCCGTATTTCGCCGGCCAAGCTAAGCTCGCCGACAAGAGCCGTTCCGTTTGAAAGCGGAATGTCGGAACGCGCCGAATAAAGCGCCGCCGCCAACGCCGCGTCAATCGCGCTTTCCGTCAAGCGGATGCCGCCGGCAACGTTCACGTAAATGTCTTGGTCGCTAAAGCGCAAGCCCGCCCGCTTTTCCAAAACGGCGGCAACCCGGCTTACACGCGCGCCGTCGATTTTTTCAGAATAGACGCGGCTTAACGAAGCCTTTGCGGGAACCGTCAGCGCTTGAATCTCAACCATAAAGACTCGGCTTCCTTCAAAGACGGCGGCGCAGGCGATTCCTGCCGGCTGCTCGCCATCGCGCCTGGTTATGAACATGGCGCTGGGATCTTTTATTTCCACCAAGCCCTTGGCTCCCATCTCAAAAATGCCCAGCTCGTCAACCGAGCCAAAGCGGTTTTTGAGCGCCCGCAAAAAGCGCGTTTCGTCGTTGTTGCGCTCAAACGAAAGCACGGTGTCAACCATATGCTCAAGCGCCTTGGGGCCGGCGATGTTTCCGTCCTTGGTGACATGGGCTGTCATCACCAAAACCGAATCCCGTTCCTTTACCCAGCCAATCAACTCGTTGGAGCAATACTTAAGCTGGTTGACCGTTCCGGGAATTATTCCGCCCTCGACGGAATAAACCGTTTGTATAGAATCGACCACGACAAAAACAGGATTCAATTTGTCAAGAGCGTCAAGAATGTCTTCAAGGCGCGTGGCGCACAAAATTTCGATTTTGCCGGAATTGAGTCCAAGCCGGTCGGCGCGGCCCTTTATCTGCGACGCGGACTCTTCGCCGCTTGCGTACAAAATCCGGCCTTCTTGGCTGGCCGACAAATTTGCGGCGGCTTGAATCAACAAGGTGCTTTTTCCGATTCCAGGCTCTCCGCCCAGCAATATCGCGCTTCTCTTTGTGGCGCCGCCGCCTAGCGCCCGGTCAAATTCTCCGATGCCGGTCTGCAAGCGGCCGGCTTCCTGCGCCTGCACTGTGGCAAGGGGAACGGGCCGCGCCTTTTGCGCCAAAGTTCCGCCAACAAGCTTTGCCGAAACGGCGTTGGGGTCTTGGATAAATTCCTGCAAAGTGTTCCACTGGCCGCAGTCGGGACAACGGCCCAACCATTTTGGATGGACAGCGCCGCATTCCGAACATTTAAAAACAACCGCGCCTTTTTTTGCCATAAAGTCAGTTCCTTGTTCCAGGCGGAACGGATTCAATTATCCAAGAGTTTCCGGCGATTACGCTGCCCTTTCCGATGACAGTCTGGCCGCCCAAAATCGTGGCGTTGGAATAAATTATAACGTCGTCCTCAATCGTCGGGTGCCGCTTTTTGTCGGTCAATTCCTTTTGAAGGCTGAGCGCGCCCAGCGTGACGCCTTGGTACAATTTTACGTTGTTGCCGATGACCGTAGTTTCGCCGATTACGATTCCGGTTCCGTGGTCGATGAAAAAGGACTCGCCGATTTCCGCGCCCGGGTGGATGTCGATTCCGGTTTTTCCGTGCGTGTGCTCGGTCATGATTCGCGGAATTGTGGGAACGCCGGCCTTGTAAAGAAAATGCGCGATGCGGTAAACGATTATCGCCTCCAAGCCGGGGTACGACAAAATCACTTCGCCAAGCGAGCGCGCGGCCGGGTCTCCGGCGGTGATGGCGGCGGCGTCCTTTTTAATCGTCGCGCGCAAGTCTGGAATGGCGGCGATCAGCGCCTCCACGGTTTTTTGCGCCAGCTTGTAGCAATGCGAATTCTTGAAATTTTCGGCGCGCTCTTCCAACCGCCGCTCGTCCTCTTCCTCGCATTTTTGGGAAAGCGCGCGCAAAAGCGCCTTTTGGATTTCCGGCGTAAGAATTGAGATGACGCGGTTGACGTGCTTTCCGACAATATAGCGCAAGTTTTCGTTGTCCAGCTGCTCGTCGTACTTAAAGCCCGGAAAAATCAAGGCCTGCAAGTCGCTCAAGGCGCTCACAACGTTTGCGCGGTTTGGAAGGTTTTCCGCCCCGCTGCGGTTTATGCCGCCAAGCGTTTGGTAGGAGTCCATTATATTGTCGATAAGCTTTTCAAATTCCATGCGGAACATTCTATCATAAGCCAGCGGCGTCTGCAAGACGCGGCGAAAGCGGTTAGAACAAAACATTACAATCTTGCGCGCAAAAACACGAGCGGCCCTCTTGACAAACAAAAAAACCCGCGTTACACTAAAAATTGCTCAACCGGTTGAGCAAAAAACGCGGCCAAAATGCCCTTCACGCCTAAAGCTGCGCGCGGCCGCCGGTTCAACATAACGCCAGGAGGAAGCAAATTATGTATGACGAAAGCTTTTCTTTCACGCCCGACTTTTTGACAAAGAACGGCCAGGCTTGGTTCCCGATTATGGGAGAATTCCACTATTCGCGCTACCCCCAAAAATTTTGGCGCGAGTCGCTTTTAAAGATGAAGGCCGGCGGCGTTAACATCGTTTCGTCATACGTGATTTGGATTCACCACGAGGAAGAAAAAGGCGTTTGGGATTGGAGCGGCCAAAAAGACTTGCGCGCCTTTGTCCAGCAAATAAAGGAATGCGGCCTTTACATGATTTTGCGAATCGGACCTTGGAGCCACGCGGAAGTCAGGAACGGCGGCTTTCCAGACTGGCTGCAGCATAATTACAAGGTCAGAACGAACGACGCCGCCTACCTCGCGGAAGTCCGCCGCTTTTACGAAAAAATTTTCGAGCAAGTAAAGGGCCTTCAACTAAAGGACGGCGGCCCAATCATCGGCGTTCAAATAGAAAATGAGTTTGGCCATTGCGGCGGCTTGACTGGCGAAGAAGGCGAGCGCCACATGAAGACGCTTCAAGCGATGGCAAAGGAAATTGGCTTTGACGTTCCCTTGTGGACGGCCACCGGCTGGGGCGGCGCGGTCACGGCGGGAATGCTTCCGGTCATGGGCGGCTACGTTGACGCGCCGTGGGACCAGCGGCCAACGGAAATCGAGCCAAGCGGAAACTACGTCATCACCTACGAGCGCAACGACCACAACATTTGAAGCGACTACGGCTTTGGCCACGGAATCACTTTTGACCCGTCCAAGTTTCCCTACGTTACGGCGGAACTTGGCGGCGGCCTTGAACCGACTTTCTTGCGGCGAACTGTTCCGACAAGCGCCGACATCGGCGCCTGCTCCCTTGTAAAGATGGCAAGCGGCGCCAACCTTTTGGGCTACTACATGTACCACGGCGGAACAAATCCCGGCGGAAAACTTTCGACGCTGCAAGAAAGCAAGGCCACCGGCTCCCTAAACGACCTGTGCGAAAAAAGCTACGACTTTTTCGCGCCCGTCCGCGAGTACGGACAAATCAGCCCCACCTACAAGGAACTTAAGCTTTACGCGCTTTTTGCCGCGGACTTTGGGGAAGACTTTTGCAAAATGAAAAGCGTAATTCCGGCAAAGAATCCTCTGGACCCCGCCGACACAAAAAACCTTCGCCACTCCTTCCGCGTCGCGCAAGATGGCGGCGACGGAACGGACGGCGCGGCGGGCTATCTTTTCGTGAATAATTACGTGCGGCACCAAAAGCAGTCGGAACACAAGGGCGTGACGCTGGAAGTTCCGGCGGAAGCGTCGCAAGGCCAAAAAGCCGCGCCGATAAAATTCGGCCCCTTTGACATAAAGGACGGAGACTACTTTTTCCTTCCCTTCAACATGAAAGTCGGCGACGCGCTTCTAGAAACGGCGACCGCCGCTCCCCTTTGCAAGATAAACGGCGACTATGTTTTTTACGCGCCAACGCAATCGGACGCAAGACCAAAAAGCGCCGCGCCTCTTGGTCTTGCAAGCGATTCTGGCAATAACAAAAATTGTTCGCAAGACCAAAATGCCGCCGCCGCTTCGACCCGCTTTAACTTTAAGGACGGCAAATGGCCCACAGACGCGCGCGTAATTTTGCTTAGCCGCGAGCAGGCATTGAACGCCTACAAAATCCGGCGCGGCAAAAAAGAGTGGCTTGTAATTTTTGACGGCGAGCTTACCGACAACGGCGCGGCCGTCTCCCTGCGCGGCGGAAAAAAGGCTTTTACTGAATTTTATTCCTACCCGGAACTTCCGGTCGCCGGCTCTCCAACCGCCGCGGGCGGGCCCACTGACGCGGGCCTGACAAAAAGCGCTTGCGGCCAGCTGACCAAGTACGCCGCGCAATCGGACGCAAGCCCAAAAAGCGCCGCGCCCGCAGTCACCGTAACGGCAAGCGCCAAGCAAGAGCCGGGCAAAAAATTCTACGCGCTAACAATCGGCCAACACAATTGCGGGAAAAACCAAAATGGGGCGGGCGCGTCCAACGACAACGGCTCGCCAACCGCGCGCGGCGTTATTGGCCAGGAAGGCCTTCCCGCGCTTGACGACGCGCTCATCGACATTTACTACAAGGGCTCCTACGCGCGCCTTTACAAAGACGGCCGCCTTGTCGCCGACAACTTGTTTTGCGGAAACGACGTTCCTTGGCAAATTGCGGCGCGGCGCTTTGAGCCAGGGCAATACGAGTTGGAAATTCAAGAATTAAAGGAAGACGAAAAAATTTACTTGCAGGACCGGCCCAGCTTTACAAACGGCGCCGCATGCGACTTTGTCAAAGTTGAGGTCGCGCCGCTTTACAAGCTAATATGCCAGCTTGATTAAGTCAAACAAATCGTCGCTTGTCATGCTGCGCGGCAAATAGTTGACCATGTCCAGCTGGCCAGCGTCCTCGGCGGCGAGCGCAAGCTCGTCAATGCTAAGCGACAAGTCCTTGAGGCGAGCCGGAAGGTTGGCCTTGGCTATGCGCTCGCGAATGTTTTCCGCGTAGGCCGCGCAGGCTTCTTCCACCGTAGCGGTTTCCGGCGCGGCGCGCAAGATTTTTGCAAGGCGGGCGATTCGTTCCCCCTTGAACTTGGCGTGGTCTTCGATGATGTAAGGAAACAAAATCGAAGTCACGAGCGACTGGGAAATCTTGTACTTTGTGTTTATGCTCAAAGCCAAAAGCGTGGCCGCTCCCTGCGACGCGATGGAAGACGCCAAGCCCGCCATGCAGCCGCCCTGGCTAAGCAAAACTTCGCTGGGCGTGGTGATCATAAGGCTGGGCGCTCCGTCGCGGCCATAGCCCGTAAGTTCCACCGCCTTTTCCGCCACCATGTCGCTAAAGAAGGACGCGCGCGGAGAAAGGTAAGCCTCTGTGGCAAGGCACAAAACTTCAAGCGCCATCGAAGCGATTTGGTTTTCGGTAAGGGAGACGGTCAAATTTGTGTCAAAGACCGCCAGCTTGCAAATTGAATTTTTGCTCTTTATCAACTTTGTGGACTTTGAGCGCGAGTCCACGACCGGCGTAAAGGTAGAGAACAAGTAGGGGCTTCTGATTGTCGTGGGAACGCAAATCAAGGGAAGCGGAGCCACGCCCGGAACCGCGCCGTCGACAAATTCATACAAGTCGTGGCTTTCGTGGTAAAGGCCGCAAACGGCTTTTGAAACGTTCAGCACTTTGTTTCCGCCAATTCCGATGACTCCGTGAACATGAGCCTGCCTGGCAAGCGTGAGCGCCTGCTCTATTGTCTTTGTGGCCGAACCTTCCGTAAGCTCCTCAAAAACAAAATACTCGATTTTGTGGTCGTCCAAGGACTTGGTGGCTTTTTCAGAAATTCCAACTTCACGAAGCATGGGGTCAAGAATGACCATGAATTTTTTTCCGATTTCGCTCGCGAACTGTCCCAAGCGGGTCATCGCGTAAGAGCCCAAAATGATGTTGGGCGACACTTTAAAAATAAAGTCTGCCATTTTGTTATCCTTAAAAGATTGCCGCGACAAGCGCGGCAATGACGTTACGGCTCAAACCTGTCATTGTCCGGCGCGGCCGGGCAAGCTAAAAAAAAGGCGGAATGTAAATTCCGCCTTTAGTCAAATTCAATCTGAACAAGAGAATGCAAGCGCCGGATTATATTCCGTAAGCCTGCATGATTTTGTCGGCTGTGGCGCTAATTGTCTGCGGATTGAGATAATTTGCGTCCTTGATTTTTTCCTTTATCTGCGCGACCAAATCAGCGCGAACGTCAGGAGTCTCGTCGGCGACGCCTTTGAGGTAGTAGGCTTCGGCCATCTCCTTGGCTTCGGCGGATACGGAAATTGAATCGGGAGCCGATTTTACGCTTCCGGCGTTCTGTGTCCGCTTAGTGTTCTGAATGTTGTTGAGAGGATTGATTCCTCCAATTTGATCTATTCTCATATTGCACCTCTACAATTTTTTCGCGCCTTAAAAAATGACTTTTTGGGGTCATTTTTAGCCTTCTTACATAAATTATCGGCCTTTTTTTACGGCAAGTTGAGCGTTTTTTTTGCGAATTTTCGCAAATTTTACGCTACTCGTCGTCCGACGGCCTTCCCTTCCCCAAAATTCCGGCGACAAATACGGCAAATTCGCCCTTTATGGACTGCCTCGCCGCAAAATCGTCCCTAACCTGAGCCGCCGCGCCGTCCACAATCTCCTCATGGAGCTTGGTAAGCTCGCGGCCGACCACAATTCTCCGCTCGCTGTCAATATCGGCGATATCCGCCAACAACTTGACGATTCTGAACGGCGATTCGTACAAAACAAAGGCCTTTTGGCCCTCCAAAAGCTCGCGGAGGCGCTTGCGGCGCTTTCCGGGGCTTGGCGAAAGAAAGCCTTCAAAAACCAGCGTTTTTCCGCCCGGGCCGGCCACGCTGACCAAAGCGGCGAAGGCGCTGGCCCCAGGAATCGGAACCACCTTAAAACCGGCCTGCCGGACCATGTAGGCCAAAACCGAGCCTGGGTCGCTGATTCCCGGCGTTCCCGCGTCGCTGGCATAGGCCACGTTCTGGCCTTTTTTTAACGCCTCTATGATTTTGCCGGCCGCGACGTCCTCGTTTTGGGCGCGGCAAGAAATCATAGGCTTGCTTATCTCAAAGTGCGTCAGCAGTTCCATCGTATGCCGCGTGTCTTCCGCCGCGACCAAATCAACGGAGCGGAACGTTTCTAACGCCCGCATGGTGATGTCGCCCAAGTTGCCGATGGGCGTTCCTACGATATAAAGCTCTGCCACAAGTTCCTATTATACCCTATGTTCCGCTTTTTTTCAAGGGAAAAATTAGGCCGCGGAGCCGAGCCAGCCATAATGCTGAACTGACATATCTACAAAATGATTAAGGAGCAAATTGATTTTCGAATCAAAGGCTTCTTTGTCAAAGCATTGCGGCAAGTCTGCGTCAAGTGAAGAAATGATTGCGTCCTTTACAGTTGTAGAGGCTTGTTCGTCTTTATACCAGTCTACAACAAAAAGATTCTGTTTTTCTTCTGTGAGTTTTTTATAGAGATTCTTTGCGGCAAGCTTTACTTTCTGTTCTTCTTCTTTTGTGAGTTTTCGGCCTTTTATAAGAAGGTCAAACATTTCCAGCTCTTCTTCGGTGAGGCCTTCAGTTTCGGCACGCTTATCTTCGTTTTTCATGTCTTCAATAAGTTTTAAGAGCTGCTCATAATAATCTTCGTTTTCACTGCCGCCGGCGTTATACTGGTCTATGATGTTTTTAAAGCGTTCACTGAACTTTATTCGCTCGCAGTTTTTGTTAATCATAATCTGCAGCATCTTCTGGATGAACGCTTTCATATCATCAATTTCGATTGCTTTGTACTGCGCCTCGTGTATTTCCTTGCGAAGTTCTTCTACATCAACTTTTGAAAGGTCTATGACTTTGAATTCGTGAATAAGATAGTTAGATGATTTTTTGCCGTTCGGATCGCTGGTGTCTTCCGGTTTTTCTGAACTGACAGATGTATCTAACAAAGCTTGCATTCTGGCTTTTGCACGGTCTAACTTTTCATCATCAACATTGTTATTCATCAAATCATTCAGATACTTTAATGGCTTGAACTTTTCGTTCTGCCAGCCCATCTCAAAAATCTCAGGCTTGCTCGCTTCATAAAGATTAAGCATTGTATTTGTAATAACGCGGAACTTTTCTTTGCCTTCGTCTTTCTGATAGATGATTTCCAGCGCATTTCGCAGCGCTTCAAGTTTTTCCAAGTCTCCGGGAAGCTTATTTATTTCATCAAGACTAATATCAAGTTCGCCTAAAAACTCGTCTGCTTCATCAATGCTCTGCCCGATTAATTCAATAAGATATTCAATATCTTTTGCAGGGAATTCATCGCCGTCGTCGCCGGTTGCATAATCGGTAAGGGCCTGCTGCATATACTTAAAGACATTTACATAATCGACAATGATACCGCTTGTTTTACCCGGATAAACACGATTTGCGCGCGCAATTGCCTGCATGAGGGTGTGACCTTTCATAGGCTTATCAAGATAGAGCGTAGAAAGATTTGGAACATCAAAACCTGTGAGCCACATTGCGCAAACAAAAACCAGCTGTAATGGATCATTCTTATCTTTGAAGCGATCTTCAATATCTACGCCGTCGACAATCTTATTCATCTTGTCGCGGTGCGGTTTTATGTTTAATCCCTGTTCGGCAAACTTCTTTTCTTCATCTGCGTCTTCGGAAATTATTACCGCCATTTCTACATTGTTCATGTAATCCAGGCGGGCAGTAATTTCATCGCGCTCTTCTTTTGTGGCAGCGCTATTTCTGTCTTTTACAAGCTGTTTCTTTTCTTCTTCCCAGTAATGCTGAACTTTGTCATACATTTTTACGGCTGTAAACTTATCTACGGAAACAACCATTCCCTTTCCAAGGAAGCCTCTTCGCGGAAAATGATGAGCAATATCTTGAGCAATTTTATCAAGACGTTCATCGCGTTTTAGGACTTCTATTACCTTGCTGCCGGAATCTTCCAACTTTTTGATTTCTTCTTCATTAAGATTTTCATCTTCAATAATGTCTACAATATCATCATCAAGGAAGTTATTTGTAAGACCGACTTCAGGCACACGGCGGCTGTAAAACAAAGGAACTGTGCTTCCATCTTCAACAGACTGGGCAAAATTATATTCAGAAACATAATCACCAAACCACTGATTTGTAAGACGCTTTGAACCAAGCAGCGGAGTTCCTGTAAAGGCTATAAAGTTTGCATTTGGCAAAGCAGTGTGCATGTTCTCCGCCAGGTCTTTGTACTGAGTGCGGTGGGCTTCATCTATCAAAACAAAAATGTCGTTGCGCTCACTGAGAACCGGATATTTCTTTCCCTTATCATAGCGGAACTTATGAATCATAGAGAAAATGAATTTCTTGTTGCTCTTAAGATATTCTCGCAGCTGTTCCGAGTTCTTTGGCTGACATTCTTCTTTATTTCCGATAACTTCCGTACGTACAAAGTTTTTGTAAATCTGAGTGTCAAGGTCTGTGCGGTCTGTAACAATAAAGAAAGTGAAATTGCCTTTTAATTTGCGAGCGCACTTTCTTGCAAAGAAAACCATGGAATAAGATTTTCCTGAACCTTGAGTATGCCAGAAAACACCGAGCTTTCCTCTAAGTTCTTCGCGGCGTTCAACATTGCGCATAAGATTATTAACACCAAGGAACTGATGGTTCTTTGCAATGATTTTGACTTTCTGATTTTGGAACAAAATAAAGTTTTCGATGTAATCAATTAAGTGTTCTTTTTTACAAAGACCTCGGGCAAAATACTCTATGGAAACACCGCGCGCTTTAATGTCCTTGCGGTTTGGTTTTTCATTTTCACTTTCAACCTTTAGCCATTCAAAGAAAAACTCATAATCGGCGTTCCACGCTCCAAGCCGCGTTTCCAAGCCGTTGCTCAAAACGCAAATTTGGTTGAAAGCAAAAAGATTCGGAATGTCCTTTTTGTAATCCGTAAGATTCTTGTTGTACGCTTCTTCAATTTTGATTATTGCATTCTTAAGCTCGACAAAAACAACAGGAAGGCCGTTTACAAAAATGATTACATCAGGACGACGCCAGTAATACTGTCCCTGAATCCACATTTGGGACACAGCGGTGAATATGTTATTTTCGGGATTCTCAAAATCTATAAGCTTTACAAAATCAAAGGTTTGTTTGCCGTCTTTTTTGAATTCTACTTTTCTTCCGTTGCGGATAAGGTTGTAGTTGTCATAATTTGTTTTTGCCATATCCGTTCCGGCAAAATCACGGCATAAATCGCGGATCACAGAATCGATGTTTTCGCGCGGAATGTCAGGATTGATTTTATAGAGGGCTTTTTTTATTTGTTCCGGCAAAACGCATTGTTTCTTAGAAGCGCGGCCAGTTCCGTCATTCAAGTCTTCTTTTAGATTTGGATTTGAATCGCATTGAATGAAATTGTAAGCCAACTCGTCGCTTTTTAATATGTTGATAAGAGAAACTTCAATGTCGTCT
Source organism: uncultured Treponema sp. (assembly GCA_900316905.1). Classification (GTDB taxonomy): domain Bacteria; phylum Spirochaetota; class Spirochaetia; order Treponematales; family Treponemataceae; genus Treponema_D. The sequence continues at coordinate 23,169 of ONET01000008.1, forward strand.
TCGGTAATGTAATTTGCCATAACTCTCGCCTACCATAATCTGATTAAATTATACAGGAATGCATTTTTATAAAGTTTTGTCTTTCCAACTTTTTCTTCAACAAGAATACCAGCTTCTGTGAGTTCATGCAGATACTTACTAGAGGTGTTTCTTGTAATACCAAGTTTTTCGCAAAGAAATTCATTCTTTGTATAAAAATCATAGAACAAGTGTTCAACAAGTTCCTGCGAATAAATCTTAGGACACCGTTCTTTTATAAGAGCGGAGGCTTCGTTCATAGTCTTCATAAAGGAATTGATAAAATTAAGCGTAAATTCTGACATCTCCTCGATTCCCTTAATCATAAACAATATGAAATCTTTTATATGTGATAAATCCTGCTGAGTAGCATTCAGTAATTCATAATACTTTTTACGATTCTGATTTATATATTTGCTCAAATACAAAATAGGAATATCAAGTTTCTTTGCAAGAGTTAAATACAGAATATTTATCATACGACCAGTTCTTCCATTGCCGTCATAAAAAGGATGGATAGACTCAAACTGAAAATGAATTACCGCCATTTTTAAAATAGCGTCCGCATCTTCCAAATCATTGACATTTATATATTTTTCAAGATTTGTAAGATAGTCAATAATTTCTTCATAGCTCTGAGGCGGTGTATGAATGGTTTCCCCAGTCGCAGTATTCATAATAACCGTGCCAGGAAGTTTTCTTAAATCTCCAGCTTCCGGCTCGACAATGTGATGAATTTCGATTATATGATTTGCGCTCAAAAATCCATTTTCTTTTACAAGATTATAGCCTTTGAGCATTGCCTGACGATAATTCAATACTTCCTTTGACGCAGGATTTGTTTTTGAATAAGACATTTCCTTAAAAATCTCGTCAAAGGTAGTGACGATGTTTTCTATCTCGGAAGATTCCTTTGCTTCGCCCAAGGTAATGGCATTGAAAATAACATAAGGATTTGGCAGTAGATTTATTGCGCCATTAAGCTGCCCCAACTTATGATTGGCGTTATTAAGGGCTTTGAGAATCTGAACGTCGTCAAAATCAATATTATACGGAAGTTTTGTCATTATTTATATTTTCCGACACTTTGCGCATATTGTCAAGACGTGCACAATATTTTTTATTTTTTGTGCATAAAGTGAATATTTGCGCAAAATAGGGAAAATTTTCCTCTGATTTCTCTTATTTTCTTCTATTCTGTTTCGCAAAAACGATAAATTTTTAATTTTGCGAAACGGAAAAGAGTCTAATAAAAACATTCGAATTTACAACTCTATCTTTGGCAAAGTACTATCTATTCTTTGTGCATTTGTTATAGCTAATACTTTACCAATGGATGTTACTCCAAAAGAACATGGTAGTTTAGCCCACCATTCACCAATTCTTTTTAGATTCTCAAAAGAATTCCATTTGGCATTAAATTTCTCAGAAATTTCCTTGAGCTTGATTCCGTCATTCTCATAATATGAAATTATTTTTTTAATGTTGCTTATTTGCTTTTCATTTAAGCGTACTTGACCATGAATAAATGGAGTATTGTTATCGATATAATCTATTTGTTTTATATTGTTTATATTAACTAAAGGTAAACGATAATAATTTGTATCCAACTCATTTTCAATTAAACAAGTTCGAGGCAGAGAGCATTCATCTAATAAGGCATATATTTCCATAAGTTTTTCAGATTGTTTTGAAATACCACAAACTACATATCCAGAAAAAAATTGTTTTTGGAATTTAATTATTGGTGGAAATTTTCCAAAACTTTGAATTCTTACAACCTTTAAAATATCTAATTGATCAATCCATCTATCATCAGCCGGCAAATCTGAGAACATTAATTTTGAATATAGATTATTGATTGTATCCAAGCCTTGAGAAATTATACCTGAGGCTGGTCCCCAAGATTGTAAGGCAACAAAAACCGTTAATGCTTGAAGAGCTTCATCTGTAATTTTGTCAATTACATCAATTGCATATGATACATCCATTTTTATGGATTTATCATTTGGTTTTTCAACCTTGTGAGCAAGCAATTCTGATAATAATTTATAACTTTCTATCTCGTCTGTTTGTGCAGCAACTTTTACAGCATCATTTAGAACAGATTGGAAACTAGGGTCAGCAAAAATTCCTAAGGTTGCATCAATTTTTGCAATTCGAGGAATCACAATTTCTTCCAGTTTCTTGACTCTGCTTTCTGCTATTTTACAGGCTTCCTGTGTGAAGACTTGAACAGTACTGAGCATCTCTAATTTTTTATCAATTATCTCTGTTACTTTTTCTTCAGTTAAACCTTGATTAAAAATATTTGTAACATTTACTGTTTTTCCAGTTATGTTTGTTGAGTCATCACCTGTTTCAATATTTATCTTTTCACTCATTTTTCTATTGTTATATTAGAAATATCTCCGCTTTCTGTAGTTATATTTGTCGAGTTTTTCCCTGTTTTAATATTTATATTAGTCTTTTTGTGTACACCGATTTTATAACCAGCTATACCTCCGCCCAATAATCCTAATATAAATGTTATTATCGCAGTACCGATTCCATCAAAAATCCAATCCATATCTATCTCCATTTATTATTGAATCTCTTTCATAAATTCGTCCAATAAAACCATAAAATGTTTTTCATCTATTTCAAGATTAAACATTTTTAAAATTTTATTTTTCAATTCAATCATTTTTGTTTTACAATGGCCGTCATTTTTTAAGACTGCACCCATTTTACGAGGATCAACAGCACATTCATGATATTTAGGATTTTCAAACTTAAAATCTGGAACATAGATATTTGTGTAATCAGATTGTGTTACCCATGCAGCACCCATTTCACTTAAACAAGAGGGGCTCTCAAGATAAGTATTTGACCAAAGAATAATCATGAATACTTTATTGTTAAAGTTTTCTCTCAAATAATCATAAATATTCTTATCCATTGGTATTCCATTTAGTTCATGTGATGTATAGATTAATTGTTCATCTTTTACACCTAAGCCAATAATGAAATTACGAATAGCGTTTCCGAATTTTTTATCTACAGAACTATGGCTGATAAAAATAATTGGTTTATTTGTATTTAAGGATATATTATTGTTTGCTTCTGATGGTGTTTCATTTGCTATTTCTTTCTCAAATACTTTGCAATTATTTGGAGTTGATGCCATGGTTTTATAAAAGTTTTCTACTAATTCCATATTTCGCCTATGAAGATTAAAATCAACCAAGCCATCATGTTCTGATATATCATTAATATTTATGTTATACCAATCTAAAATGCCTTTTAAGCAATATTCTATATTATCAGCGTTGTGATTATTTATAGCTTCGCCTAATTTGGTTAAATAGTTAGTTACCAGTCCTTCTGTAGTATAATGTATTATTGTTCTTTTAATACCATCATATTCAATTTGAAGTTTATTAAATGAATCTAAATAGATTTTTTCCTTTTCTTCATACGACTTATTAATCATATCGAAAATTGTTTCCATAATTACTCTACCTCCAGTTTACCACTCATAAGTCTTGGTAACAACAGGTCGCGCTGTTGGGTTAGGGTTGTGATTTGTTGTTGTAATGAATAAATCTTTTCATGCATTAATTTTATTTTGTTATCTGCTGTTTCAATCAAGTCTGATGGTGGTAAGAGAATTTTCATTTTATTTATATCTTTTGCATAAACATGTGGTTGTGCAGCACCTTTTTGAAGATTAAATAAAACAACTCGCATATTGTTTAATAATTCATAATAGAAATAAATATGTTTAGCACTATTACAATATGAACAATCGGCTGCCCAGATATCTGAATAATTGATTTGTAAATATCCTGCGTTTGCACCAGAATTACTTATTGTAAGAGAGACTCCTTTCACATTTGATTGATTATGAAATCCAGATGGCTCTATTCCGGCAGAAATAACAGGAATCATTCCTTCCTGCATTTCTTCTGCAGTAATATTTTTTCCGCGTACAAATTCACCTAATTCGCTTGCTAAAACTACCTTCCATCCCTCTGGAATTCCATTTTCAAACTTTGTGGTTTGCCAGCCGGGGAAGCGGAAGCGGACGAACCATTCTTTGTAGAGTTCACTGGCGGCGGTTTGCAGGGCTTCTATCTGCTTTTTGTAGTTTTGTATGAGTTTGTCGTAGGCTGATAGTATTGAGGCGATTTTTTGTTGTGTGGGGAGAGGGGGATAAACTATAGGAACTTTTTTTAATTGTTCAGCTGGAATATGCTTTATAGTTGAACCTGTTGTAAATTGGTCAAATATTTTGTTTTTTCCAAGAATTAGCAACTGATAGAACAAGAAAAAATTATCTATATTTTTATGACAGCGAACTCTATGCAATGCTTTTTGAATTTTCATTTTTGGAATTTGATTTTTCCATATTGCACATCTTCCTGGTTCTCCACCCTCACAAATTATAATATCTCCATAATTCAATCCGTACTTTTCATCTTCACTATCTTCAAATTTCATCAATGAAAGATTGTCTAAATCAAAATATCCCCATCGAACATTCCAGTTTGCGAGATAAGGCTGAAGTTGTCCTTTATTTTTTTCTTTATCAAGCATTTTTCCTAACGATGAATCTGTGATTTCACCAAGTTTTGCTTTTTTCCAAGTTTCCATTTTCACCTTTCCAATTTCCTTATCCGAAGCATGCTTCATTTTATCAGCAGTTTCCAATAACCTGTTTTTTTACTGCCTTCTCTTTGCACAGCGCCTTTTTCCTGCAAGGATTTTAAGCACCTAGCAACTGTGCTGCCCGAAAGTCCGGTGTTGGCAACTAATGCTTCACGAGTAATATTAGCAGTATTTTTTATCTGTTCAAGAACCTTCTGTTCGGAATCCGACAGTTTTATTGTGTCATTTATTGTGTCATTTATTGTATCGTTTATTGTGTCATTTCCCGCCAGCCCATCGGAATCAAATGAATATAAATCATCCAAAGGAACTGTTATTCGGAAAATATCACCTTCTGAAAAAACCGGATTCTCACCGGAATACAATTTTGTATAGCGGAAGAGCTTTCGGACTCCGCTTCCCAATTGGTCGGCATAGCCTATTGTCCGGAAGAACGCGGCTATAATCGGATTCTTTGGATAAGGCTCAAGATTTTCAGGCGTAATGTTTCCAGCTTTTTTTGCGCGGTTTGCATTTTCGGTGTACATGCGGTCTTTTTCTATCACGAATTTTGCCTGATAGGCGCTTGTAAATTCCCTGTGCATGAGAGTGTTGCTGACCATCTCCCTGACAATGATATTACGCAAAGATTTCCGCTCGTAATCTTCCACATAGAATTTATCGGGAAGACATTTCTTTGCAAAATCAAAGAGTCTAGCATAGCTTTCTATAAGGTTTGTCTGTATGAACTCTCTGTCATCATAACGGTCAACATTCACTTTTCTAAGCAATGCATCTGTTACGTACGCCGGGCAGACGTTCAAAACCGTTTCGTCTTTTCCTAAAAGCATTGCAGCCGCAAGATTGTAACCGCTTTTTCCTGTAACCGGGTCTTCCATATAAAGCCTGGCACTTCTTAAAAGCTCATCATCAGTCATATCTTGCCATGGGTGGCTTCCGCCTGCATTATTGACAGCAAGGGTTCTGATGCGGGGCAGCATATCAAGCCTCAAATCTTCTTTTTTGAGGTAGGGAAAAACTTTACGCTCGGTGTAAATTTCCTGCTTCCTAATATACATCTGTGCAATTTCAGAAGTGGATGTTACTTTTACATCAGAGTCATTCACCCTATCATAAATCACCTTTTTAAAAGTGTAGACATCTCCTCCTGTCGGCACATAGATATGGATGATTGTTTTTTCTTTGTATTTCAGAATCTCCGGTTCAAGGTACAATGTAGGTGAAAAAAGCGCCGGATTTGAAATTACGCTGATAAAATTTTTTACCATTTCAGGAGCCGCTTTTGGAGAGATACCTTCCACTGAACCGTTATCATTTATGCCAAGAAAAATGTCGCCGCCAAAGCGGTTGGAAAATGAACAGACCGTTTCGTAAACATCATGCTCGATATTCCCTCCGCAGCGTTTGAATTCTACTGCAATCGTTTCGCCAATCTGAATTATTTGCTCAAGCCTTTCTTCCGTCATCATCACGCCCCAAACAACTCCTTCAAATTATCTGCAATCTGTTTTTCGAGAGTTCCGGCTTCTTTGCTTAAGTCGTTCAGTTCGGTGTTGAGCCCCAGCATTTTGGCTTTGAACTCAGCTTCGGTCATGCCGTCGTCTTCGATTACAACTCCTACGTAGCGGCCGGCGTTGAGGGAATAATCCTGGTCGCGGATGCCGTCTTCGCCTTCTATGCTGGCGGCTTTGCAGAGGCCTATTACATCAGTGTAAGTGCCGTCCGGAAAGCGTTCGGTGAGCCAGTCTATCTGTGCCTGCCAGTAGGCTTTTGTTTTTACTTCTTTATCCTCGCTGCTTTGAGGGGCTGCTTTAAGGGCAGCGGTGTATTCAGCTATGAGGTCTTTAAAGGCCTGTGTGTCGCCATTGTAGAGGCGGGTGATGATTCCCAGATTTTTTATCTGTTCGTCGCTGAACTTTCTGTGCGCGCGGTCTACCTGTGTAAAGATTGAGCGGGCATCTATAAAAAGGATTTTGTCTTTCTTCTGCTCGTCTTGAGTTTTCTGTTTATCGAAAAACCAGAGGGTTGCAGGAAGGGTAACGGAAGAAAACATATTGCTTGGAAGAGTTACCATCTGGCTTATGATTCCTTCTTCTATCATCTTTTTGCGAATTTCGAGTTCTGAACCACCGGCATCGCTTGCGGAGTTTGCCATAACAAGGGCTGCTTTTCCTGTTGCATTGAGGGAGCTTGCAAAGTAGCTTATCCAGAGGTAGTTTGCGTTTGGAACTGTTTCTTTTTTGTCGCTGCCTTTTTTGGCTGTTTTGGATTTGTTCTTTGGAACTCCGTAGATATTAAAGCGCGGGTCGTCTTTTACTTTGTCATACACAACTTCGTCTACGTTGAAAGGCGGATTTGCCATTACGTAATCAAAGTTGCCTACTGCGTTGTGAGGGTCTGAATAGAAGGAGTTTGCTTCTACGATTTCGCCGCGGACGTTGTTCAAAAGAAGATTCATTTTTGCAAGCTTAACGGTGTCAGGTTCTTTTTCTACGCCGTAACAGCGGAACTTCATTACTTCATCTGAATCTTTGTTGTGGCGGTGCATAAAGCGGGCTGCCTGAACAAACATACCTCCCGAACCACAGGCCGGATCTAAGATTTTCTTTTCGCCATTCTGCGGCTGGAGGACTTCTACCATGTAGCGGACTACGGTTGCAGGCGTATAGAAGGTTCCGCCGTCTTTTCCTTCCTGAAGTGCAAACTCGCCAAGGAAGAATTCGTAGATTTCGCCAAAGAGGTCTACGCTGATATTTTCCGGAATATCCATAAAGATGCGCATGATGTTGGAAAGGAGTTCCGGCTCTTCTTCCGGCACAAGCTGAGCGTACACTTCTTTTGGAAGAACGCCGTCCATCTTTTCGTTTTCGCGTTCTATGGCTTCCATCGCCTTTTTTACGAGAGTTGCTTTGTTTGCGTCATCGGGCGCGTCATTAATTGTTGTGTAATAGGCTTCTGGCGGGAGGTAAAAACCGCAGTATTTGATTGAAATATCTTTTATGGATTTTTCGGCTCGTGTGCCTTTTGATTTATTATATTCGGCCTCTATTTCTGCTTTGTGCTGTTTATAAAGAATGTCTGCATAGCGAAGGAAGATGAGACCTAAAATTGGCTGTCCGTATTTATTTGCTGCAAGGTGAGCTCCGGCACGAAGAACATCTGCGGCGTGCCAGAGGTTGTCTTTTAAGGTTTTGAGTTCTGAGTCGGTCATAAGACGATTATAGCGCAATTTATAATTTTTTTATAGCGCTTTCTCCTCCAGCCACCCTTGCGTCAAGGCGGTGTTGGCGCTACAATAACAAAAAATGGACATCGCCGCCAAATTCAAGGAAACCGCAAAGTCGGTTTTGCCTGTCATACTAATCGTTCTCGCTTTGGGGCTTACAATAGTTCCGCTGGAAAAAGAGGACTTGTCGCGCTTTGTCGTGGGCGGCCTCTTGTTGATTTTTGGCCTGACAATCTTTTTGATGGGCGTGGGAATGGGAATCGAGCCGATGGGCGAACGCTGCGGCTCGGCGCTGGTGGCCAAAAAGAATTTGCCGCTGCTTTTGTCCTGCGCCTTCGCGATCGGATTTATCGTGACGGCCGCCGAGCCGGACATACAAGTTTTTGGCGACCAAGTAAAAGAGATTTTTCCGTTCGTCAACAAGCTGGCCTTTACCTTCGCCATAGCCGGCGGAGTCGGAATTTTTTTGCTTTTGGGCTTGCTGCGGACGGTCTTGAATTTTCCGATTAAGATTTTCTTCTTCATTTTTTATTCGCTCTTGTTCGCGCTGGCCTTTTTCGCGCCGCAGAACTTTTTGCCAATCGCCTTTGACTCAGGCGGAGCCACCACAGGCCCGATGACCGTTCCCTTCATCATGTCGCTGGGCTTGGGCGTGTCGGCCGTCCGCGCCGGAAAGGACGACTCGTCGTTTGGCCTTACCGGAACGGCCAGCATAGGCCCTGTAATGGCCGTCCTTGCCTACGCGATTTTTTTGCGCGTTCCGCAAGACTATTCAATTCAAATCGTCCAAGCGGAACTGCAGGGCGCGGCGGACGCGGGATTTTTCGCAAAAACATTCTTGCCGTTCGCAAACCTTTTTCCAGTATTTTTCCGCGAAGCCCTTTTTGCAATCGCGCCGCTTGTAGCGCTGTTCGCGGTCTTTCAAGCCGCGCTTCTAAAGATGACCGCGCGTCAAACGATTAGGATTTTGGTCGGATTTTTTTACGCCTACATCGGCTTGGTTGTTTTTTTGACGGGAGTCAACGGAGGCTTTAGCGGCGCGGGAAGCCAGCTTGGAAAAATTTTAGGAGCGCTGGCAAGCCAACGCGGTCTTGCCGGAACAAGCGGAACGCCCTGGCTTTTTCTTCTTATCGCGATTGGAATAATTTTTGGCGCGGTCATCGTTTGCGCGGAGCCCGCCGTTTGGGTTTTGAGCGAGCAGGTGGAACGCGTCTCCGGCGGAACAATAAAGCGCAAGGCCCTCTTGTTCTTCCTTTCCGTCGGAACGGCTCTGGCAATCGCGCTGGTTTTGCTGGCGAATGTCTTTAACTTTAACGTAAAATGGATTTTGGCTGTCGGCTACCTGCTCAGCATGGCGCTGATGATTTTCTGTCCGCCCATGTGGACTGGAATCGCCTTTGATTCCGGCGGAGTAGCGTCGGGCCCGCTCACTTCAACTTTCATTCTTTCGTTCACGATTGGAGCGGCGCAGGCAAACCCTGCGGATTCTTTTGGAGTCATAGCGCTTGTGGCGATGATGCCTTTGAGCGCGATTCAAATAATGGGAATAATTTACAAGGCCAAGCAAGCGCCCAAAGAGAGCGCCGCTTCCAAGGAGGCCAAATGACATTCAAGCTGATTGTCGCCATAGTTCCAAGCGGACACTGCGACGCGATAAGCCAAGCGGCAAAAGCTGCCGGCGCTCAGGGCGGAACCATTCTTCCAGGCCGGGGAACGGCGCCCAACAACATACTTTCGCTCTTGGGCTTTGGCGACAGTTCCAAGGAAATACTTTTGTCCGTCGTTCCCGCCCAAGCGGAAGAAAAAATCCGCCAAGCGATTTTAGACGAATGTCAAAAAAAGAAAGGACGCGCCGGCGTTTTGTTTTCTATAAAAGTAAACTCGTTCATTAAAAGCGGAAGCGGCGACGACTTATGCAAGGGGGAAAATCTTATGCAAGAAAGCGCTTATCAAATGATAACGGCAATCATAAACAAGGGCTACGCCGAAGACGCGATGGCCGCGGCAAGAAACGCCGGCGCCGGCGGAGGAACAGTGCTTGGCGGGCGTGGAACCGCGCGCGAAGGCGACGCGAAATTTTTTGGCGTTGAAATCGTTCCCGAAAAAGAAACTCTTATGATTTTGACTCCGCGCGAAAAAGCCGCGCAAATCGTCAACGCTATAAAAGGCCTTGAATGTTTTTCAAAAGGCGGAAGCGGAATCATTTTCACGACAGACGCAAGCGGCTTTTCGCTGCTTGGCCAAAAGGCTTCGCAAGCCCAAAATCCGGCCCGCGCGTAGTTGGCGCCATGAAGCTTGTTCATTTTGCAACAATCGATTCCACAAACGCGGAGGCCCTGCGCATGCTTGAAAGCGCCGGCAAAAAGGGCGCGGCCGCCTTGCGCGTCCTTGACCAAACAGTAATCGCCGCCGACGAACAAAGCGCGGGCCGGGGCCGCCTTAAGCGCGCCTTTTATTCTCCGGCAAAAACAGGCGTTTACTTTACCGCGATTTACGTTCCTTCCAAAAACATAGAAGAGCCCGCGCTGTTGACCGCAAGCGCAGCCGTGGCAGTTTGCCGCTCGCTAAAAGAATTTTTTGGAGCGGACGCAAAAATAAAATGGGTCAACGACGTTTACGTGTCTGGCAAAAAAGTTTGCGGCATATTGGCGGAAGGCCACCTAGGCCCGGACGGAAAAATCGACGCGGCGGCAATCGGGATTGGAATAAACATTTACCCAAGCGACTTCCCGGCGGAAATAGCGGGCCGCGCGGGCTCGGTCCTGCCCGACACTTTTGGCGCCTCCGACAATCGCGAGGAAGCCCAAGAAAGCGGCGTCATGTCATTCCCGCGCGCGACGCGGGAATCTTTTGCGCAAAAAGATGTCCGGGTCAAGCCCGAACATGACACGCTGCCCCTAAATTTGGCGCGCGACGTAAGCAAAAAACTTTTTGACATCCTTTCAGACGACTCAAAAATCCGCGCCGCCCTGGACGAATACGCCGCGCTTTCCTTTATCGTAGGAAAAACAATAACGGTTCTTCCCGTAATCGGCGACGACAATTCCGCCTACGCGGCCACAGTCCTTGGCATAGACAAAGAAGCGCGCCTGCTTGTCCGCCTAAACGACGGAAGCGAGCGCGCTCTTTCCAGCGGCGAAATCTCGATTAAGATTTAAGCCGCGGCTCTAACAATTTTAGTTGGACAATCACTTCTCTTTGTGCCGCCTGTCCAGCTCGTCCAACACGTCCTTCCAAGAAACCTTTTCCTTGTACATCAAGACGCTGACAAAGTAAAGCAAATCGGCGGCTTCCCAAATCGCCTCGTCGCGGTCGGGAGCCTCGCACAATTCGCCGGCCTCCTCCATGACCTTTTCGCGGACGCGCTTGTCGTCAAGCGTGGCGGTGTAAGAGCCTGGCTTGGGATTGGCGAAGCGCTCGCTGATTGTTTGGTACAAACGCTCAAGGCTGGAAGCTTCGTCGGCTTCCGCTCCAAAGCAAGTGAAGCTTCCTGTATGGCAAACGCCTCCGTGCGGAACGACAGTGGCCAAAACCGTGTCGCGGTCGCAGTCGACGCGCAATTTTTGGACTTCCAAAAAGTGGCCGCTCGTTTCGCCCTTGGTCCACAGAACGTTCCGAGTGCGGCTCCAAAAGGTAAGCTTTTTTGTGGCGAAAGTTTTTTCAAAAGCCTCGCGGTTTGCGTAGCCCATCATCAAGACTTGGCCGTTCACGCTTTGCGCGATTACCGGAACCATTCCGTCCACTTTTTTCCAATCAAGGCATTCCATAAAAGAGTCTTTGAGCGAAACCTTGTTTGTGTAAAGCGCCATCCCAAGCTGAACGTCGCAGCCAAGCTTTTCCAATTCCGCGATTTCTTGAACGGTGGAAACGCCGCCGGCGACGACAACCTTGCATTTAACGGCCTCGCGCAATTCCTTGGCGGCCTGCATGTTTGTTCCCTGCATGCAGCCTTCTTTTTCAACGCAAGTCCACAAAAGCTCCGAGCAATATTGTTCGGCGGCCTTGGCGGCGGCGACTAAAGGTATGTCAAGCGTTTCCTTCCAGCCGTGAACGGCAATCTTTCCGTTAATGCTGTCCACCGAAATTATGACGCGCTGCTTTCCGATCGCGCCGCAAAGCTCTTGCAAAAATTCTTTGTTAAGAATGTCGTCCTGGTCCTTTGCGTCTTTGTTGAAAGCGGCGCTTCCGACAATCACTTTTTCTGCGCCAAGGCTTATTAGCTCGCGGGCGCGCTTTACGCTGCGAACGCCGCCGCCGGTCCTGACGTTGCCCTTTCGCAAAAGGCTTTTTAAAAGCGGAGTGTTCACCGTGTTTCCTTTAAGGTCAACATGGCCCATTGCCGCGTCAAGGTCGATTACGGCAACGTCGCCGTAAAAGTTAAAGTCATTGATCAACGCGTCCGCGTCGTCGCGCTGCAAGACCAAGTCCTTGCCGTTCTTAAGCTGAACGACGTGTCCGTCCTTTAAGTCAATAGAAGAAATTACCATTGTTTTTTCCCGTTCGCTTCGGCCGCTTGCTTGAGCCGAATTTCCTTTTCCTTTTCTTCAGTAATGTTTTGAACGGCGCAAATCGCCAGTTCAATTTTATTGTTCCTGTCTTTTGAAGCGACAATCAAATGGCAACGGCACCACATTCCGGTCTTTGTGAAAAAGTCGTAAGTGAGCAAGTTGGAATTTGGCAAGCGCTTGTCAATGTCCTTTGGCTCCAAAAATTTCGCGTAGTTTTCCGCGTATTCTTGGGCAACCAAATTCTGCGACATCATTTGAATTGTCTGGCGCAAGTCGCCGTTGATTTTTTCAACAAAATCCTTGTAGTCGTCCGGCGCTTCGATGATATGGACAAGTTCAGAATTGATGTCGATGGAAAATGAAATGAAGTAAATGTTTTTAAAGGCGCGCAAGATTGACATTTCCCGCTTGAGCCGAGCGTTTGTTATCGTAAGCTCTTCGCTCATTTTCTCGCGCTCGCTGATCAAGTCGGTCACGTCGGTGGTCGTAATCAACGCGAAGCGGACTTCCTCGCCTGGCTGCAAGCGAACCGCCGTAAGGGACATTCTAAACCAATGGTTCACGCCCTCGATTTTTCGGCTGTAGTCAAATTCCTCCAAATGGCCGTCCGCCAAATTTTCCTTAAGCCACTCCTCGTCCAAATGCATCTTTACGATGGAATAAGACGGCTCGTTCTTGTCAAACTTGGAAAGGAAAATCGGAACCGCTTCAACGATTTTTCCGTCAGCAGCCCAAAAGCCGGGCGTTGTTCGGGCAACGCTAAAGGCATGGTATTTTCCGGTCTTAAAGTCAAAAAGATACTCGCTGGAATGAAGCCTATGAATTCCTTCGCGGTAGGCCTCATACAAATACAGCTCGTCCAAATCCTCGCTGCCAAATCCCTTGTATGAATTGTCATCGCTCATTTTAGTCCTCCTTATAATACCGCTGTCCGCGCGAGCTGGGTTGCGAGCGCGGACTTTGCGGCTCATTGCGCGCGAACAATCGCGAGCATGATGGCGCCGCTCAAATGCGCGGCGGTCTCCTCGTTAAAAGTGTATGTCGTTTCCTCGTTGTCGTCGGCCATGTCGCTAAGCGTTCTGATGATCACAAAGGGAACGCCGCACAAAGAGCAAGCGTGCGCGACAGCCGCGCCTTCCATCTCAACGCAAAGGGGATTCACGTTCCTAACGATGCGGGCTTTCAATTCCTTGTCCGCCACAAACTGGTCTCCCGACGCGACGCGGCCAACGGCAAGCTTGTGCCCCTTGGCTTCAGGCAAAGCCGGAAAAAGCGCTTGGATTTCATCGACCATTTTTTTGTCGGCCTCAAAAGAATAAATGTCCATTTGCGGAATCTGGCCCACCTTGTAGCCCCAAGCGCTCGCGTCCACATCGTGATAGACCGCGTCGCTTGAAACGACAACGTCCAAAACGCCAAGGCCTTTTCCAATCGCGCCCGCGATTCCAGAGTTTACGATAAAATCCGCGCCAAACTGCAAAATCATTCTTTGCGCGCAAAGGGCCGCGTTCACCTTGCCCACGCCGCTCCTTGCCAAAACAATTTGCTTTGAGCCAATCGCGCCTTCGTAGTAGACAGTTCCGCCGACTTTTGTTTCCTTTACATTTCCTTCCGCCTTGAGCGCGTCAAGAATGATTTTGATCTCGACTTCCATCGCGCCGATGATTCCAAGTTTTTTCATAATTCGCTCCTTCATTCTTGGGCTTGACTCCATTTTCATTGCCGCTATTCCGCTGTTCGCGCGAGCCGGGTTGCGAGCGCGAATGTTGCGGCTCATGCGGCAATCGTCCATTCTTGGGCTTGACTCCATTTTCATTGCCGCTATGCCGCTGTTCGCGCTAATCAAGGCAGACGCTGTCGACGGCGGCCTTCAATTCTTCGTCGGTGATTTTTTCGGGGAAGGTGTCCAAAACCTTTTGGTAAAAGGCCACCGTCCGTTTTCCGTAAACTTCAAGCGAAAAGCCCTTGGCCACCTTTTTGCTGTAGTCGCCAAAAGCGGCGCGCTTCTTTGCGTCCGCGGCAAGCTCCAAAAAGTACTGGTCCATTTCCTCGTCGCTGTCGGCCATGTAGCCGTTCTTCCCTTCAAAAATCGTGTCGCTAAAGCTGGTGTCGCGCCGCGCGATTATCGGAAGGCCCGAAATCAAGGCTTCCAAAATCGTCATCGAATGCATTTCCGAAAGCGAGGCCGTGATGAAAACGTCGCCCAATTGGTAGTAGGAGTGAACTTCAGTCCACGGAACGTAGCCGGTAAAAATAATTCTGTCGCTTACGGGCCGCGACTTTTTTTCCAACGCTTGGACGGCGGGGCCGGCGCCAACAAACAAAATTTTTATCTTGGCGTTTTTTTGAATGACGCGCATGCAAATGTCAAGCAATTCCTCAACGCGCTTTTCTTCGACAACGCGGCCCAAGAACAAAAAGACTATGTCGTCCTTTTTTATTCCCCACTGCTTTCGCACGGCTTGAATTTCCTTTTCCGAAATCGAGCATTGCAAAAAGGAGTCGGAGTCAAGCGCGTTGGGAATTATCGCCGACGGAGTGTTGGGCAGCATGAAAGGCATCTTAAAGTAGTCTCGCGCCTTTTGCGAAACGTTTATCAAGGCGTAGAATTTTTTGTACAAGCGCTTGACGATTTTTCTAATCAAGCGGACAGGAATCAACCTTCCGGCAAAAAGATAGTACTTGTAAAAGTCTTCCCAAAGTGTGTGCGTCGTGGCGATTACAGGTATATGCAATTTTTTTCCAGAAAGCTTTGCCGCGTGCGCCACAAAAAATTCCGTGTGGGAATGAATTATCTGAACATTGTGCTTGGTCAAAAATTTTAGGATTTTCTTTTCGTGCGGAAATCCAATGTATTGGTCTGGAACGCCCAGCCAGTCTCCGCGCACGGAGCGGATGCGCAAAACGTTTTCGTCCTTTTCGCGCTCGGCAATCGCGCTTTCCTCTTCCTTTGTGTTGACAGTGACGACGACAACATGGTGGCCCATGTCCTCAAGCGCTTTTCGCAATTGCAGGACAACGGTGACAATTCCGCTTTTTGTGGGAAGATACGAATCAGTAAAGAGCGCGATGTTCATGTTTTCTATTATACCAAACTTATGCCAGTTTTTCTAGTCCATGCGTCCGTCGCGCTTCATCGAAAACTTGTCCATCGGATAGCTTTTCAAATTTTCCAAAACCATTCGCCCGTCCGCGCCCTTTAAAAGCGTCTCGCGGGCTCTCGAAATTTCGGCCTCGGTCTTGTGGCGCGAAGGCCCTCCCACGCAGCCGCCCGGGCAAATCATTCCTTCTATAAAGTCTTCCTTCAACACGCCGGCCTTTAGCTGGGTCAAAGCCTTCTTGCATTCGTCGCCGCCCGCGCAGCGCAAAAGCTTGATTCCCTCAACGTCCTCGCCGCGCTCCTTCATGCATTCCAAAACCGCGTTGGCCACTCCTCCGCTGGACGCGAATCTCTTTCCCCAAACTGACGCCTCTTGGTAGCCGGCCTCGGCCTCTTCAAAGTCCAAGTCCCTTGACCGCATCATCGCGCGGAGCTCGCCGTAAGTCATGACGTAATCGGCGTTGTCGGGAATCGACTTGTCGTTGGCCTCGGATTTTTTTGCGATGCAGGGGCCGATGAAAACCGTCACGCAGCCGGGCCTAGTGTATTTTAAGTAGCGGGAAACCGCGCACATCGGCGAGACTGTCTCGGACTTGTTCTTATGGTATTGATCGGGATAGTTCTGCCTAAGCAAATTGATGAAGGCCGGGCAGCAGGAAGTGGTCATTTTTCGGCCCTCGGCGAGCGCTTCCGACCATTCCTTGGACTCAAAGGCCGCCGTCATGTCTCCGCCAAGACCCACTTCCACCATGTCGCTAAAGCCCAGCTTCAGCAAAGTCTTTTTTATCGAAGCCATGTTCACCTTGTCGCCAAACTGGCCTTCGGTGGCCGGGGCGCACATCGCGATGACTTCTTTTCCGGCCTTGATGTCTTGAATGATGTCGGCCAAGTATGTCTTGGATCCGATGGCGCCAAAGGGGCAGTTGTGGATGCAGTGGCCGCACTGGACGCATTTTTCTTCGTTGATTTTGCAGTAGCCCCAGTCGTCGTAGGTAATCGCTCCGACAGGACAGGCCTTTTTGCAGGGCCGCTCCAAGTGAACTATGGCGCCGTAGGGGCAAGCCTTGGCGCAAAGTCCGCACTCCTTGCATTTGGCGGAATCTATGTGCATCCGCACTTCGCCGGGCGCGATGGCGTTAAAATGGCAGGCGCTAAGGCAGGGACGCCCCATGCAAAAGCGGCAGTTGTCGGTGACTGAATACGCCGAAATCGGGCAGTCGTCGCAGGCCGCGTTTATCACTTGAACCACGTTTTGGCTTGGCGGCATGTCGGAAGGACATTCGGCGCAGGCAAGGCGGATTCGCTGGCGGACAATCTCGCGCTCCTTGTAAACGCAGCAATACTCGGACTTGGGGCCGGGAACCATTTTATAAACCAGCTTGTCCTTTTCATCTTCGTTCAGCTTGCCTTCCCACGCAAGGCGGCAAACCTCTTCCATTATTTTATGCTTGAACCATACAATTCCAGTGTCGTTTGTAACCATAGGCGCATTTTACCATATTTTGCGGAACAAAGCAAACGCCCCGCCCAGGACAAACGCTATATAAATACAATAACAAAAAATGCTCCCAGTCGCGGCTGCGGCCGTTCGGCCGATCGGCGGCAATTGGCGCTAGCAAATTAGCGGCGAATGTGATACAATTAAAGGCATTACAACTTTCCGAGGTGAACTATGGGACAGACATTGATTCAAAAATATTCTAAAAACTTTGCGGCTCTAAAGGAAAATTCTGTCGCGGCGGCCAAGATTGACGAGTCGAACATTTACCAACCGGCCAACATTTCAAACCGCCCGATGATGTGGGAAATCTTGGACGAGGTTTTGCTCCCCGGAAGCGGCCTTGGAAACTTGGAAAATTTCAAGGACTTTTACGAGCAAGTCAAGGCCGGAAAGTCAGGCTTGATTTTGTCGGAACACTACACAAACCTTGATTTGCCCGAAATCGTCTACTTTTTGGAAAAACAGGGAAGCGACTGGGCCAAAGAATTTTCAGAAAAAATCGTCGCCGTCGCCGGAATGAAGCTCAACGAAGCCGACCCGGTTGTCCGCGCCTTTACCGAAGCCTTCACCCGCGTCGTAATCTATCCTACCCGCTCGCTTGACAAGCTTAGCCCGGAAGAAAAGGCCGAAGAAGAAGCGCGCGCCAGAAAAATAAACTTCGCCTCAATGCGAGCGATGGACGCTTGCAAAAAACGCGGCGAAGTGATTTTGGTCTACCCGGCGGGAACGCGATACCGCCCCGGAAAGCCCGAAACAAAAAGGGGCTTGCGCGAAATCGACAGCTACTTGCGCTTGTTTGACATTATGATTTTGATTTCCAACAACGGAAACTGCCTGCGCATAAACCCCGAAAATCCTGAAAACATGCTCTTTGACCTAGTGGAAAAAGACTTGGTCTTGCACACCGCAAGCCCCGTAATCAACTGCAAGGAATTCCGCAAAAACGTTTTGGACGCGCTTCCCGCCGACGAGCCGGATCCCAAGCAAAAGACAATCGACCGCGTCATGGAGCTTTTGCAAGAGCAGCACGACAAGGTTGAGGAAGAAAGACTGAAGAAAATTAATGGTTAAAAGATTGTCGGGTCAAGCCCGACAATGACATAAGGCCAGCCCGTCATTGCGCCGCGCCTGTCATTCCCGCGCTTGCCGCGGGAATCTTTTTTTATGACAACAAAATGCGGTCGCTGTTAAGGTCGCGCTTTTTTATCTCGCGGAACTTTTGGACAAGCGAATCCATCGTAAGCTTTTCTTTTTCCTCGCGGCCGATGTCAAGAATAACCTCGCCTGAATCCATCATCAAAAGGCGGTTTCCGTATTCCAAGGCTTGGCTCATGTTGTGCGTTATCATCATCACCGTAAGGCCGTAGTCGGCGGCGAAGCGGCGGGTAAGCTTCATGACCAAGTCGGCGTTGGCGGGATCCAGCGCGGCCGTGTGCTCGTCAAGCAAAAGAAGCGCGGGCTTTGACATTACCGCCATAAGCAGGGTAAGCGCCTGGCGTTGTCCGCCTGACAAAAGCTCAACGTTGTCGTTAAGGCGGTATTCCAAATTCATGTCCAACGCCTTTAGTTGCTCTCTAAAGGCCGCGCGCAGTTTGTTGTTAAGGCTTATCTTAAGGGACTTGGAACCCTTTTTGGAGCAGATGACCATGTTGTCTTCCAGGCTCATTTTGCCCGCCGTTCCCAAAAGCGGGTTTTGGAAAATGCGGCCTATATAGCGGGCGCGTTTGTATTCAGGCTCCTTTGTAACGTTGCGGCCGTCATAGAAAATTTCTCCGGAGGAAGCCTTGTAGGTGCCCGCGATCACATTCATCAAAGTGGACTTTCCGGCTCCGTTGGAACCTATGACAGTGATAAAGTCGCCTTGGTTGATTTTTAAGTTTATGTTTTTAAGCGCGCGGTTTTCGTCGGGCGTTCCCGCGTGGAAAGTCATGCAAACGTTTTTAAGCTCAAGCATTTTGGCCCTCCTTTGCAGGGCGAGTCAAATGTTCGCGCAAGAATTTGGCTATGTCGTACTTTGAAATTATCAAGCACAAAATGATCAAGAGGCCCGTTATCAATTTTAAGTCGTTGGAATTCATTCCGATTACATAACCGTAGCGGCGGCCAAGGAACATAAGAGCGCGGTAAATTATCGAGCCAAGCAAAACCCGCGCGAGTTGGAGCGCGATCCTGTTGGAGCGCAAGACAAACTCGCCAAGCATAAGCGACGCAAGCCCCGAGACCACGACGCCGGTTCCGCTTCCGACATCGGCAAAGCCTGAATACATCGCAAAAAACGCGCCTGAAAGCGAAGCAAAAGCGTTCCCAAAACAAATGCCGCAGCCGCGCATGAACTTAACGTTGACCCCCTGGCTTACGACCATCTGCTCGTTGGCGCCAAGAGCGCCCATCGTAAGACCAAAGTCGGTGTTGTAGAACAAGTTCAGCAAAAGGCACAAAACAAGGACGACCGCGAAAACGTAAGCGGCCACGGCCCAGTCCGGCGAAAAGGACGCTTGCGCTTTTTGAACGGCTGAAATTATTTTTGAAAATATAGTCGGTATTTTTAAAAAAGAAACGTTGGCGTGGTTTGACATGATTCTCAAATTAATTGAGTAAAGCATCGTCATAACCAAAATGCCCGCGAGCAAATCCGGCACGCGAAGCTTTGTGTAAACCAAAGTCGTCACAAGGCCCGCGCATATTCCGGCGCAAAAGGCAAGCAGCAAGGCGACAGAAGGCGCGATTCCGTGGGTAAGGCAGGCCGCCAAAACGCAGCCGCCCATCGGAAAGGAACCGTCAACGGTCATGTCGCAAAAGTTAAGGACTCGGAATGTCATGAACAATCCGAGAACCATTATTCCGTAAATCAAACCTTCAATTAAAATGCTCGCGACCATAATTTATTTTTTTGTAAGCTTGCCCTGAACAATTATTTCGTTGGCGCTGTCAAGCAAATCCTGGGGAATCGTGATTCCACAGGCGGCGGCTACGTCAAGGTCAAACAAGAGGTCACTGTCGCTTGGCTCTGTCATAAAGCGGACCGGAAGGTCGGCGGGCTTTGCGCCGTTCAAAATCTTAACGACCATCTCGCCCGTGGCGCGGCCGGCCTTGTAGTAGTTAAAGCCGCTCGCCATCAAGCAGCCGCCTGCTTCGGCTCCGGTAACGTCGGCGCTGAAAATCGGCTTTTTGGCCTGGCCAAAAACTTGGACCAAGCTGCTAAGCGCGCTGAATACCGTGTTGTCTGTCGTCAAATAAATTCCGTCCACGCGGTCGACAATCGCCTTCGCGGCGGCCTGGACTTCTGACGAGTTTGTGATTGCCTGGGTGACCAATTCAAGGCCGGCCTCTTGGCAGCCGCGCTTTACTTGCTCCAAGGCGCTGATTGAGTTGGCTTCGTTTGAAGTGTAGATGTAGCCCAAGGTCTTGAGGCCCGCGACTTTCTTAAAGAGCGCGATGTGCTGCTCTGACGGAATCGCGTCGCTCATTCCGCAAACGTTGTTCTCTCCCTTGTCGATGGAAGAAACCAATCCGGCGCCGACGGGGTCGGTCACCGTTCCGAATACGATTGGAATGTCCTTGATTGAAGTGGCCAAGGCAAGGGCCACCGGAGTCGCGATTCCGACGGCAACGTCCACGCGCTCGTCCTTGTACTTGAGCGCGATTTGCGCGGCGGTGTTTACGTCGCCGTTGGCGTTCTGAAAGTCGTAGTCGGCGACAAAGCCGCTTTCGTTCACCACATCGGTTATGCCCTGCTCAACGGCGTCAAGGGCCGGATGCTGGACAATTTTCGCTATTCCGATTTTTACGGTCTTGGAAGACGAATCTTTTTTGGCGCAGCCAAAGAGCATGGCGCAAGCGGCAAAGGCCGCGATGAATTTTAAAAGTTTCATTTATTATCTCCTAATGAAAAAATGATACTATTTACAGAAACATTTGTCAACTCCGCTCGTACTACTAAACGCAAGCCCATAATTTTTGTTTCGAGCGGGTTCGGGTCTGTGTCTTCGCTCATCACAAAGTCAAACTCGTAGGTTTTCTTTTCCGGGCCTACCGTGACTTTTGTGTCGGGAAGGTAGCGGATCCAGTTGCAGTTGGGAGCGGTTATCGCGGCGCGGATTTCGCGCTTGGCGTCGGCGCGCGCGTCAAACTTGTAATGGTACTTGCATCCTTCCTGCAAAGGAATGTCGGGCTGGACAACCTGCACGCTGTATTCCAAGTCGCCGGGAGTCTGCTGGCGGATCACCAATTCGCCGTCCTTTACCGAGGCCGAGCCTTTTCCTGTTCCGAACAAGAGGAAGTCCCAGCCCTTGCCGTCTGACATGCTTTCGGCCTTGGCGAAATTTCCGTTGACGGCGTAGTTGCCAGACGCGTCGGGGTCGCGCAGCTTGACCTTGCTGCTGGGATTTTCCACGTTTTCGTTGTACTGCTTTTTTTGCCAAACGCGAACGTAGTCAACGACCATTTGCGCCCGCTCGTCAAACTTTGTGCTGGCGTTGGGATTTCCGGGCCAGTTTCCGCCGACGGCCACGTTCAAGATGATGTAGAAGGGCTGGTTGTAGGGAGCCGGATACGGAACTTTCGCGACGCCCTGCTTTTTGGTGAACCATTTGTTTTCGGTAAAGAAATGGTTTCCGTCAACATAAAAGCGAATCTCGCCGGGTTCCCATTCGCAGGCAAAGACGTGGAAGTCAGAGGCGAAATCCTTTCCCTTTGAGTTGTAAGTCTTTTGCTTCATCGTGTGGGGCTCGCCAAAGTGAAGCGTGGCGTACTGCGTGTTGGTCTGGTGTCCCAAAACTTCCATGATGTCGATTTCGCCGCACTTGGGCCATTGTCCGTAAAGGCCTTCGTTTGCGGGCATCATCCAAAAGGCAGGAAGGAAGCCTTGTCCTTTTGGAACCTTAAGCCGCGCCTCAAAGCGGCCGTACTTAAAGTTGCGCTTGTTCATTGTGTTGACGCGGCCAGAAGTGTACTTGTTGCCGGTCTTGAGCGGCTGGATTACCAAGCAGCCGTCCTTGACGTAAGTGTTTTTGGGGGAATCGTCGTAGCTCTGCAATTCGCTGTTGACCCAGCCGGGCTGGTGGAACTCAAAGTTCCAGTCATTCATGTTCAACGAAGAGCCGTCAAACTCGTCGTGCCACACAAGGTCGCTTGCAGTATAGACTGAACTTCCGACAGGAGCCAATCCATTGTCAGCGGCAAAGCCCAAAACCGAAGCCGCGACGCTCAAGGCGGCGGCTAAAAAAACTGTTCTTTTCATGTTACCTTTCCTTGCCTGATGGGGGCGAATGTCACTTGCTCGCCGGAGCCGCGACGAATTCAATCTTCAAGATTCTTGTTCCGTGGGCCTGAACGCCGACACCCTTTGTCTTAAGGATGTCAATTTCAGCGGCGCTAGGAGTGTAAACCATTGTGAACACATGGCTTTCGTCGTAGTCGTCTGTGCTGTCAGCGTTCTTATAAAGAGGCTTGAGATTCTCACCTTCAATTTCGCCGCCAGTGATTGTTCCGCCTGTAAGCTTGTTGGTAGTATTTTCATCTACTTTATCCAAAAGCTGAATAATGCTATAGCATTCGGA
Organism: uncultured Treponema sp.; assembly: GCA_900316905.1. Lineage (GTDB taxonomy): Bacteria > Spirochaetota > Spirochaetia > Treponematales > Treponemataceae > Treponema_D. The sequence goes on from ONET01000008.1 coordinate 45,733, forward strand.
ATAATTATAGTTGCCTTCAGTACCTGTTCTTAAACGGTCTGTATTCTTTCTGACAGTGAACTTGATTTGCGAACCCGTAACAGCGGCGGCGAATTTGGCAGCCTCGAAAGTCTTCGTTGTCCAATCTTCCGTCCAACCTTCGCTGCTTTCAAAAAGAAGGCCAGGGTCTTGAGTTTGGGGTTGTGTCTGCGTCTGCTCAGGCGTTGTTGTCTGCGGCGTCGGTGTCGCTGAAGCGGCCGCCTTGAAAGATTCAACCTTCAAAAGCGTCACAGTGTCAGCGCCGAAGATTTTAACGCCGCCCCAAGCGCCGTCTTTTCCCTGGCCTTTTATCAGAGCCACATCAGAGTCGCTCAATTTCACTGTGACTGTCTTATTGTCGCCTGTAGGCAAATTCAACGCGCCGTCGGCGCCAATGCTTCCATCGCTTATAGCCGCAGGCTTGAGTTCTGTCCACGGGTCGCAAGCCGCCAACTTTATCGCGCCGGCGCTGGCGTTATAAGTAACGCGAAGGCTGTCAAAATCAGCGGAAAAAACAGCATGGTCAATCACCACGCAGTTTTCGTCGCCGCTCCAAGCCATTGTTTTGCTTCCTTCCCAAAGCTTATTGTAGGAAATCGTCGCCGGACTTTGCGTCTGTCCACTTCCGCCGCCCTGCGTTGGCTGAGAGCCAGTCCCGTTAGTGTTGTTTCCTGCCCCCGCCAAAAGGTTTCCGCCCGCTGAATTAGAGCAGCTAAAAAACAAGGCTCCGCACAAAGCCAAAGCCGCCGTTCCAAGCGCAATTCGTCTTGTCGTTTTCATAATAATCCTCCGATTTGTTTTTTTATTAAAAGGGATAATACAACCATGCCAAATTTATTAATATCAAATTTGTCGGCATAATTGCATTTTTTTCGGTTTTTCATTATAATCTTTTTTATGAAAATTCGAGGTAAAAAATTTCCAAAGGAAGCGTTCCTGCAAATGGAATTCCACAACGCGCGCTTGGCTTACGAGCGGGAGCTGGAATTTTACAACGCGGTCAAACAAGGCGACTTGAAAAAACTCAAAAAGCTGATGGTGCCGCTTGAAGACGAGCGCCTTGGCCTCCTTTCCAAAAATCCTTTGCGAAATTTAAAATACCATTTGATAACGACCATCGCGCTGATAACGCGCTTTTGCATTGAGGGCGGGCTTCCGCTTAACATCGCATACAGTTTGAGCGACTCCTACATTCAGCAAATTGACTTGGCGACAGACAAGGAAATGATTTCGTTCCTGCACAGAGACTTGATTTACGACTACGCCTCAAAAATGAAAGACTTGCGCTCGACGCCCGGCATTTCGCAAGCGATAAAAAGAACCATTGATTATATTGTGGACAACATTCAAAAGCGCGTCACGCTGGATAAAATTTCCAGGGCGGTCGGCATTAACAGGACTTACCTATGCGAACTTTTTAAGAAAGAAACCGGAGTGTCAATCCAGCGCTACATAACAAAGTTAAAAATCGAGGCGGCGGTCAACATGCTGGCCTATGAGGACTTTTCGGTTTTGGAAATCAGCGACTATTTTTCGTTCTCGTCGTCAAGCCATTTTTGTTCCGTTTTTAAAAAGGAAACAGGCCTTAGCCCCAACGCCTACCGCCGCGCAAACTACCGCCAGCATTGGAAATAGAAGGGAAAGCGGAGCGCAATCAATAACAAAAAATGCTCCCGGGCGCGGCTGCGGCAACGGCCCGCAAGCGCAGCGTTGCGGAGGTCCGCTCGAAACAGCAAGCAAGGGTTTTGAAAAGAGATTTACGAGCGGCCCTTGACTATTTTCTAAATAATTATTATATTTAGATTGTATACAATTCTGTTTTGTCAAAGCGGAATTAAGGAGGCTAATATGGCTGAGATTACACTCACCTCGGAAAACTTCAAGGCGGAAGTTTTGGAATCAAAAGTTCCCGTGCTGGTTGACTTTTGGGCGACTTGGTGCGGCCCCTGCCAGATGATGGGCCCTGTCGTGGAAGAGCTTGCAAACGAAAGCGACGGCTCTTACAAAGTGGGCAAGGTGAACGTTGACGAGCAGGGAGACTTGGCTCAGGAATACGGAATCATGAGCATTCCCGCCTTCTTTGTCTTTAAGGACGGAAAAGTCGCCGCCTCCACAGTAGGAGCGCAGGGAAAAGACGCCCTCCTTGAAATGATAAAGAACTAACGCTAAAATTGTTGCATGAGATGTTACAAATGCTTTAGGCCGGACGGATTTTGCCTTTGCCAATACACAAAGCCGCCGGTCCAGTCCGGCCTTAAATTCATCTTTCTCATGCACCCAAAGGAAGCCAAGCGGCAGCGAACCGGAACCGGCCGCATAAGCCACTTGTGCCTTCCCGACTCTGAGATTTTGGTCGCCTTGGACTACACAAAGGACAATGTTCCCGGAAGGCGGCTTTTTGACCTTTTGTCCGATTCCAAATACCTTCCCCTTTTGCTCTATCCCGGAAACGACGCATGGAACGCGGCCAACCCAAACTTTAAGAGCGCGGCTCGCGGAAAAATCTTGATGCCGATAATCGTTGACGCAACTTGGTTTTGCTCGCGGAAAATCTTGCAGCATAATCCCTTTTTGCTGGACCTTCCAAAAATGTCATTCGCAAAGGAATACCGCTCAATTTTTACCTTCAAGCACGAGCCGCGTCCTGAATGTGTTTCCACCGTCGAAACTTGCTACTATCTAATCAAGGAATTGCAAGAGGCTGGACTTGCCAACCCCGCCGCCAACCCGGAGCCGCTTATGACGGCCTTTAAGAAAATGATAAGCGACCAGCTTCGCGCCGAAAACGAGCGCGTCCAAGGCCTTCGCCCCAGCACCCACGGCTACGACTGGAAATACACAAAAATCAAGGAAGACCCGTTCGCGCAAAAATAAGAATTGTTTGCAAGACAAAAACTGCCGCCCGCTTTTTGGGCTTTCCTTAACCAGCGCGAGCGACAAGCTCCAATTAGGCACGAGCGGCTAGTTCCTCCCAGCGCGCGTACTTGGCGTCAAGGGCGGCGGACAGGGATTGGTACTCGTCGTTCCAGGCGCGGATCTTTGCAAAGTCGCTTTCGCCGCTGGAAAGCGCGGCCTCAAGCTCTGTCTTTCGCGCCTCAAGCGTTTCTATGTCGGCCTCCAAGGCGGCGAATTCTTTTTGCTCTTTGAACGAAAGTTTTTTTGGCTTGTCAGCAGGCGCAGCCTGCGGCGATTCTTGGGCTTGGCTGGAATTTGAGGAGCCGCCGTTTTGCGCTTGGCCGCCGTTTTGGCCGCCGCCCGATTTTTGGGCTTGCTTAGAGTCGCGGGCAGCCTCGCGTTCCCTTTCCTTTAAAAGCTCAATGTACTCGGAACACTTTCCGACAAAGCCCGCCACGCTTCCGTCGTCTTCCAAAATAAAAAGCGTGTCGCAAACCTTGTCCATAAAATAGCGGTCATGGCTGACGACCAAAAGGCAGCCCTTGAACTGGGTCAAAAAGTCTTCCAAAATGTTCATCGTCCAAATGTCAAAGTCGTTGGTCGGCTCGTCAAGGATGATGAAGTTGGGGTTTGAAATCAAAAGGCGGACAAGGTAAAGGCGCTTTCGCTCGCCGCCGCTCAACGACGAAACAGGCGAATGTTGGATTTTTCCTTCAAAGCCAAACTCGTTCAAAAAAAGCGCGGCGCTCAATTTCCGTCCGTCGTTGAGCTCAATCCATTCGGCGGCTTCTTCGATGTATTCAAGCGAGGTCATCGACAAGTCTTTGAATGTCGGATTTTGCTCGTAGTAGGCGATATGGGTGTTCACGCCAAGAACGATGTTTCCGCTGTCGGGAGGAAGGCGGCCGGCGATCATGTTTAGGAGCGTGGTCTTTCCGCTTCCGTTGTTGCCGTAGATTCCGATTTTTTGTCCTTTGCTGAAGGTGTATGAAAAATCTTTTAGGACGGGAGACGTCGCGGCGGCATTTTGGTCAGTGACGCCTGTCATTGCCGGGAATGACACACTGTTGGCGACGGCAAAGCCTTTTGGAAAATTCTTTGAAAGCCGGTGAAGCTCCAAGATTTTTCCGCCAAGGCGTGTCTCCTTGGTCTCAAAGCTAAATCCCTTGTCTTCCTGAAATTTTTCGTGGGCGATAAGCTGCTGGTCGCGTTGGATTCGCGCCTTTGCCTTGGTTCCTCGCGCGCAGGGGCCGCGCAAAAGCCAGTCGCGCTCAAAGCGCAAGACCGACTCAATGCGGCGGTCGGTGTTCTTGGCGATTTCGATTTCCTTTTCTTTCTTTTCCAAATACTCGGAATAATTTCCGTGGTATAAAGTAAGCCGCCCGCGTTCCAGCTCGTAAATGTCGGAGCATACGCTGTCCAAAAAATATCGGTCGTGCGTTACCATAAAAACGGCGCGGCTGGTGGAGCGCAAATAGTCTTCCAGCCAAGAAATCGTCTTTATGTCCAAGTGGTTTGTCGGCTCGTCCAGCAAAAGGATTTTTGTGTCTTCCACCAAGACTTGGGCCAGCGCGACTTTTTTCGCCATGCCGCCGCTAAGGGTTTTCATCCTGCGGTCAAGGTCGTGGATTCCCAGCGTTGAAAGTATCGAAGAAATTTGCGCCTCGTAGTTCCACAAGTCGCCGTCGTTCATTTTCTTTTCAAGCGCGTCGTAGCGTTCCGCCTGCGCCTGGCTCAAGTTCCCCAAATTGACGCAAAGGCTTTGGTACTCGTTTATGATTTTTAGTTTGGGGGAATCGCTTTTAAAGATGTGCGCGCGAATCGTGTCGTCGCCGTCAAAGGCCGGCGTTTGCGCAAGATAGGAAAAGCCCGCTTCCTTGTTAAAGACAACGCTGCCCTTGTCGGGTGCCAAAACGCCCGCGACGCAGTTAAACAAAGTGGATTTTCCGGCGCCGTTCTTTCCAATCAGCGCGGCCTTTTGCCCTTCGTCCAAGCCAAGCGTCACGTCGGTAAAAAGCGGCTTTTCGCGGCCGATTTTTGTGAGATCCTTTATCGAAAGCAAGTTCATTTGTCTTCGCTCTCGCCTTCGGCGAAGGCCTTGGAGTAGTCTTCCTCGTCGCGCGGATGGCTTTTTATGATTGTATGAATGTCGCTGTCAAATTTTTCGCGAATGTAGTTGTGGACAAAATCCTTGTTCTCGCCAACGAGGGGATTCTTAAAAAGCAAGACCAATTTTTCAACGCCGCCCGCGGTGAACGTGGCGTAAACGGCCACCTCGCCGACAGAGATTTGCTTTCCGGCAAGCGAAAAATTGACGGAACTAATGACCGTTCCCTTTTGAAAAAACTGCGCGAACTTGGGCTCAACCGCGCAAGCCGAGCCCACTATGCTTATGTCGTGCATCTTGAACTTGTACAAGCGGCCGTCCATTTCCGCAAGGGCGATCGCGTCCTTGTCATCGGCGCAAGAAACGCGCACGTATTGGCGCCTTCCCTTGGCGTTCTTTTCTTCCAGCTGCAGCTCAATCGCTTGCGTCAAAAAAGATGTCCGAGGATTGAATGATATGACGCCTTCATAGCAAGGCTTGGCCTCTTCGAGCGCCTTCTTTTCCTTTATGTTCAAGTCGGAAGTTATCAAATAGAAAATTGTGGAAGTTAGCGAGCCGTCCTTGGAGCATGAAACGATGAAGTTAATCATCTTGCGCTTGACCGTGGCTTCGTCGGCGTAAACAATGCAAATCGAATCCTTGTATTCGCGCAAAACGCTTTTGGCGTCGCGGTAATTTTGGATAAAATAAACTTCGTATTCGTCCTCGGCAAGTTTTTTGAACACCTCGCCGTGGCCGGGAAAGTCGGGGTTGAGAAAAATTACCTTGTGGCCAAACATCGCCTGCTGGTTTTCCGCCATACTATATAGAATACATCAGTTTTTTAAATTTGTCAAACAAACCGGACGCGGCAGGGCAAGGCTTACAAGGGCGGACACAAGCAAGGGCGGACGGCGGTCGCAAGCGATGGCGTTTTTATCTAGCCAAAAGCGCGAACATGCGCTAAAATAGAAAGAATGAAAACCGTCTTGATTGAATTGCTGGCCTTTGTCTTGCTTTGCGTTTTTGGCGCAGCGGCCGGCGGTTTTTTTATAATGATTTACCACGGCGTGGCGTCTTTTGTAGTCGGCTCCCAGATGAACGTTTTTTCAATCCAACACTTTGTCAACGGCGCGATGATTTTCTTTCCAATTTTTTTGCTTTTCATTCCGATGTTCTTGTTTCTTACCCTTATCCGCCATCCCAAATACAACAAGATCGCAGGCTCTATCACAATCGCGCTTCTTTCTTTGTCGGTTTGGATTTTCGCAGCGCCAATCTTTTACACGGCTTCCCAAGAAAAAAGCCAAGCGCTGGCCAACTCCGAATCGCTGGACTTGTCGTCGGGATATTTTAGAAACATAAACGGAAACACTTACTACTTTACGCTGACCACAGGAAACTATGTCAGCGGAATAAGAATCAACGGCAACTATTTTTCTTCCGCCGAGTCAAGCAATTCGGTACGCTTTTTGGACAGCAACTACATGAACTTCAAGAGGGACTGGCTGGGCTTTTGCGATCCGCTTGTCGGAGAGAACTTGACTCCGCCGCCGGTCTTGTCAAATTTCTTGAGAGGCATTTCCATCGTGCATCAAAAGGCTTACGAGGCAAGTTCCGAGGGAACGCTTTCATGGCTTTTCTTTTCTTCCATGATGGCGGCGCTTGTTTCGGTTGGCGCCGTCATAAGCGCCAGCGAATGGAAAATGGCCGACGCTTTTTACATCACCTTTGACACGGTTGTGATTTTAGTCTTGAACTCGCTTTGCCTTTTTGGCGTCTTTGATTCCGCCATCGCCGAACTTGCCGGACAGGGAAAAATTCTTGCCTTTGTCGCCGGCCATTTTCAAGCCGCGATAAACTGTCTGATAATCTTAGCGCTTTGCTTTTTGGGAATCTTCAAGGTGGCAGTCCATGCCGCAAAGCAAAAAAGGAGCGGCCTATGAAAAAATTCATTCCGTCCTTTTTGGCGTACGCCCTGTTCGCGGCGGCGGCGGTTTTTGCGGCAAGCTTTTTTCTATTGCCGATGGCCTGCGTCGCCAACGGTTCGCAAACGGCCTACAAGACCACAAACGCGCTTTGCTCTATGCTTGACTTTTTGCCTTCTATTTTGTTCACGGCCTTTTTGCTGGCCTGCTCGATTGAGTTTTCAAACGTAAGAGGCGCCGGCGCCCGCTTTAGCGCCGAGATTGCCCTTGTGTTCAAAAAAATAATCGTGGCCGCCCTGCTTGTCACATTCGCGGCGACGCTCGGAACTCTTGTATTCCTTCCGTTTGAAACATCAAAGAAAAAAGTGATGCAAGAAATTCCGCCGATGCTTTCCGAATATTTGGAGACAGCGCGCCTTCACCGCCTTCAGAAAAAGCCGGGAATAGCGAGCCAATATGTAAAGCGCGCCCTTATTCTTGATCCAAACAACAAGGATTTAAAAAACCTTGACCGCCAGCTTGAAGCGGAACAAAAAGAGCTGGAGGCAATTCAACGCGCCGAGCGCAACAAGAGCTACAACGAAACAAATTTAAATTCAAACGACAAGTCTTTCTTGGCGCTTGACGAAAGCAAAATGTCGCCCGAGCAAATGACAAAAAAAGCCAAGGAATGTTTTGACAACAAAGATTTTTTTGAAGCCCATTATCTTTCGGTTCAGGCGGAATCCATTTCCGAGGCAGGCTCAAGTTCAGCAAAAGAAGCGAGGGAACTTGCGGAAAAAGCTTGGGAGCGGCTGCAAAAAGCGCAAATGGAAGAGCTGACCGCGGGAAACATTTTCTTTAGAAAAAAAATGCAGGGCTACACGGCGCTCATAAACGGCGACTTTGAGGAAGCCTACTACATTTTCCACGACCTTTCGCAGGAAGACGCGCGCAAGGCCCGCGACCCCGATGTCATCCGCTACTTGGACAAATCGCAGACAATCTTGCTTGAAAATTATTTTTTCATTGACGAAACTTACGACGCGAGCCGCTTTGAATCGGCCAACAACATTTATTTCGCGATTCCGCATGACAACGGAGAGCGCGACGTTGTATTGATCCGAGGAGTCACAGACGTTGAAGGAAGCGGCGGAATGTTGCGCTACTTGCGCGGCCTTTCAATCCATTCGTTTGACCAATATGGAAAATGGAAGTCTTCCATGTCCACTCCATACGCAAAGATGATGTCGCGCTCAGTTCTTTCCTTGGACAAAGAAAGCGCCAAGGATCTTTCCGCGCCGCAGTCCGTAAAGAACGTTCCCTTTGTGATGCTGCGCTCTGTCAGCCGCGATTCGCGCGAAAACAAAAACGAGCCTGTTTGGACATTCAACGAAAAGAGCGCTGGCGGCGGCGCGGCAAAAGAAAAGCTTTTCTTCCCGATTCCCTACGAAGACTTTTCGCTGATTCTAATTTCTGCGGCCGGAAACGGAAACCTCAACCCCTTCTCGCTCAACAGAATGGCGCGCAAGGCTCCCGACTACGGATACTCAAGCGAAGTCTTTAGCGTGGAATCCTTGAACAGAATTTTTTATCCATTCATGTTCTTGATAATCCTAATCTTTGTCGCCACAATCGCCTGGAACTACAGGCTTGCGTCCGGAGCGATCTTTAAATTCAAATGGATCTTCATTTTGCCGTCGCTCAACGCGGTCTTCTATCTTGCCGAAAGCTTCATCGAATATGTCATAAGGCTTTTCAACTTTGTCTTTGTAGCCATCGCTGGAACTTACATGGCGCTTTTGGCCGGAATAATAGCCTACATTTTCTTGCTGGCGCTGGTCAGCGTCGTTTTCCTTTCGCGCAAGAACGACTAAACCTCGACGCATTCGATGTGGGCGCCCAAGGCCTTTAGGCGCGGAATCAAATTTTCGTAGCCGCGTTCGATTTGGTAAACGTTGCTGATGGAACTTTCGCCGCGCGCTATCATCGCCGCGATCACCATCGCCATTCCGGCGCGGACGTCGGGCGACACAAGCTTGTCGCCGTGAAGGACGCAGGGGCCTGAAACGACAGCGCGGTGCGGGTCGCACAGCGTTATGCGCGCTCCCATTCCGATCAACTTGTCAACAAAGAACATTCTTGACTCGAACATCTTTTCAAAAATCAAGACGCTGCCTTCTACTTGCGTCGCCACGACCGTCATGATGCTGGTCAAATCCGGCGGGAATCCCGGCCAGGGCGAGTCGTCGATTTTTGGAATCATGCCGCCGAGGTCTGGGTTTACCTTCATGTCTTGGTTGGCGGCCACTTCAAGCGTGTTTCCGGTTATGTTCCAGCGGATTCCGAGCTTTCCAAACGCTATGCGCAAGGGCCGCATGTCCGGCGGGTTTATGTTTTCTATTGTGACCGAACCGCGCGTGGCGGCGGCAAGCCCGATGAAGGAACCGATTTCCATGTAGTCAGGGCCGATGGCGAAGTCGCAGCCGTGAAGCTTTTTTACGCCGTCGATTGTCAAAATGTTGGAGCCTACGCCCGTGATTTTGGCGCCCATCGCGACGAGCATTTTGCACAAGTCCTGCACATGCGGCTCGCTCGCAGCGTTGGTGATTGTAGTGCGGCCCTCGGCAAGGACGGCGGCCATCAAGGCGTTTTCCGTCGCGGTGACCGAAGTTTCGTCCAAGAATATGTCGTCGCCCACAAGCTTGTTGGCGCTGAACTCAAATTTTCCGTCGATGTCCACGCGCGCTCCCAATTCGGTCAAAGCCAAAAAGTGGGTGTCCAAGCGCCGCCGTCCGATTACGTCTCCTCCGGGCGGCATCATGCTGGCCTTTCCAAAGCGGGCGATTAGCGGGCCTGCGAACAAAATCGAGGCGCGGATTTTTTTTGAAAGTTCCGGCGGAATCAAGGTTGCTTCTATTTTTTGCGCGGTGACTTCCCAGACATGCTTTTCAACTTTTTTAACGGAAGCGCCAAGGCCTTCCAAAATTTTGAACATTACGCCCGCGTCTTCGATTTCGGGAATGTTTCTGAGAGTGACTTTTTCTTCGGTCAAAAGCGTGGCCGCGATGCAAGGAAGCGCGGCGTTCTTGTTTCCGGCGGCGGTGATTTTTCCCTTTATCGGAAATCCGCCTTCAATTCTGTATTCGTGCATTTTCATAACCTCCATACAATACCGCTGTTCGCGCGAGTTTTGTCACGAGCGCGAATGTTGCGGCTTATGCGGCAATCCTAAAATCTTTGGCTTGCCTTCGTTTATCTTGCCGCTAAAATCTCCTTCTTTACTATAATGCCGCTAAATTAACCAAAACGTCGGCGGCGGCCAGCATTTGCTCCACGCTGACCCATTCCCGCTCGCTGTGATAGTCGTGCGCGCCCGTCCAAATGTTGGGACACGGGATTCCCATCTCGGTAAGGCGCGAGCCGTCGGTGCCGCCGCGAATGGGCTTGAAGACAGGCTCCACGCCGCTGGCCTTGCAAGCCGCCACAAGGCGCTCCACGACAAATGGCGCTTTTTTTATTCCCTCGCGCATGTTCAAATACTGCTGCGCGGTCTTTACCTTTACGCTCGCGCCGCAGGAAGAGGCGGCGGCCTTTGCAAGCTGGGCCACCAATTTTTTTCGCGCCTCCATTCCCGCTTTTTCAAAATCGCGCAACAAAAGCGACACTCGGGCGCTTTCCATCGTTCCGCCAATTTCTAACGGAGCGTAAAAGCCTTGATAGCCGTCGGTCGTCTCAGGCGCTTCCGTTTTTGGCAAAGACTGAACGAACAAGCTCGCCGCGCTGATGGCGTTTACCATTTTTGCCGCGCGCGCGTCGCCTGTGTGGGCGGCCTTTCCTGTAAAGACCACCTCGCTCTTGCAGGCGTTGAAGCATTCGCATTCCAGCTCGCCAATGTGGCCGCCGTCAACCGTGTAGGCGTATTTAGACTTTATCAAGTCAAGCGGAACATGGTCCATTCCGTGGCCGGTCTCTTCGTCGGGCGAAAAACACACTTCGATTTTTGGATGCGCGATTTTTTTGTTGGAAAGAAGAAAATGCAAGGCGGTCACAATCGCGGCCAAGCCGGCCTTGTCGTCTCCGCCCAAGAGGGTCGTTCCGTCACTTGTCACGATAGTCTGGCCGTCGCGCTTTTTTACTTGCGGCTTGACGTTTTTTCCGGAACATTCTTCCACCGTGTCCAAGTGGGCCAAAAGACAAAAGGGCTTGGCCGAACTTTTTGCGCCGCCAGCCGTTTTGGCCGCCGCCGTTTTTCCAGCGCCTAAAGCGCCGGCCGCAGGATTGGCCGGAATGTAAGCGTAGACGTAACCAAACTTTGTGACCTGGACGCCTTCAAAGCCCAGCGCCGCAAGCTCCGCCGCGATTTTATTGGCAAAATCGCGCTGGCATTCCGTCGAAGGCTGGACGCCCTTGTCGGCTGCCGCGCATGAAGAAGTGGAAAAAGTTTTTGCGTAATCTATAAAGCGCGCGAGAAGTTCCTTTTCCCACGCGGAATCTTTTTTGAGATATTTCATCAATACAACAATAGCGCTTTTAGGGCAAATTTTCAAGCAGAGGCGCGCTTTTGCCCGGCGGCGTTTTTTCCTTGATTTTTTGGAAATTGCGCTGTATATTCTATTGAAAGAAGGAGCGCGCCATGATTTCTTTAAAAGGATATGTAAAAGGAAACGCTGTCGTCGCGGACGGTTTCATTGGAAATATCTATGACGGCAAAGAAGTGATTGTCACCATTCTTGATTCGTTCCGCTCAAAAAAGAAGAAGGTTGCCGCAAAAAAACGCTATACGGCGGAAGACGCAAAGGCCGCTTTTGGCTTGTGGAAAAATCATTCCGACTCAGAGAATGTTCCTGAATATGTCAGCTCGATGAGACGAGGCCGCCGCTTTGGTATTTGACACAGACGTTTTCATTTGGTTTTTGCGTGGTAACGAAAAGGCTCAAAAGAAAATTCTTTCGCAAGCGCCTTTTAAAATTTCCGCTGTGACTTATATGGAACTTGTTCAAGGCATGAAGAACAAGCGCGAACTTGCGGCCTTGAAAAAAGTCATTAAGAGCCTTGACATTGAAACGATTCAAATTGACTCGGAAATTTCAGCCCAAGCCATATCTTATGTGGAAAAGTTTTTTCATTCCGATTCTTTTGCCATGGCGGACGCCTTGATTGCCGCCACTTGCGCAAAATATAACGAGCCGCTTTGCACGGCAAACGACAAACATTACAAGGTTGTTTCCGAGCTAAAGTTGGACGTTTTTAGGCCGTAAATCAATAAAATCCACTATTTTTTCATGACGCGCAAGTCGTCGATTAATTGCTGAATGTGAGGAATGTATTTTTCTTTTAGGCCGGTGATTTCCAGAAATTTGCGGGAGTCTTCGCCCAAAAGATAGTCTGCGCTTACAGAAAAAAAGCGGGAGATTTTGACAAGCATTTCGATTGACGGCAGAATGTTGTCGTTTTCCCAATTTGACACGCTCTGTTTGGAAACGCCCAATTTTTGCGCCAAGTCAACCTGGCTCAAGCCCCGTTCCTTTCTAAGCCCTTTTATGCGCTCGTTTAACAAAATAGTCCGTCCGTCAAGTAAATTGATACTATTGTATTGATTATCTTGACATATATTAAATACTAAAGTATTGTGATATTTGACCTTTGCAAAACTAACGCTCATTAAAGCGCAACTTTAATGACAATGAAAGTTTGGCAAACTATAATAATCAAAAAAATCAAGGAGGCTCTTATGAAAAGAGCGGCATTGGCGCTTTTTTGCGCCGCATCGTTGGTTGCGTTCTCCGGCTTGTCCGGATGTTCGAACAGCTCGGGGGGCGGAGCTCCTTTCGCCACCCAAACGACCACTTCAAACCCGACCGGCGGCGGGCTACCCGCAGCGTCCCTTCCCCGCGAAGCCGCGGGAAAGAAGTACGACGCCATGGCCGGCGAGTGGGTGTTCGACAGGTCGATATGCCCCTGGAACGACTCGGACAACGGCACGGCGGCTTTTTACTTCGACAGCAATGTCGTCATTATATACAGCAAAACCTATCCCGACCAGAACGGAAACACCCCCAAAAGCCTTACGATAGCGGACAGAAGCTACACCCTCGTCGTCCAAACTTCAAGCGGGGAGGACAAAAGCCTCTCGTGCGGTTCCTTCATGGCTTTCGACGAGCTCGGAACCCGCGGCAGCCCCAGCGTCAAAAAATGCGCGAAGGACCATCTCAACGTCGACCTCGCGGGCGACGACGTGTTCGTCGGAACGAAAGAAAGCGACTACGCCGGCGCCTTCTTGAAGCTAGTTTCGGGCGAGCTCTACTTCATCTGCGACTACAGCTCTTGCGTCACAAATACCGCGTGCCTCGTCTTCCGCAAGAAGGGCTCTTCGCCGTCTGGCGGCGGCTCGGGAACCGTGTCGTTCTCCATCCAGGGAAACTGGAAGATGAAGGGCGACACGCAGAGCGGCCGCTGGATCCAAATCAAGAGCGACGGAACGTTCGACTTCTACAAAAATGGAAGCCTCTACAACCTTTACACAGACAGAACTTTCGCCCAAAGCGGCTCGTCGGTGACGGTCGGCTACACGGCCAGCGTCCTGTCGGTCTCCGACAAGTTCGCGGTCTCCGGCTCCGCCTCCGAGATGAAGTGGACGCTCGAAAAAAGCTCTTACGTTACCGGAGGGCAGACATACGAGGACACGACGAGCTCCGCGGCCTTGCAGGCCCTTTGGGACATAATGGGAAGCGAGGTCACGCTCGTTCCCTATGAATGACAAAGTTTGAAGCAAAAGAAAAGGCGGTCGTCCCTTTTGGGACAACCGCTTTTTTTTGTTTCCGACACGACTTCCGCTAAGGAAATTGTTATAATTTTTTCTTTTCAAGATACTTGTACAAGTTCTTTCTAAAACCACGCGCAGAATGAAAGAATTCAATTTCAGACTTTCGCGAGCGCGGGCCGCGTCCGTTGCAATTGCGGCGGCTTTTCGATAAAATAGGCGCCATGAAAATTAACGCTAAAAACATCATCTTTATGGCGGCGGCGCTTTCTTGCGTTAAATTGTTCGCGCTGCCGGACGCGGCCAATCCGATTCCCGACGCAAGCGGCGAATATGTTTATTACCGCGATTTTTCCTTTAACCGCGAAAGCTACATAGGCTTTCTTTGCTACGACGATTCCACCTACGAGGCGCGCTACTACGCCCCGCAAAAAGAAAATCTTCCCGCCGCCAACATAGACATTTTGTTCAGCGCCCAGCAAAAAAACGGCCGCTTGGAAATGACAGGCGAGCGCTTTGTGATTCCGCCGCGCCAAGAAGACGCGGAAATCGTGAACTACATTCACGACTTGGTTTACGAGCTTAGCGGCCGCCGATACAAATTGCCGGAGCCGCCGCTTGTTGACTACGCAAAAACCAGCGCGCCCTTCATTCAAGCGGGAATCGCGGTTTCAGACAATTACGAGCAGTTTGGCGGCCCGGTCCAAATGATTTACGACGCGGCGATTCCGATATTCAACTTAAAGAAAATAATCGACTATTCAGGCCGCGACGTTCTTGTTACGGCCACAATCGGCCGCCTGAAAAATTCCAAGGACAAGTCTTTTGCGGAATTTGTTCCGCTTGCGGAAGCTGAAAAAGACGGAAAGGACAAGGGTGCGCAAATAAAAAACGCCAAAAAAGAAAAAATTCAAAGCCGCGTTGAAATGGGAAAAAATTCCGCGCTGCTCCAAAGCGCCGACGCGGACAAAAACTGGTCGCTAGCCGGACAAAACGTTTGGACCCTTGGCGACAGCGCAATTCTTTCAATGCAGACAATGGGCTTGCCGCAAGGCGACGCGCTTGGACAAAGCAAAACCGCCGCCCGCCTCTTGCGCTTTTTGGCCACAAGCAAAAACGGGGCCTACTGCGATTGGGCCAATTTGGACGTTCACGCGGACGGCTCTTGGCTAAAAATAATCGCGCCGACCTACAATCCCAAAAGCAAGAAATTCATCACGGACATAAAGCTTTTGCGCGCGGCGGCCTCCAACCTTTGCGGCTGCCTTTCGCTTGCGGTTTACAGCGACAGCTACATGGCCAACCGCGGCTACTTTGACAAAATAGCGAAAAGCTACAGCTGCAAGATGGAGTAAAAATAGGAACGGTCAAGGCACGCTTCGCTCAAGGCCTTGACTCGTTCCTTTTGCGGCGCGAATAAAATTTTCGCGCCGCAATAAACCACTTCCAGTCAATTTCCTTCGCGTGTTTTATTTTTCTTCCCAAAGCAAAATTTTATTTGTTCCTTCTTTTAATTCGGCGAAGGGGCCGGGAAGAATCGCGCCGTCCTTTTGGCGCGTCTTTCCCAAAATGTCCTTGTCAAAGACAATGTCCTTTCCGTCGGGGCCGTCAAAGCGGGCGCCGCTTATGCGCGTGGCTTGGAAGTCTTTGGTGGAGACAAGGGCGGCGCGGGCGGACAAAAGATTTTTGTCGGCGTTGAACTTGATGTAAGTCTTGTTGCCTTCAACTACAATTTTTACGCCGGGATTTTTTTCGCTCGCGGTGAATTTTTTTTCGGCCGCAAAACGAGGCGCGCCGCCCGCGTAATGGTTTCCCTTTATGTAAGCGGCTTGCTGAACGCGCATAAAAACGTCGTGGTCGCCGTCGCCCGCCTTTGCCACATTGCGCTTGTAGTCGGCGAAAGAAGCGGCGCTCGGGGCCGTGGCAAAGCTTGAAGTCGCGAAAAGCTCGCCCAAGGCCTTAAAGGCGGCGGCCCACTTTTTCTTGTTGGCGCTTGTCGGAGCGCCCATAAAGTCAAAGATCCAAGAGCCCATGGAAGTCAAGAACAAATTTTTGTTGTAGGAGTCAGTTCCGCCCAAAGACTGCTCTGTCCAAGCCTTGGCTCCGCCTACATAAATATTTTGAAGAACGCGGTCGTCGCCGCTAAAAATCAAAGCCGTTCCCATAGGCTCCGTTGAGTGCGGATAATGGTAAGGCGTGGCGCGGTCCATGACTTGCTCGCGGCGCATAGTTCCCAAGCACAAGTTGTGGACATAAGCGCCGCCCTGCGAGATGTTGTCAAAGTTGTAGTCGCTCGCAAAAATGTTGTTGTCAACGATGTAGGGCCCGTGCGAAACTTCCACCATCAAGTCGCGGTCGTTGGCGTAGTACAAGTTGCTTGAAATTCGCGTTCCCTGCGTTTCCCAGTCAAGCCAAGTTCCCAACGTGCAGTTGTGGATGTTGTTGTTTCTTATTTGAACGTCAATCGCCGCGTGCAATTTTATTCCGCCGATTTCATGCCCAAAATATTCGTGCTTCACGGCGATGTTGTAAATGTGGTTGCGCTCAATCACGCTAAAGGCGCAGCCCATGTGGCCCACGATTCCGTTTTGGCCGCAGTCGTAAATTATGTTGTCGCGGACAAGGTGGCTTCCGATTTTTTCCTTGCTCCATCCCGCCTTTAGCGCCTTGAAGACCGCCTCCATTTGGAATTGGTAGCCGGGCTTTTCGCGGAATTTTGTACAGTCGTTGTCGCCGGTCGAGCCTTCCTTGCCCAAACTAATCGCCGAGCACTTTGCGTCGTGAACAACGCAGTTTTGGATTATCCAGCCCTTTGCCCAGCGCGGGCCAATCATTCCGGGCTGGTCGGCCGTAGGCGGCGCCCAAGGACTTGCGGCCTGGCAAATTTCAAAGCCGTCAAGCGTGATGTAGTCCAAGCCAATTTTGTCGGGATAAAAGCAGCTTTGGCGGACGTTCACTTCCACCAATTCCTTGTTGGGGTCAAAGGCTTGGAAGTTGGCGTAAATTTTTGTCGTTTCGTTTTCCACTTGCGCGAACCATTGGTAGACCGTGTTTTGCGGCTCAAGAATTTTTTCCTTATGCTTTGTCCACGGCGGGTTGAATCCGCTGGTCCTTTTTTTTGCGGCGCGGACTTCTTCAAGCGACATCGCTTCGTACATGGACTTTCCGTTAAGGTAAACGTCTCCCAAGTGAACCGGCTTTTTGAGCGGCCAAACAACCCAGTCGCCCCAGACGGGCTTGGCAAAGGGATTCACGCCATTTCCGCCGCCTTTTGTCCAAAGCGAATTGGGAACTGTGGCGCTCCACACCGAGCCGCCTTCGTTCTTCCAGCCCTTTACTTCTTCCGAACCTTTAATGACCGGCCGCTCGCCCTTGGCCGCGCGGTAAACGATTCGCTCCCCGTCGTTGCGTCCGCCGTTTTGCGGCCTGACCCATTCGCGGTAGATTCCGCCAAAAACTGTCACCGTGTCTCCGGCAACGGCTACGCTCGCGGCCTTTGAAATTGTCTTGAACGGAGAAGATTCCGTTCCGTCGTTAAAGTCAGATCCGTTTGTTTTTACAAAGTATTCCATGCGCGGCTCCTTTTCTATTTTATGTTTTCCGCGATTTTAATCACGGTCTTTGTGATGTAGTCTTTGCTCTCGCGCTTTCCTTCTTCCATCAGCCAAGAAAAAAGGCGCTGGATTCCCATGTAGCCTTGCGTCTCGGGCTCCTGGTCAATCGTAAAGTCGATGAGGCCGCTGTTTAGGTATTGGGTCACTTGCGGAACTGTGTCAAAAGCCAGGACGCGGATTTTTTCCTTTCCGCAATCTTGAACCGCGCGGCAAACTCCGCCAACGCCGGCGGCCGCGATGAAGATGCAATTTATGCTCGCGTCGGCCTTTAGCGCCTTTAGGCTTTCTTGGTAGGCCACTTGGTCGTCGTCAAGCGACTCAATCTTCGCGCAAATCTTGTATGAAATTTTATGCGCGTCAAGGCCCGCCAAAAATCCCTTGATGCGCTCCTTGTGGCCGCGGATGTTGTAGGAGCCTGCGATGATCAGCGCGTTTAGCTTTTGCGGGCGGATTAAATTCAACATTCCGGCAGCCGTAAGCCCTGAGCGAAAGTAGTCCGCGCCCACATAGCAAATGCGGCCGCTGTCGGGGATGTCGGTGTTTACGCTTACGACGGGGATTCCCCTTTGCGCGATTTTGTTCACTTCAAGCTGAACTTGCGGCGTGTCCAGCGTAGTGACGCAAAGGCCCGAGTAATCTTTTTTGGCCATCGCTTGCAAGGCCTTTATGTGGGTTTCCGTGTCGTAGCGCTCGGCGTGAAAAATTTCCACGCTAACGCCATAGTCCGCCAACTCCCGCTGCGCCCGCTCAAAGCCTTTCATCACGTCGTCAAAAAACGGAATGGACTTTGCCGGCAAAAGGCAGGCGAATTTTATTTGCTGCTTGCGGGCGGCCAAGATTTTTCCGGCGCGGTTGGGAACAAAGCCCATCTTTTTAGCCAGCTCGCGGATTTCCTGCGCCACTTGCGCGTTGACTCCGGGCCTGTTGTGCAAAACTCTGTCAACCGTTCCCCGGGATACTCCCGCCTTTTTTGCAATGTCCTTTATAGTGACCGGCATACCATTTCCTTAAGTCGTGCACGAGCACAACGCAAGAATATTACGCTTTTTTTTTGTTATAGTCAAGTTCCGCCGGTCCAAAGAGGAGCCCGCAGGACGCGCGGCCATGTGATTTTTTTCAAACAAAATTCACCGATTTTGCTTGAATTTTATATGATTTGCTGGTAAAATTATAAGAATATTAGCCTTGAGCCGCAAAGACGGTTTTTGGGAACGCATGAATTATAACTTCCGGAGGAAAAAATGGAATTTGATTCAGAGAAATTTAAGAGCGCCTTGGAGGGCCGCCTTAAGAGACAATACGGCAAGGACATTTCCCACGCCAACATCCACGACTTGTACGACGCGGTAGCCGCATCGACCCGCGAGTTCATCTTGGAAAACTGGATGGCGACCCGCGCTGAATACGAAAAAAAGCCCGTCCGCCAAGTTTACTATTTGTCGGCGGAATTCTTGATGGGCCGAGCGCTTTCAAACAACCTCATCAACATGCAAATCAAGGACGCGGTAAAAGACGTCCTTAAAAACATGAACATCGACTACAACTTGGTCGAAGACCAGGAGCCCGACGCCGGCCTTGGAAACGGAGGCCTTGGACGCTTGGCCGCCTGCTTCCTTGACTCTTTGGCAACCTTGGACTACCCCGGACACGGATACGGCATCCGCTACGAGTACGGAATGTTCGAGCAGCACATCGAGGACGGCTACCAAGTTGAGTATCCTGACAACTGGCTTCGCCACCGCGATCCTTGGGAAACCAAGCGCAGCGACTTGGCCGTCACCGTCCGCTTTGGCGGAAACATCGCCTACGGAAAAACTCCCGACGGACAAAACCGCTATTATATAGAAAACGCTGAGGAAGTCACGGCGACTCCCTACGACATGCCTATCGTAGGCTTTGGAACAAACACCGTAAACACGCTGCGCTTGTGGGAAGCCACCAGCCCCAACGGCTTTGACTTGCAGCTTTTCAACAACATGGACTACAACCGCGCCGTCGAGCGCCAGAACTCGGCCGAGAACATCAGCCGCGTTCTCTACCCCAACGACAACGGCCCCAGCGGAAAGGCCCTGCGCCTAAAACAGCAGTACTTCTTCTCTAGCGCCAGCTTGCAGGACTTGGTCCACCACTTTGTGGCCAACTACGGAACGAACTTCCGCAAGTTCCCCGAGCTTCACGTAATCCAGTTGAACGACACGCACCCGGTTGTCGCGATTCCGGAACTCATGCGCATTTTGATGGACGAGTACGGAGTGAGCTGGGACGAAGCCTGGGACATCGTCACAAAGACATTCGCCTACACAAACCACACGATTCTTGCCGAGGCTTTGGAAAAGTGGCCGATTGAAATCTTCCAGGGACTTTTGCCCCGCATCTACCAGATTGTCGAAGAAATCAACCGCCGCTTTGTGGACGACCTCCGCAAAAAGTATCCCGACGACTACGACCGCCAAAACCGCATGTCAATCATCGGAAACGGAAAGGTCAAGATGGCTTGGCTCGCGATTCACGCTTGCTTTAGCGTCAACGGCGTGGCCGAGCTTCACACGGAGCTTCTTAAGACGCAGGAACTTAAGGACTGGGCGGAACTTTATCCGGCCAAGTTCAACAACAAGACAAACGGTATCACCCAGCGCCGCTGGCTCTTGAACGCCAACCCCACGCTGGCCGAATTCATCACAAAGAGAATCGGCCACGGCTGGGAAAAGGATTTGACAAAGCTCAAGGGCTTGGAAAAATTCGCCGACGACGAGGAAAGCTTGAACGAGCTCATCAAGATCAAGCATGAGAACAAGCAGATTTTGGCTGACTTCCTAAAGCACACGCAGAACGACTTCCTTGACCCGGACAGCATCTTTGACGTGCAGGTAAAGCGCTTGCACGAATACAAGAGACAGCTTTTGAACGTCCTGCACATCATGTACCTTTACAACCGCTTGCTTGACGACCCCAACTACAATCCGCCGGCCCGCACCTTTATCTTTGGCGCCAAGGCTGCTTCCGGCTATCGCCGCGCCAAGAGCATCATCAAGCTCATCAACACTGTGGCCGACCGCGTCAACAACGACCGCCGCGTTCGCGGAAAGCTTCGCGTAGTCTTTATCGAAAACTACTGCGTAAGCATCGCCGAAAAGATTTTCCCTGCCGCCGACGTGAGCGAGCAGATTTCTACAGCGGGCTTTGAGGCTTCGGGCACCAGCAACATGAAGTTCATGGTCAACGGCGCCCTTACCTTGGGAACGCTTGACGGCGCCAACATCGAGATCGTGCGCGAGGCCGGCGAGGAAAACGCTTTTGTCTTTGGCCTTAAGAGCGACGAAATCATCAAGATGGAAGCCGAGCACAGCTACAACCCGCAGGAATGTCTTGCCAGAAATCCGGCCTTGAACAAGGTTGTGGAGCAGCTTGTTGACGGAACCTACGATCCGTCGCGCCAAATCTTCAAGGAATTGCACGATTCTTTGGTTTACGGCGTCGAAGGCCAGCGCCCCGACGTTTACTACGTTTTGGCCGACTTTGGCGCTTACTGCCAGGCCCACGAAAAAGTCGTGGCCGCCTACGCCGACCAAAAGGCTTGGGCAAAGAAGGCGCTCATCAACATCGCCAATTCCGGAAAGTTCTCTAGCGACCGCACGATCGAAGACTACGTCCGCGACATTTGGAAGGTTGAAAAAGTCATCGTAAAGCGCTAAACGCAAGGCTTTGAAAGACCAAAAAGGCGGCCCCGCGGCCGCCTTTTTTTCGTCGCTGGGATTGTCCGCGCTCGTAAGAGCGCAGTTGAATAAATTTCCTATAACAAAACGACGGCTTGTCCGTCGTACCCGCCATTTAAGCCCGCAATTTTTGCGCCCGGCTCTTGACAAAAGTTTCCAATTGCGCTATCTTTAGCGGACTTACGACGCAGGGTGGAGCAGTTGGAAGCTCGTTGGGCTCATAACCCAAAGGCCGGGGGTTCAAGTCCCTCCCCTGCTATAAAAGACGTTCTCAGTTTTGAGAGCGTCTTTTTTTATGTCCAAGAGTTATTGGCTTGCGACTAGGACTTGAAACGAAGCGAGCGCGGCGGCAGCCGAAGAGCCGCCAGGGACGGCGGCGCAAGCGCGGATATTAAAGTAATGCTTTAATGATTTTCTATTGACAAAGCAAAATAAAGCGCTATATTAAAAATCAAACAAAAGAGAGTTCGACATTCTTTTTGAAAAGGCAGAAGCTTTCAATTTGTATTAGAGCCTTTCAAAAGAATTAACCTACATAATTGCAGGGCGAATTGTTTGGGGAGCTAAAGCAATTCCGCCGCAAAGCCTAAAAAGGCTGACCGTCATATACAAGGAAATGAAAAGCTACAAATCTTGCCAGCATCAAAGAATTTTATTGGAAGACAAAACAGTCGCGCACGGCGAATACATAGTTGACGACGTTGCGCTCAGAATAAAAAACGGCTACCTTGACGACTCTCTGGACGAGGAAGGGAACCTCATTCCCGCCGTGGAAAGCGAAACAGGAAGCCACATCGAGCATTGGCGGAACGGAGTCCTCCACTGCGAAACAGGCCCGGCCATCATAGACCAAATCGACAACTACGAGGAATGGTGGCTTAACGGAAAGCAAGTGACGAACGACTTTAAGCCGCTTTCAGTTTGCGAGCCAACCGAAAGGCATTCCTCCGGCAAAAGCAAAAAGCCAGTGATTGACATGACCGCCACCGGCGCTAGAATAAAAGAGCTTAGGCTTAAGTCCAATCTTTCCGTAAGTGAAGTGCAGTCCAGAGTGGGCTTGACCTCGCCCGAGGCGATTTACAAATGGGAAAAGGGAAAGTACATGCCATCAATCGACAACTGCCTCGCGCTTGCCTCAATCTTTGGCGTCCGCGTGGAAGACCTCATCGTCACGAATGAGATTGAGATTTAAAGCGGAAGTTTATGACAGGCATTAATCGAAGCGCGGCTCCCGCCTAAGCGTATATCTCGAGAAACTTAGGCGCGTATCCTTGCAGGGCGTTCACCGACTGCATGGCGTCCGCGCTTCTTTTTTTACAAAAAAAAGTTCCCGAAGCAAGTTCCTCAGCCAAAAAAGGGCCGAATAGCTTCGAGAACTTGAACGATGCAGTTAACCAGCACAATAGAGGGCTGGATAGCACCGTTCAATGTTAGAATAAACCAATTTTACGTTTTTGTCATTAAAGCATTGCTTTAATGCGCGAAGGGCGAATAAGCGTTATAATTGCATTGAATTCAAGCAGCGTCCGCGTAGGGGCCTCTGCGCGACCTTGCGGCTCACGTCAGCGACATTCATTCGCTGTTGGGCGGCAAGGGCTTGGATTTATTGAAAGCCTTTAATACGTTTTTTAAAACTCCTTTGTGAGCCTGCGTTGACAAGGCTTCCGTTTTTATAAATCAGCCAAATAGACAACGTTTATTTCAGCCACTTGCTCAGTGACAACACACTTATAAAAACCCAATTTTTTTAGCAAATGGAGCGTTCTCCCATCATGGCGTTTTGATATTCCAGAGCGTCCACCGATTGCCATGTTTTTTTCATGCTGCCGGCAAATTCTGACAATGCCGCAAGACGGCTTTGCCTTGAGTTTGAAGAGTTTTCATAATCGCCAAATTTTGTTTTGAGCTTTAAATAAATGACAAAATCGTTTATTTCTGCGAGATACGATTCTGGAAGAGTTTTTATTTCTTCCGCAAGCGCTTCATAACTCATTAAACGCCTCCATTTATAATAATTCTATCATGAATTCGTATTTTTTTCAATGAAATTTTTGAAGGGCGTTGTTTTGTTCCGCAACAACCAGAACAATCCGTCATAAGCCTCTCTGATTGACTTATGGAAAATGCCCCTTCTCACTTTGTCCGTATAAAGCCTGTCACACTCTTCCATTCCCCAAAGGAAAACAAGCTCTTGCCATGTAAAAGTCTCAAGGCTTTTTATGAAAAAGCACAACCTCATGTTTGAAGTGTCGCCAGCCTTTTTTATAAGGGCCAGCAATTCTTCATTTGTATAATTATAATCCCAGTTGATTCTGGAAATGAGGTCGAACGCTTTTTGTTTGTCTGCGGAATTCACTGGTTGTAAATCCTTGTCAAAAAAAATTGCCCAACGATATCATACTGAAAACATACTACAGTTGAATCGGTCAATTGGGCAAAAAAGTGCTTTACGAATCCAATGCCGATAAAAGCAATCGGCCAGGTAACACAATAAAGCGCTCTTGGAATATACACCATAAAACAATCCTTGTCATTAAAGCAATGCTTTAATGCGCGAATGGCGAATAAGCGTTATAATTACATTGAATCCAAGCAGCGTCCGCGTAGGGGCCTCTGCGCGACCTTGTGGCTCACCTCAGCGACATTGATTCGCTGTTGGGCGGCAAGGGCTTGGATTTAATTGAAGCGCGGCTCCCGCCTAAGCGTATATGCCGAGAAACTTAGGCGCGTATCCTTGCAAGGTCGGTCACCGACGGCATGGCGTCCGCGCTTCTTTTGAAGCCTTCGATACGTTTACTTCGGTTGTGCCATAGCGCGCTGCGTTGACAAGGCTTCCGATTATTTGAGCCAAAAGAATCTAAGCCCCACGCCAATAGGAGCGCGGCACACTGGATTTTCTTGGCTCTCTTTTTGCAAAAAAATTGCCCAACGATATCATACTGAAAACATACTACAGTTGAATCGGTCAATTGGGCAAAAAGCGCTTTACGAATCCAATGCCGATAAAAGCAATCGGCCAGGTAACACGATAAAGCGCTCTTGGAATATACACCATAAAACAATCCTTGTCCTTAAAGCAATGCTTTAATGCTTTTCTATTGATAAGGCGCTATATTTAAAATCAAACACACATTCATCATTCAACAAAAAAGCACTAGGAGAATAAAATGAAAAAAGCACTTTCAAAAATCACGATTGCTATGACGGTTGCCGCAATCTTTTTCGCGGCGTTCACAATTTCCGCTTGTTCAAATTCATCGGGCGGCGTTCCATATGTTCCGACATACGCTGGAACTGGAGCAGGAACTGGAACGGCTCAAGGCGGAAGCAACGGCGGCAACACAGGCGGAGGACAGCAGAACGGAGGCCAAACAATTTCGCTTGAAACGAATTACAGCAGCTCGACGGCTGTCGGACAAAAAGTTTATTTGCAGGAAATCACAGGACAAAGCCTGCTTATGTTGAAAACCTACGAGATAGTCAGCGGCGACGATTTGGTGGACATATGCTATAGAGGCTGGAGAAGCGACGACACAGGAAAAGACTTTGTAATAGCCTTGAAAGCCGGAACTGCGGTCGTAAAATTCACATTGGCCAAAGAAACAGAATGGTCAAAAAAATACGAAACGACGATTACGTTCAACATCACAGACGGAAGC
>ONET01000043.1 GCA_900316905.1 uncultured Treponema sp.
GCTTCCGTCTGTGATGTTGAACGTAATCGTCGTTTCGTATTTTTTTGACCATTCTGTTTCTTTGGCCAATGTGAATTTTACGACCGCAGTTCCGGCTTTTAAGGCTATTACAAAGTCTTTTCCTGTGTCGTCGCTCCTCCAGCCTCTATAGCATATGTCCACCAAATCGTCGCCGCTGACTATCTCGTAGGTTTTCAACATAAGCAGGCTTTGGTCTGTGATTTCCTGCAAATAAACTTTTTGTCCGACAGCCGTCGAGCTGCTGTAATTCGCTTCAAGCGAAATTGTTTGGCCTCCGTTCTGCTGTCCTCCGCCTGTGTTGCCGCCGTTGCTTCCGCCTTGAGCCGTTCCTGTTCCTGCTCCAGTTCCTAAGCTTTGCGGAACATAGGGAACGCCGCCCGATGAATTTGAACAGGCGGCAATTGTGAACGCCGCGAAAAAGATTGCGGCAACCGTCACAAAAATCGTGATTTTTGAAAGTATTTTTTTCATTTTATTCTCCTATAGGTTTCCGTTGAAAGACGGATGCATGTTTGATTTTTCGGCGAGCGAAAAGTAAAGCGTTCCCGCTATGTCGCGCTTTCCGCCCGCTGAATTCCTTTTTGAGTCCAGCGTTTTGTCGCGCGCGGCGAAGAAATAAATGTAATGCTGAATTCCTTGCTCGCGGGCTTCACGGCTGTTGGTTTCCCAAGTTATTCTGCCGTCCTTCCATTTTTTGTCATGGGCCATGTCGTCCGCTATGCTCTTGAATTTATATCCGCCGTGAAAATTGCTTCTAAAAACGAATTCCTCTATTTTGCCGGTGGTGAAATTTACCGCGTGGCCGAAGACCCCCTTTCGCTCCGAATAGTCAAGGCAGTCTCCGACAAATTTGTAGCAATAGAAGAACGGCGTTTCTATTTGGGGATAAACGACTTTCATGTAGCGCTCATCGTAAAGTGTCACTTCGCATTCAGCGCCGCCCCAGTTTACGGCCTTGAATTTGTAAAGATAGTCATCCGCCTTTTCGTAAGCCACGACTCTTTCCATCGCCTCTATGGGGCTTTCCGGCAGCTCGAACGCGCCGTGATTTTTCATGTTGGTTGACAGACAAGATGTGAGCGCGAATGACGCAAGCGCCGCCAACACGAATGCCGCAATCTTTTTCACAGTCCCTCCCCCTAATAGTCCATTTCCAAATTTGCAAGGCAGCATTGGAAGTTGTCCAATTCCAGCGCCCAATTTTGCTGGCGGCATTTTTCCATAGCCCACGCTCCGGCTTCCATCGCTGTCATTCTGCGCAAAACGGAAGGATAGGCTTCCACCGAGAGAGGATAAATCCTTGTGTTTTCCTTGATTTCGGGAAAGGTCGGCATGTCGTCGTCCGGGATGAAGGCCTCTTTTAGAAGCGCCACATTCGGGCGGTCAACATAAGTTTTTGTCTTGATGAAATTGACGTAAGGCGCTCTGGCCCGCAATTCCGCAACAGTCATAATTCAACTCCTTGTCTATGACGGTCAGCCTTTTTAGGCTTTGCGGCGGAATTGCTTTAGCTCCCCAAACAATTTGCCCTGCAATTTATGTAAGCTTTGTAAGACTTCTTTTTGAAAAGGTCATGAAAAATTGAAAGCTTCTTCCTTTTCAAAAAGACCCGATTTTCAGCGCGGCGTAAGGTTAAGCCATTTCGCGACAAAACGGCTTGGCGTAAGTCCAAGGCTGCCCGCCCTTGTTCGCAAAGTTTCCGCCTCCGCGATGGTCAGCGTCAAGTTGACTTTTACTGTGTTCAATCCTGTCGCTTTTCGGCCGGCGCCTTTCCTTTGGCCGCCCCAATTCCTGTCGTTCATGCCCTTTAATATAGCGCCCTTTTCTTGATTCGTCAAGCGTTTTTTTCAAGTTGGTTTGAAAAAAAAGCACCGTAAATATTAACAAGCAAGAAAAAGAATATTGCCAAACAAGAAAAAAAGTGTTATAATGTAATACATACATATAAGTAGAAATAGTTTCTTCTGCCCGCCAAGTAAGGAAACGTTTTGAAGGACAAGGAAGAATTCTCTCGCGGAGACCCTGACTCCAGCGGAAGAGTTTATTGGCTAGCGGCTTTGAATTGGATTGTTCCAATTCTATGCGTGATTGTCGGGCTATTTGTATCCACCCAAAAATTCGCGCCTCTCATGAACTACGACCCCCGCGTGATAGGGCGGCCTTTGCTGATACTTAAGAGTGGATACAGAATCTACAATCCGCTCGTGTTCGTCTTGGGCATGTTCAAATTCGCCTTCAACGACGTTTATTCCTACTATTTTTTTCAAGCCGTGCCCGCCGCCTTTTTCGGCCTTGTCCTTGCCGTCCTTCTTTTTGTCGTGACGAGCATAATTCTTTCCGCCCATCAAAAAAACCAGCACATTCACGGAACAGCCCGCTGGGCGACAAGAAAGGATTTGGAAAACTACGGAATGTTGCAGCGTTACGGTGTTGTCTGCGGCGAGCTTGCCAGCGCGGGAGTAGGGTATCATGTGGACAAAGAAAAAGCGAGTCTTGTCCTTGACCTGAAAAAAACTTTTCTTCTAAAAAAGCCGCTAATAGCGCCGCTTGTCTGTCATTCAGGAAGAACGAACACATGGATGATAGCGCCGACAAGAAGCGGAAAAGGCGTTTCGACGGTAATTCCCACTTGCCTTAATTACGGCGTTCCTTATTGGACTAAGGACAAGAAAACTGGCAAGAAGATAATCAAAGGCCGCGGCTCTATGGTCATCTTCGACCCCAAGGGCGAAAACTGGGACGCAAGCGCCGGATACAGAAGCAAATTCTCAACTTGCATTCCTTTTAGGCCTTTGGGAGACAGGCCTATTACTGAAGAGGATAAAAAAGCCCCGAAATGGAATAAGGTTAGGCCAGAATGGACCGCTCATTACAATCCTATTCATGAAATACCGAACAATCCGAATACGGCCTTTGCATGGGCTGATATGATTGCAGAAATTTTCTTTGGAGAAGAAAAGAAGAATGGAGGCGGAGGAGACGACGCTTCCGCTTATTTTGCAAATAAAGCCCGCGATATTTTTACTGCGGTCGTGCTTCATGTTCGTTTTTCGCCCGAAAATGATATTTCTTGGGAGAAAAAGAATATGTCAACCGTGCTTGCTTTCATGTCTGAGGCAAGCGACGGCGGTCGGACTGGCGAAAACGCAAGTGACGAAGAAAATGAAGGCTGCGGCGAAGAAATGTGCAAAAAAATGATTGCGACAAATCACGGCTCGGAAATTATCAACAACCTAATTAAGCTCGCCGCGAACCGCTCGCTTTTGCAACCTGCAAAAGAGCGCGGCTCCACATATTCA
The DNA here is from genome assembly GCA_900316905.1 of uncultured Treponema sp. Lineage (GTDB taxonomy): Bacteria > Spirochaetota > Spirochaetia > Treponematales > Treponemataceae > Treponema_D. The sequence continues at coordinate 3,321 of ONET01000043.1, forward strand.
ACAGTTTTTTCAAAAATTTCATTATTCCAAGACCCGCTAATTGCGGAAGCGACAGCATATTCAGATTTTTCTGTGGATGATTTTATTGATGGTGTAAATGGAATTTCGTTATACCTTATAGTTCCTTACAACCACATCAAGAGAATTGCTCCTGTATTTCGCATGCTCATTACGTTTATGATTAAGAAATTCTCAGACGGAACGACCAACGCGAATTCGGTGAAGCTTAAAATTCCTTGCCTTTTCTTGCTTGACGAGTTTCCTGTCTTGGGCTACTTCCCGGACATCGCCTTGAACGCAGGAATCCTCGCCGGATACGGCGTGACTTTCTTCATCGTAAGCCAGTCGCTCAACCAAATCGTTGACGTTTATGGCGAAAACCATCCGTTCCTTGACCATTGCAAGACGATTATCCTTTACGCTCCCGGCAACTTGAAGGACGCTAAGCAATTCGCGGAAACAATCGGAAACCGCTCCGTCTTGCTGGACAACATTTCGTCAAGCGGCAGCAAGTGGGAGGCGGGCTTCAACAACATTTCGCGCAGCTCGCAAGAAACGCAGACCAGCCTCATCAATCCCGACGAGCTTATGAAACTTGAATTCAACCGCGCGATTATTTTCAACCAAGGAATGTCGCCATACAAGGGCAAGAAGGTCGTCTACTACGAGGACCCGCGCTTCAAAGGCAAGTCGTTTAGGCCAACGCCGAAAATGGAGGACATAGAGATGCGTTTGAAGAAATTGCCTAGCCATAAAAAACAGCGCGTTTCATACAAGACCGACTCGTTCGACAAGTCGGTTGAGAAGAAAATAGAGAAAGTCAAGGCGGTTGAAGCGCAGGACATTATCACGCCGGAATTCAACTTGTTTTAGCGAGGTAGAGGACGAATGAAGAAAGAGGAGCACGAAAAATTTTCAGTTGCGAAAACCGTAAAATTCACGCGAAGAATTGACGAGCTTTTGCAAGAAAAGGCGAGGGAGCGGCGAACAACCGACAGCGAGATAATAAGGCAAGCGGTGGCCAGTTATATGAACCGCGCGATGAGCGACGCTGAAATAGTCCACGCGAGCCTAGTCGAGAATTCGCGGAAAATCCGTTACTTGGAGAACAAGGTCGAGCTTTTGGCGCTCGTCATCTTCGAGCAGACGAAGCTTTTGATGAGGCGAATTCCCGACAAGCAGGTGAATTTGGATTCCGCGGTTGACGTTGAATTCGATAAGTTCAAGCAAACGTGTTCCAAGGCCTTGAAATCCAACCACGCGGGCGTATTGGAAATGATGGTGCTTGACGCTTACGAGCGTGGAGGCGGCGACAATGGCGAACATTGAAGCGTTCGGCCAACAGGTCAAGACGGACAAATGGATTCACAACCTCTTGAACGACATGTCGAAAATCGTGCCGTATCTTGACAATCCAAAAGTCACCGACATCGCGATTGGAATTGGCGGGCAGCTCATTGTCGAAGGGCTTGGAATGGACAAGACTTTCACAGGCGTTTATTTTTCCGACGAGGAAACAAAAAGCATAATCCACACTAGCGCCGCGATTTTGGGAGTGAATATCGACCAAAGCAACCCAATCGTCGAGGGCGTTCTCCCGCTTCCAAAATGGAAAATCCGTGTGGAAGGAATCCTGCCCACAAGGGCAGCCGAGAACCCGCTTTTCGTAATCCGGCGGCCTAGCGACACGGTTTTCAGCTTGGAAAGCTACCTTGAGGGAGGCAGAATAACAAAAAACAAATACGACTTGCTTGTGGAGCACATAAAGAAGCGCAGCAACATTGTCATTGGCGGCGAAACAGGCAGCGGAAAAACGACGCTCTTGAACGCGATTATAGACAAAATGGTTGAATTCACGCCGGACGACAGGTTTTACATCGTCGAGGATGCGAGCGAGATAAAGTGCCACGCCAAAGACTTGTTCCCGATATGGGCCGCGGGAAAGGATTGCTTGAAGGCTGTCGGAACAGCCATGCGATGCAACGTGTCGCGGATAATCTTCGGCGAGCTTAGATACGGCGACGTCACCAACGAGCTTTTGAAGGCCTGGAACTCCGGGCATACCGGCGGAATAACCACCGTCCACGCCAACAGCGCGCTGACGATGATTTCAAGAATACGCGACTTGCTGCGCGAGGTCATTCCGGGCGAGCTTCCCGACGTGGCGCAGTCCGTGCAGCTTTTGGTGCACATGATACCGACAAGGAACGGCCCGATTGTGAACGAAGTCGTGGAGACAAGCCAAATGTCAGGCTCGTCGTTCATAGAGGAGCTGGAAAGCAACAATTTGATATAAAAAAGCGAGTGGGAAAGACGCGGCGGTTAAGCCGCTTGGCTATGGATGTCTTTTGGGCCGTTTTTTAATCCGATTTTTATTTTTTGCGGCTCGGACGACTGGAACAACCTTTGATTTTTTTTCACAAGAGCTTCGCTCTCATCGATTTCAAAGGAGGAAAAAATGAAATCGGCAATTTTTAAATCCGCCAAAAAGGCGGTATGCTCAAAGGAATTTGTCCTTTTTGTTTTGTTGGCATTTATCTTGACGTCGAACACGTTCGCGGCGGGCGACACTATCGACATGCTTGACAATTGGGGCAACAAAATTCTTTCTGTGTTCAGCTCCGGCTGGGTCAAGGCGCTCTCTTGCGTGGCTTTGATTATTGAGGCAATCGGAATGATTGTCGCTGGACAGCAAGGCGGCGGCGGAGCCATCATCAAAAAGTTCGCGCCTTGGATTATCGGAACGATAATTCTTCTTTGCGCGTCCGGCATCACAGGCTATTTCTTGGACGGCCTTGAGTTCGAAGAATTCTCGTTCGCTCCAAGCGCTCGGCAATTCATGAGCGCGATGGCATAAAAGAAACGGGGCGGAAATTCCGCCCTTCCTTTGGAGATTCTAACATGGAAGATACGACTGTATACAATTACTCAACGCCGATTCATCGAGTTCTTTTGGAGCCGAACCAAATGCTTGGAATTGGCCTCGCTCCGGCAATGTCAATTCTGACTGTCACAATCGTTCTCATGAACATGGTCAGTTTTTGGTGCTTTCCCATAGGTCTGATAGCGATAGCTGTATGCCGTTTTATTTGCAAAAACGACCCATACGCTTTGACAATATTGTTTGACAGGCTTTCTCAACCAAGCGTTTATAGGAGCTTGTGATGAACATTCCTTTTTTGGACTTTAAAAAATTGGCCAAAGAGCCTTTGAACCAACTCAAATACATAACGCCGTGGTCGTTTATTATATCTCCGTCTGTTTGCATGTTGAAGAGCGGAGCGATTATGGCTGTTTATCAAGTTGAGTATCCCGATTTGGAAAGTTCTTCCGCGTCGTCAATCGCCAGCATGGCAAGTTTGTTCAACAGAAGCGTGATGGCCTTGGCGCAAGAGGAAGGATGGGCAATTTTCTTTGACGCGCGCAGGAGAAAAACCAGAGATTATCCAGCGGGTGAATTCAATAATCTTGCCGGTTGGCTAATAGACCAAAAGAGGTGCGAAAATTTCCAAAAATACGGCGAGCACTTTACGACGGATTACTTTATATCGTTCGTTTACCAGCTTCCTAGCGACATGGAAAGCAAGGCTTCGTCTTTGTTTTTTAAGAGGAATACTGTAAAGAAAAAGAACGAATCTTTGTTCGCAAATTCAGACAATTTGCCAGCCTTGCAAAAAGAAATAGAAAATTTTCTTGACGAAGTAGAAAAGACTATGGGAACTCTTGCGACGAAAATCTGGTGCCATAGGCTTGACGACTCCGAGCTTTTCACATACATAAAAAACAACGTGAGCCTTGACCCTCAGAAAATGATTTTCCCGGAAGGATCTTTTTTCTTTTTGGATAATTTCATTTCTGACATTGATGTTCGCGCTTCCATGCCTTTGAGAATTGGCGAATACTACGCGCCGGTTGTGGCCGTTATGGATTTTCCTAGCAAGGCCTATCCCGGAATTTTCGACCGTCTTAACCGAGCGATGCTCGAATTCCGCTGGACAACGCGCTTCATTCCGATGAACAAGGACACATCCGTGAGGGAAGCCGAAAAATACCAGAAGCGTATGTATTCCGCGCGAAAGTCAGCCGCGACTATTCTTACCGAACTGGCGGCAAACGTCGAGATTAACCGCGAAAACCAAGGCGCGATGGAAATGGAAGGCGAGGCAAGCCAAATACAAGCGGACATCGCGATGGGCGAATATGTTTTGGGCTATTATACATCGACGCTTATGTGTTGGGACAAGAGCCTTGAGCGAGCCAAGGAAAAAGCTCGCAAGCTCCAGCAAATCGTCCGCTCGTGCGGGTTCGCCTGCAAAGAGGAAAGCTTCAACAATCTTGAGGCTTGGTGCGGCATGATGGCCGGAAACGTGTATTCCAATGTCCGCCGCCCATTGCTTTCGACAAGAAACATGTCGAACATAATCCCTTTAAGCTCGGCTTGGCAGGGGCTTTCGTCCAACGACTTCACGCTTGAAACTTGCGGAAGTTCCGTTCCTCTCTTGACTTGCTCTACAAGTTACGGAACGCCGTTCTTCTTGAACCTCAACGTCCGCGACGTTGGCCACTCATTTGTCTTCGGGCCGACCGGCGCGGGAAAATCAACGCTCCTCGCGCTACTGATGGCGCAAGCCACGAAGTATAAAGACGCGAACATAATCTGCATAGACAAGCAGCTTTCAAGCCGAGCTTTCATGGTCGCCGCCGGAGGCGTTTACGTCGAGCCGGGAAAAGACGAGGTCGCCTTCCAGCCTTTGAGCGAGTTGCTGAATCCGGACGAGTGTTCTGAAAGCGAATACAAGGAAAGCCTCATGTGGTGCCAGCAGTTCGTCGAATGTCTGATTGCCCAGCAAAACATAGAAGTCACTCCGCAAATGAGCAAGGCCATAAGCGAAACGCTGGTGATGCTGTCGCTTAAGCCGACCGACATGCGCGACTTGACTTCATTTCAAGGATACGTCAACTACACCGACCCCGACACCGGCGACAACACGATAAGAACGGCGCTTGACCCGTATTGCAGAGGCGGCGCGTTCGGCTCTGTTTTTGACGCTGAAAAGACGACGCTCAATTTGTCAAAGCTAATGACAATCGAAATGGGAAGCCTAATGCGTCTTTCCGAAAAGGCCGTCGCTCCCGCATTGATGTATATTTTTCGTTATCTTGAAAAGTTGTGGACAGTTCCGAACGGAGTGAGGCAGCCTCTCACTTTCTTATTTTTAGACGAAGCTTGGCTTTACCTGCAGCACCCTGTTTTCGCTGGTTTCATTCAAGAATGGCTCAGAACTTTGCGCAAGAGAAAAGTCTTTTGCATTTTCGCCACGCAGGAAGTTTCCGCCGCGTCAAAATCCACGCTTCGAGACACGATTGTGCAGCAGTGTTTGACCAAAATCTATTTGGCAGACGAGTCCGCGTTGTCTCTTGCCGAAAGCTACAAGGATTTTGGTTTGACCGAGAGCGAAATCGTGGCGCTGAGCGAGGCGACAATGAAGCGCGATTACTACTTCAAGAATCCCAACGGAAGCCGAATGTTCACGCTGGATTTGGACGCTTTGCAGCTCGCTCTCATTTCAAGCGACCACGAAATTTTGGACAAGCTTGAAAATCAATACGGACGCAACACCACGAGGGAGCTTGCATTTGAGCTTATCGACGCTGTGGCGGCGAAAGCCCGCTCGATTGGCAAGGACACGCGAGATTTGGATTGTTCCAAATACAAAATGTTTCTTGAAAAAAATGGCATAACTCTGTCTAAGGACGGAAAATAAAAATAATGGAGGAATATTTATGGATTTGAGAAAAAGGATTGTTGTTTTTTTATTGTCGGCTGTTTTTGCGGCGACCGCGGCCTGTCCGGCGGGTTATCCAGTGTTTGACATTGACGGATGGCTGGCCTCTCTGGATCAACTTTATCAAACTTATGACATGGTTGAAAACACAATAACTCAAATTGAAAATCAATACAAGCAAATACAACATGCCATAGAGGTTGCAAAAGGCATAGACTGGGAGAACATCAAATTCGACGGCGACTTTGACATTCGCAACGACATTAAGAACGCCACCAAAAGGGTGAACCGTCTCTTGAACCAAGCCCGGAACATTAAAAGCGCTATTACTACGCCGTCGATAAACTGCGGTAACGTAAAGTATTCCATCGCAGATTTGTGCGGCGCGACAAAGCCCGAGAATGGACTTTGGGAAGGCCGTAAGAACATGCTTACAGCGATAGGCGACTATAAAAACTACATCTCCGACAACATGAAACAAGCCTTGACAAATCTTACGGAAGGACTGAGCGACAAGGAAAAGAAGGCAATCTGGAGAAAATATGGAATAAGCCCGCAAAACTATATGATGGTCAACACCGCTCATACGGAAGTCATGAACGCGGCAAACAATATTTTAGGAAATGTAGCGGAAACAGTAAAAAACGACAGGCTTGAGGCAAGAGCGGAACTCAACTCGGCCTTAATAGAGGCTTGCTCCCAATCTGTGGATTCTGACGGAAATGTAAGCCAAAACAGTTTTTTGGAAACCATAATGCATTTGATGAACAACCTTGACCTAGGCGTAGCTGAATTGCAAGATTCTATATATGAGAGCGGAGCGATGGCGGCGAGCAAAGTGATTGCCGACGACGCTCGGGCGAACGCCGAGACCGACGAATTGAGAAAGCAGACAGAGATGCACGACACTAAGAATTCGCGCCTTTCAAGCAGAACGAGGAGATAGTTATGCAATTTGTTAGAAAATTAGTTAAATCAAAGGTTATGTTCATTTTAATTGTCCAAGTCTTTGTGTTGATTTCAGGAGCCTTTGCGGCGGCGGACAATCAAGTGGGCATGAATTCTTGGATTGACTTGCCGATTGTCGAGACAATTGAGTATTTCACAGTTCTCTGCGCGAAAGCCCTTAAATGGTCAAGGCGTTACGCCCTTTTGTTTGGATTGGTCGGAATTATATGGAACGCTCTAAAAGTGATGTCCAGCAGGATGCAAATTAAGCAAATGTTTTGGGACACCACCTTCAAATGGCTTTGCTTTACGGTCTTGATTTTCTTTTGGCCGTCAATTACTTACGGTTTTCTTGGAATCGGAACTGAAATCGGCGAAAAGGCCGGGATGGGGAAAGAATTGGTGGAGCAGCAATTGCGGACTCTATACAATGAAGCCGGAGCGATGAAGAAACTTTACGAGGAATGCGGCGGCGCTCCCAATCCTTCAATCGTCGGAAAAACAGAACAAAAGGCTCGCGCCGCCGCTAATTTAAATAAAAGCTACCAAGACTTCATGAAGTCTGTGAAGGAACAATGTCATGATGTCGTCGTGTTCAACACTTCCCAAGACCAGGAAAAAGCGAATAAAATTATAAAAAAAATTGAAAAAGCTGAACGAAACGCAAGCGAAACAGAAAGCACGGTTTTCAGCTGGGCCACGATTGCCGCTTTGAATAATGTCTTGACCGTAAAAAAAGTTGACGGCGATGACGGCGACGACTTGACCGACACATTCATTCAGCTGAAATGCTATCTTGTTGACGAAAAGGGCAAGGACACCGCTTACATTTCTCCGGCGGCCATGTTGAGGCTGGCCGTCGTGTGCGGAATGGTCATGTGGGACAGATGGAAATTTGAATACAGCGTTGAGTCGAATGAAATTGACGACGAGAAAGGCAATGGGGTCTGGGATTCTGTCTCAGTCGCCGTAATGAAGCCATTGAAGAAGATGGTTCATGCCGTAGACGCTATTCCAGAAATCTTCGAGCTGCTTTTTTGCTGGATTGTTTTAATCGCGGCGGTTGTTTTCGCAATGATTCAATATGTGATGACAATCATAGAATTCACCATCGTGTCTTCCATTGCGGCTATTTTCCTTCCCTTGATGCTTTTTGATGGAACAAAAGACATCCCCAAAAAATTCATCTCTGTTTTCATCGGCTTAATGATGAAGATAATAGTCATGTTGGTCTGCATGTATTTCGCGATGTATCTTTTGACCGAACACGCGCTGAACGTCATCACCGACAGCTGGGGCATAAATCTTATGACTCTTGCCGAAGTGTTCTTCATCGCGGCTTTGTGCTATATTTTAACCCAAAACGCGCCGAAAATTGCCCAGACAATCCTTACAGGACAGCCGCAGCTTTCTATGGGCGAGGCCTTGCAGGGAGCGGGAACGGCCGCCGCTACAGTGGCAGGAGTGAAACAGGCTCCAGGCGCGGCAATGCAAGCCGCTGCGCGCGCGGGCAACAAGGTCAACGACATTCGCGGCGGAATCGCCAAGATGAACGGCGCGGCGGACTACGCGAAGTCGCAGGGAAAAGGCTTTGTGGGCCAGACTTGGGCGAAGGCGGCTGTCGCCAGCGAAGACCTAAAGGAGCGCTGGCGCGCCAGAATGGAGGCCGCCGGCCAAAAGAGCGGAACAGGCTTCAGCATGCTGGACAAAGGCTTGTCGATGGCCGGTTTGAGCGGCGGCTCCGGCGGAGGAGGAGGAGCGGGCGGCAGCTCTAGTAGCAGCGCTTACGGCCAGACTGGACAATGGCAAGCTAAAGACAATTCGATAAATTCTATGAGTAGTTCGTCAAACGCAAATTACAAAAACGCGACAAAATATGACACAAGAACAGGCCAACAGCGCCACATGACGACCAAGGAATTCATCGACGAAAAGGCCAAGCAGGGCGAGCAGTTCATGCGCGACAGGGAGAATCAAAAGAAGGTTGAGCAGAGCCAGCAAACTGATTCAAGTTCTTCTGGCGGCGGAACTCCGACAACGCCGAACCTTGACGGCATGAAAGGGAATCGTGATTCTGACTGATTTTTTTAGGCGGGGGCTTTTCTCCGCCTCTTTTTGTCGTCAAAACAACTTGAAAAAAACGCTTGACAAATCAAGTAAAGTGTTGTATTGTGATTACCAGAGGTAAATTATGGAACAGTGGGAATATAAAATAATGTATTTTTCTTCACAAGATTCAGTGATTCCAGGAAAAATTTATTTAGTAGAAAATGAAGAGAAAATACTGAATAAACTTGGTGAAGATGGATGGGAGATAACAGGAGTTGCTGATGGCGGGGCAAAAGTATATCTAAAGCGTCGCAAGTAATTAATCGCTTGACTCCAGCTTTTTACGCAATTCCTCGTTTTCCGTCCTTATTTGGTTGTAATCGGCAAGAAGTTTGTTGTATTCGTCAACAAGTTCATTGTATTCTTTTACAGTAACGCCAAATTCGTCTTGCGAATCTTCCGTTTCTAAACCTTGAACATTGTATTTAGGCGACGGTTCCGCGACTATCAGAATTTTATGTTGCTTTTCAACTTGATTGGGGTATTCAATGCATTCTTCCAATCCTTTGCAAACGACTTGGCAGAACTTTAAGGCCGCGTCGTAAAGGTCTTTTGTCATCTCAGTTGCATCGTTAAAAAACACGCCAGCTTCATAGTTCTGTTCAGAATGAAGATAAAGGTTCTTGGAAGAAACGAGGGCGTATCCGTTTTCATTCACCATCATTTTTGCATGAAGCTTTTTTGCGCAATAGAGCTTTATTTTTCCGGGATTGGAGTTCTTTATTCTTTCAATCTTTTCGTATTCCAATTCATGCAGATTTTCGCCTCTGCATACAATCGAAACTTTCGCTTTGCATTTTTTCAAGAGTTCTTCAACGGATGAGCTAATCCATAGATAAGGCGACAAAATGTATAAATGTTCCTTAGAATTTTGAACCATTGTTTTTTCATGGAATACGATTTCCTTTGTATCAACGAATTTCATAAGCTTCATTCTATCTTGAGTATCTTTACGCGGTGACATATTTCAAGGATAGCGACACAGACTCGTTTTCCGTGTTCAAAAACTTGATGGGGTTTTTGTATTGTTTTTTTAAATTAGTGACAAACTCATCGGCCCAAGCGGGAGTGAGAACCTTTACGTTTTTAAAATCCAGCGAAATTGGTTCTTTTTCATCCAAAAGGTTAATTATATATGCCTTGGCCAATGCAAACGCTTCTTTGCCAGCGGGACGAGACAAAAGAGATTCCCCGAAGTTGTGTATGTCCAAAACCATAGCAAACAATTACTCCAGCGTCTTTCGCACTTCTTCCATAACCTTGTCGGTCAAATCTTCCGGCGCTTTCTCAATGAGCGAGCGAACCTCCGTGTAAATGATTGGAAAGCTGAAAAGGCGACCGGCGTTCACAACGCCTTTAACTACGCCTTTGAGTTTTATTCCCTTCGCGGAATCGGTTGTGACAAGACAGCCGCTGAAAGACTTGCTTCTTTTGTTGAATTCTTTTTTTGTGATTACGAACACGGTCTTTCCGCTGACGGAAACCAAGTCTCCCCTGTCGGGAACGAATTCCCGAAGCGGTGTTATCTCTCCCTCTCCCTCGGTGAAAAAATCTATTGGATTGGCCTCCGCGCAAACTTGACGCATGAACGCGGGCGAAGGCTTGACCGTATATGTGACGAAAATCTTATAGGCGCTGGAGTCTGCGAGGCCGTATTTTTGGGCCAAGGTCTTGTAGTCGTATCTATGGGCGAGAACAAATTTGCTGGGCTTGTCGCATTTCCAAGGCGGGAGAAGAACCGGCTCATACGGAAGCTTTTCGTCGCAAGAGAAGAGCCATTCAATCGGAGAAATGAATTGGCACATGGCGGCGATATTCTTGTAGGTTGGCGCGCGGTTTCCAAAGGCGAGATTGAAAACAAAAGCGTGGCTAAAGCCGTTCTCTTCACACCACCGGCGAAGCTTGCGCTCATCGATAAGCGCCATAAGTTTTTTTTGCGCGTAAGTCATCCGCTCCGGCCTTGGTTTCATTGTCCGCTCCTAAAAAAAATCGGGTTATAAATCTGAAAAAATCAGACGAAGAAGCGTCTATAGAATAGCAGATTGCCGCTTTTTTTTCAAGAACCGCTTTCAATCATCTTGATTACCCGCTCTTTCCAAGCGAAATGTATCGGCTCCAAAAGCTGGCAAGAAACCGTCGCGAAAGTCTTTGAATCGGTTTTTGTAAGCCGTGAATAGACCTTGTGAGCCTTAAGCGACACTGTTTGAAGCGGCTTGTCGAACGAAAGCTTGATTGAAAAATTCTCCTCTTTTTTCAGCGCCGGCGTTTCGATCGTTATTAAGCAAATTCCGTGAACGCTCGCGTCGAGAACTACGCACGGCTGGACGGCCTTGATTCCGCCGAAAAAAAGGCTTTGCTCTATCTTGACGAGGCCGAAGTCCTTGAATCTTTCCTTTCCAATTTTTATTCGCTCTTCCTTTCTTCTTCCAAAGGCCTCAATCTTCTTTTCCAATTCCACAAGCCCGGACGCGAGTCTCGCCACTCCGTCGCCGCCGCCGTCGTATAGCCGGACTTTTATCCAATCGCCGCCGGACTCAAAAACGCGGGCCGAAGCTTCCTCAAAGCCGTCCGAACCGTCAAAGACGAAGCGCAGCCTAACATCCGAGCCGGTTTTAGTCCTAGGCTTTTTGGCGAACGCGAGCGTCCACGCTCCTTCCTCTATTCTGTCCAAGGCGCAAAGCGCGTCTTTCGAGCCGCCCAAATAAGAAATCGAAACGACCTTGAAATTATTCAAGATTTCCTTTGTTACTTTCATTTTGCCCTCCGAGCTATCCTTTCCTTTTTCGTAAGCCTCAAAAGCTTCTTTTTCGCAAAGTGCTCCCATAAAATCCGAACGTCGCTTCTAGCAGCTTGGCTCTGCCTTATAAGGGCGCATAGGCGGTGCCAAAAAAGCAGTGGCAGCTTGAACGCCTTGTGCTCGTCGCCTTGTTCGTCAACCAGCACATATAGAACCCTTTTAAGACGGTCAACCTCGCGCCCGCGAGCCTTGAACAAAATGTAAAGCGGCTCGTCAACCCCTGGAAGGCTCGAAGGCTCTCCGTCCTTTTCTCCGCTCCAGCCGGTCGCGACATAGGCCCGGCGGACGCGCTTCCTTCCGACGGTAGTGAAAGTGTAGAAGAGCGCGAACACCGTGCCGCCGCCGTATTTGAAATGGACGAACTCTTTTGTCTTGTCCACGCGCGGAAGCTCGATCTGCGAGCCTTTTGAAAAGAGCGTGTAGGGAAGAGCTTTGGAGTATGGAACGTCAACCGTGACATTGTGCCTCATGCCGCTAATTATAGCAGAGTATCGGCATTAAAACAATATTGCCAAATAAGAAAAAAGATATTGACAAATAAGAAAAAGGCGCTATAATATTGCCATCTGGAAACAGTTTATTTCCGTATGGAAATAGAATCTTCGCGGACTTGCTCGGTTTGGACTCCTAAAGCCGATGAAAGCAAGCCGCAAGCGTAAAGGAGGTTTCTTATGTCAGAAACCCAAAATTTGTCAGTCGCCAAAAAAGACTTGAGCGGCTACTACCTCGCCCGTCAGCGGGCCAACCTAATCAAAGACGGAATCGAAAACAACACCGCTCCGTTCCTCCCCACAGATGGAAAAGTAAAGCCCATTCTCATTTGCAGCGCCAGCACCGGTTTCGCTCTTGACGCAAGGGCCATGATTCCCGCCGTTCTAAAAAAGACAAAGGAAGGATACGAGTCCAATGTGGTCGGCGCTTACGGCGTCGCCGGAAAGGCCGGAACCAAAATCAAAGAAGGCGAGCATGGCGTTGGCGTGATGTTCAAAAACAAAGACGGAGAAATTAAATCGGCTCACTTGTTCTTCCCCGAACAAATGGAGGATTCGGCTAAATTCAAGGAATTCGCCCAAACGAACATCAAGCAAGAAACACGCTTGACCGGCCAGACATTCACTATCACTTCGCCCGAAGTGACGGAATACCTCGGCACTTACGTCGCCGCTTGCAAGAGCGGAGCGAGCGTTAGCGTGTCGCCGGAAGTCGCGGAGAAATTCAAGGCGAACCTTTCAGCCGTGGTTGACAACGAGCTTGCCAAGTCCGCTGAAAAGAACCCCGCCATTCCAAAGCTTGGCGACCTTCTCTTTGAGACTGACAAGAAAGCCATCGCCCTTGTAAAGGGCCGCGAAAAGGAGCTTGGTCTCGCGCAGAAGAATGAAAAGGCCCAAGAGCAGAAGCCCAAACAGCGCAAGCGCGAAAAGAGCCAGTCAATGGACCGCTAGCGCTTTTCGAGTTGTCAGATTCACGGGGCTGGCAACTTTTTTTTATCGCAAGGAGCAAAAAGTTTGACTGACTTCTATTCAAATTTTCACGGCTACGGACTGAACGCGGAAGAATACTTTTACAAGCAAGTTTTCGACGCTTTCGACAAAAATGCCAGGAACAAATCGCTTCCGTTTTTCAACATGAGCTTGAACAAGCTTCCCCGCGAAATCACGACAGGAAAGACAATCAACGACGAAAACGCCATTGCCTTGGAGCAGATGGCAAGCTTAAAAGGCTGGTCGTCCAACCTTTGGATTTACGGCGACGAGCTTAACAAGATTCAAAGCGAAATCGGAACGCTCGTCACGAAAAAAGGCGCGGAGCCTGTCCTTTGCCTTACAAAGTATTTCAACGCCACGCACTTGAACGAGCAAGAGCTATACATCGCTGACGGCGGCAGCGGAAAGAAAGAGCAATACCTTTACAACATCGACTCTTTGAGCGACCGCTCGCGCGAAAAGCTTTTGAACTACTATTCCAAAAAAGCGTCTTATTCGCTCGGCGAGTCGGAAGAGGAAGTAAACTTCAAGGCTTTCCAGAGCAACAAGGAGCTTAACAAAAAGGGCGGAAACGCCAAACTCCAAAAAGTAAAGGAAAAGGTCGCGGAGAAGAGCAGGGAGGACGGAATTGACTTGCTCCCTGTGACTAGCTGCAGCTACATGCACAACCTCGCCAATTCGATTGGCAAGCCCGAAGCGGCGGCGGCCAACAACAAGGCAAACGAAAGCGCTTGCTACAAAAGCGCGCTCGGCCTTTCGGAAAAAGTTGACAACCAAGAAATGTCCGTCCAGCGCGCGGGAAAAATCATCTGTAAGGCTTTATCCGCCGGAATTGAGCTTCAGCGCGTAGCCGTCGCGAAAAACTACAACTTGGAGAACGCGAAAAAAATCGAGGAAATGAAAGTCGCGGACTCGAATCGAAGAAAGGCGAAGGCATACGGCGGAATGTCTTACTAAAAACAATCAAGGAGAATCGTTATGGAAATTTATAGCTACGAGCCGTTCGGATATGAAGGCAGTATCGTTAACGTTGAAGTGGATGTCAGACGGGGAATTCCCTCCGTTGATTTAGTTGGCTTGGCCGATTCACAAGTCGCGGAAACCCGCGAAGTTATAAAGGCCGCGTTCAGAAACAGCGGCCTAGACTTTCCGGCGGAGCGCGTCTTGATTTCCTTAAGCCCCGCCGACTTGCGAAAAGATGGTGACTTGGAACGTCTTGCTGTCGCGGCGGCGATTCACGCGGCTGAGCGAAAAATCAGCGGAGACGAAAAGATTCTTGTTTTGGGCAGCCTTGATATGTCCGGCGCTGTAAGGCCTGTGAGAGCCGTTCAAGCGGCTGTAACCAACGCGAGAGCCGCCGGAATTTACAAGGCAATCGTTCCGGAGCAAAACTTGAACGAGGCCCTTGAAGTTCCAGGAATCGAAGCGCTTCCTGTTTCAAGCCTCAACGACATTCGCAACGCGTTTGAAACAAACCAGCCTTTTATGAAAAAAGCGCCGTCCCAAAATGTGGAAAAAAACGCCGTTGAATTCAACGAGAATTTGCTTAAAGAAGCCGAACAAAACGTAGACCTTGGCGGCTACTACAAGGCGGCGAGGGCTATTGAAATCGCGGTGGCCGGAAAGCACAACATTCTTCTTGTCGGCGCTCCCGGAAGCGGAAAAACAATGCTTTCGCAATACTTGATTCCGGCCTTGACACCGAAGCTTACCGACGAAGAGGCCGAAGTCGTCACAAGAATTCACAGCATCGCCGGATTGATGAGTCCGAACGAGGGCTTGAAAAAAGACGCGCCTTTCAGACAGCCCCACATGTCGGCTTCTTTGGAAGGCATGTGCGGCGGCGGAGCGAAATGCAGACCCGGCGAAATATCTCTGGCCCATAACGGCGTTCTATTCTTGGACGAAGCCGCCGAATTCCGCTCAAGCGTCCTGCAAATGATGAGAGTTCCTTTGGAAACTGGAAAAATCACTCTTTCAAGAGTCGGAAGGACGGCTGTTTTTCCATCCAATTTCCAGCTCGCTATGACGACAAATCCTTGTCCCTGCGGATGCGCGGGAAGCCATGACAAAATGTGCTTGTGCTCGGCGAGAGGCATTGACCTTTATTGGAAAAAATTCAGCGCTCCGCTTTTGGACAGAGTTCCAATCAAAGAGCATGTGGAAAAGGACGCAAGCGACAGCCGCAAAATCACCGTTCAAGAAATGAAGGAAAAGATTGAAGCCGCGATGAAAATCCAGCGCGAGCGCGGAACATACAACGACAAGCTCCGGCCGGAAGAAGTCGCGGAATATTGCAAGCTTGACCAAAAATGCCAGGAACTCTTGGACAGGGAGACCGCGGAAAACGGAATGTCGCCGCGAATGGCGGCTTACACGAAGCAAATCGCGCTCACAATCGCCAACATGGATGGACGGACACAAATCAACATGGACGACTTGAAGGAGTCTCTTTCGTTCACGGCGAAGCCAAGTGTGTATGAGTGGGTTGCCTCTGGTTTCAAAAACAAGCCGGAAACGAGCACGGAGAACAAAAACGAAGTGAACCTTGTTTCGACGGCGTTCGAGCTTGGCGACAAGGGCTGGCAAGTAAAAGAAGAGAAAAAGCCCGAAGAAAAACAAAAAGTCCGCCGCCAAGAAAGCGGAATGGGCTATTAAGGAATTAAGGAAAATCGCAAGGAGAAAACTATGGAGCTTGAAGCGTTCAAATCGTCTTATGGATATTGGAATTTCAGAACAAACAACGGAAAGCCGACCGAAGAAATGGTCGCATACTTCAAGAAAAACGGCTACCGCTGGTCGAAAAACAATAGCTGTTGGTATCCGGCGACAAGCGAAGCGAAAGAAAAGAACCTTCACGGCGATTTCGCGGCGGAACTTCAAAGAAAGTTTGACGAAGAAAGGACGGCCCTTGAAAGAAACCGCCGCGAGCTTCCAA
The DNA here is from genome assembly GCA_900316905.1 of uncultured Treponema sp. GTDB lineage: Bacteria > Spirochaetota > Spirochaetia > Treponematales > Treponemataceae > Treponema_D. Next base: position 19,383 of record ONET01000043.1, read on the forward strand.
GCGACATAATAGAACAGCTTGTTGACTCCGCGACAAACAACGAGCTTGGCAAGGAACGGGTGGCCGCCATCGCCAATTCAATCCGAAGCGACGCTGCCGCCGAGCGGA
>ONET01000051.1 GCA_900316905.1 uncultured Treponema sp.
TCACTTTAAGCGCGCGGACGTTTCCTGTAAAGGTTGAAAGCTGCTTTTCCTGCAAGGGGCTGATTTTTCCTTCAGGATACAAAATGGTCACGTCAAGGCCGGGAACATTGTGGAAGGCGCTGCCAACCGCGCTTCCGGTGTCTCCTGACGTAGCGACCAAAATGTGCAGGTTGGAGCCTTGGTCCTTGTTAAAGAACGACATCGCGCGGGCCATAAAGCGCGCTCCAAAGTCCTTGAAGGCGCAAGTGGGGCCGTGGAACAATTCCAAAACATAAGTTCCGTCCTCAATCTTGACAAGCTTGGGCTCAAAAGGATATGCGTCCTTTACAAGAGCCTCCAAGTCCGCGTCGGGGATTTCGCCTTCGACATAAGGCTTGGCCATCTCAAAGGCGGCCTTTAAAAAGTCCGGCTTTGAGCCGACGCAAATTTTTGAAAGGTCAATCTTTGGGAATTCAACAGGAACATAGAGGCCGCCGGTAACGGAACTCATTCCGCTCATGACAGCTGTCTTAAAGTCAACTTTGGCGCTGGAATCGCGCGTGTCCGTGTAAATCATAGGCTCTCCTTATTTCCTAATTGTAAAGCGAATAAAGCAATTCTTCGCAAAAAAGCTTGGCCATCTCTTGCTGCGCGGTTGAAATGGCCTTCCATTCCGACTTGTCTTTTACGGTCACGGATTTTGTCGCCTTAACCAGAACGTCGCCGCTCGCGATGCTCAAGGCGCCCACATCTCCGTTGAAATTCACGACGTAATAACCGTCCTTGTCTTGCGAAACAGGGCCGGCGTATTTCACGCGGCCGTAGACGACAAACTTAAAGAGAGAATTTCCGTTCAACTGCTTGAGCGCGTCGTTCCTTATCCTTACGGGATCGTCGGCGTCGATGGAATTGTGGAAGTCCGCGTTTTGCGCGCCCATCAAATTCGCGCGCCACAAGTTTGACGTCAAGGCCTGGGCGCTGGGCTGCGCGCCGTTTCCGATGTTCACCTTTCCGTCCTGGCGGTAGTCAACGATTGAAACCAAAATGCCGGTCCGTGAATTTAGGTTTGTGCGAACCTTCCATGACGCTTCGGCCGCGGCGGCTGACGCAAGGCGAACCAGCTCAGGGTCGCTTGAAGGCGGAGCGGGATAAAACAAGACTTTGTCAGAAATCGCGACAGCCGGAAGCGGAGGAAGGAATTCCGCGAAGCCGTTTTTGTCGGTTAGCAAGTCGGCCTTTTCGTACGAAACGTCGCCGCCGTTTTTGGCGATTGGATATTCCGCCGTCACTTTTAGCTCGGCGCAAGGCGCGCCCGCCGAATTCAAGGCTTGGATTTTATATGGCGAAGAAAATTCCTTTCCCTTGACAGTTTCTTTTGGCGAAGAAACGACCGTAATTTTTACGTCTTGCAGCAATTTCTTGAACTGCGCCTTTGACGAAAGGGGAGCCGAGCTTTGGCTTTCTTTTTTGGCAGGGCCGGAACTTTCGGAAACAGCCGTTCGTTCCGCCTGATCAGGCTCAAGTTCCGACTCAAGCTTGGTAGACTCGCAAGCAACAAAGAAAATGGCGCACAAGGCAAGCAAAAGAGCAAAAATTTTTTTCATCATTCTCCACCCTAAAAACTTTTGATTTATCGCTTTAAGTATAGCTTTTTTCGTCAAAAAGTTCAAGACTTATCATTGTTGCAAAATCTTCCGAAAATGAATATTATGAGCGGAATGAGACTTACTTTTGCAGAAATTTACATAAAGAACTTTGAAGCCAACGTAAAGGCGATAAAAAAATTCGTAAAGCCCGGAGTGAAGATTTGCTGCTCGGTAAAGGCCGACGCTTACGGCCACGGAGCCGTTCCTTGCGCAAAAGCCGCCGTCAAATGCGGCGCCGACTTTTTGGCCGTGGCAACGGTGGGCGAGGGAATCGAACTTCGCGAGGCCAAGATAAAGGCTCCGATTTTGCTTTTAAGCTACTGCTCTCCGTCCGAGATGGCGGACTTGGTAAAATACAACATAACGCCCTTTGTAGGCGACGAGGAATACATAGGCTTTTTAGAGCGCGCGGTCCAAAAGGCTTTCAAGGCCAAGACCGCCGCCGGCACGACTGATGGCAAGGCCAAGAGCGCGGCAAACGCTAAACTGGCCAAAAACGCGGCGGCCAAAAAGTTCGCGGTCCACTTGGCCGTTGACAGCGGAATGGGCCGAGTCGGCTGCTTGCCGGAGGACGCGGCGGCCTTGGCAAAAAGAATAGCGTCTTCTAAATGCCTATGCTTGGGCGGAATGTGCACGCACTTTGCCAGCGCCGACGGAACTAGCGCGCGCGACCGTTCCTACGCCAAAAAGCAGCGCGACGCCTTTGTCGCCGCCGTCGAGTCGGTCAAGGCCAGCGGCATCAAGCCCGGAATCGTCCACGCTTCCGCAAGCGCCGCTCTTATGGACAAGCCTGAATGGCAGTTTGACATGGTTCGCCCCGGAATCATTTTGTACGGCTACTATCCCGACAAGATTACTCAAAAATATTTGCGCGCCAAAAAAACGCCGCTTGTGGTAAAGCCCGTAATGGCGCTTGTCACAGGAATAAGCGCGCTGCGGCCTTTTAAAAAAGGCATGGGCGTTTCTTACGGCTCCACGTGGACCGCGGCCAAGGACACGACAATCGGCGTGCTTCCAATCGGCTACGCGGACGGCCTTTTGCGCCGCCAAGCCGGAAGCCTAAAGGTTAGCGTTGGCAAAAAGCTTTATCCAATCCGCGGCCGCATTTGCATGGACCAGTGCATGGTTGACCTAGGAAGCGCCAAGGGAATCAAGCGCTTTGACCGCGCCCTTGTTTTTGGCCCCAAGGAAAGCGGCGCCCTTTTGACTGCGGACGACCTTGCCCGCGACGCGGGAACTATTTCTTACGAGATTTTAACTTGCGTCGGCAAGCGGGTGCAAAGGGTGTATATAAAATAAGGGAGAGATTGCTCGACAGCGCCGCGTTGAGGGTCGGCCACCGGGCGCCTTGTTGGAATGCCGCGCGGCTATTTTAAAAAGTACGTGTTCATCAAGCCTTTTCCTTTAACTTCAATGCCAACCGCGTCGGTAAAGGAAAATTTGTCTTTTGCCTGAATATACACGCTTTCGCTTACATGTATTCTCATCGGCTCGCCGGTGCTTTCCATTCGGCTTGCGACATTGACGGTGTCGCCCCAGATGTCATAAATGAATTTGGATTTTCCAATAACGCCCGCGACAAGATTTCCTGTGTTGATTCCAAGCCTTATCTGAATTTTTATTTGAGAGTTTTTGTTGAAGTCTTCAACATCTTTCAACAAGCCTTGAGCGAAAGAAATCATTTTTATAACGCCGTCATTTTCATTGTCTTTTACAAGGCCTGTCGCCGCCATATAAGCGTCGCCAATAGTCTTTATCTTTTCCACGCCCTCAAGTTTTGCCCTTTCGTCAAAAAGTGAAACCATTTTGTTGAGCATGTGAACAACGTCATCCGCTTTCATGGTTCCGCTCATCTTTGTGAATCCCACGATGTCAGTAAAGAGGACTGTCGCGTTGGGGAAGTCCTGCGCTATGGTTCGTTCCGGATGCTCCGTAAGCTCTTTTGCGACTTCTTTGGGCAGAATGTTTAGAAGGAGGTTTTCTGATTTTTCTTTTTCCAGTTTCAATTCGCGCGTTCTTTCTTCAACTTTCATTTCAAGTTCAGTATTGTATTTTTGCATGATTTGAATGCGCTCTTCCTGCATTTTGTTTATGTCAATATAATTCTGTACCGTAGTCTCCGTCATGTTTGTGAAAGAGATGTAAAGGTTTTCAACTTCGTCATGTGTGTGAACGTTCAGCTTCTTTATTTTTGAAATGCAGTTTTTCATTCCGCCAATGTTTGTTTTATGGCTGACAAATTCCAAAGCGCAGTCAGTCATTCCCTTCAACGGATTTACGAGCGTTTTTGTTGTGAGCATAACTGTTGAAAGGAACATTATAAGGATTGCAATAAGAGATAATATGTTTGTTCTTAAAAGAAACTGCAATTTATAGCTTCTCAACAACTCCATTGAAATGTCGACGCCAACATAGCATTGGCATTTTCCGTTTGAGTCAAAAACCGGTTGATAATAGGTCAATAGCCATCCGTATTGATCGTTGGATTCAAGCGGCTTGATTTCTTTTCCTTGCAGCAAATCTGGCACTAAATGCAAGAATGAAGGGTCAAATTCTACAAGCTGGTCGACTTCATAATCCGCGTTCTCTTCGTCAGTGTCAAAAATGATATGGCAGCCGTCTTCTCTAATTTGATAGACATAAAGATATTTGATGTCGGGAATGCTTTTTTGAAGGATTGAAAGGCGATTAAAAGTTTCTTCATAACCATTTGCGCTTCTTCCCTCTGTTTTGTAATTTTCTACAGAATCTGCGTCAATCGACTTTGATGCGATTAGCGCGACGCCTTTGGCGGTATTTAAATGCGATTCTCTTGTGTGCTGCGTGAAAATGCTTAGCGCTATCAAGGAAATCAAAATAGGAAGCAATACAGTCGCCAATATTATTGTTAATGAAGTTCTAACTCGAATGGAATTTAAGCCGGTTGTTTTAATATAATCTCGCATAAAATATTTTTGCGCAAAAAGCCGCGCTTTGTCAAGTTGGAATCTTTACAACTCCCTTATTATATCACAACTTCCGCTTTTTGCATAGGAAATTAAACAGTTTCCTCAAACCTTTTCCCCCGCCAAAATTTCCGCCGCCAAGTAAAAGCTTCCTGTGGCAAGCAGTATCGCGCCGTCCTTTTTCGCGGCCTCGACTGTATCCTTTATCGCCGCCAAATAGTCTTCCTGCAATTGGTAATTCAAGCCTGCTTCCTTAAAGGCGGCGGCGGCTTTTTGCGGATCGCTTTGCTTTGCCGAATTCAGTTTTGTAATCACAATCTTTTCAAAAATGGGGCGGCCCGCCTTGTCCTTAAAAAGCGGCGCTATATGGACCACATCCTTGTCGGCGGCGCAGGCGAACAGGAGGCGGCGCGGTCGCGCGTCGTTTGCGAAAAGCGCGTTGAATGTTTCCATCGTTCCCTCGATTGAGTGGACCGTGTGCGCGCCGTCAAGGACAAGGAGGGCTGAAGCGGCCGCTTCTTGGTCTTGCGAACAATTTTGGCCAAGCGCGATTGTTTGAAAGCGCGCGGGAAGGGCCGCTTTTTCCAAGCCGCGCTCGATTGTTTCTTCAGCGATTTCCGGGAAGGCAAGCCGTACGGCGGCCGCGGCTAAAAAGGCGTTGTGGGCCTGGACGCTTCCCAAGAGGCGCATTTTAGCCTTTAACGGCCGGCTAAAAATCTTTGAGCGCATGGTGACGTTCATAAAGTATTGGGCGTTTTCACGGCCAAAATCGTTTGAGGCCGCCGCATCTTGGGCTTGCAATGCGTCGCGGCTGCCGGCGTTTTGGTCTTGCAAACATTTCTCGTAAGAATAATCCAGCCCTTCCAAAAGCTCGTCGGCAAAATAGAGGCACGCGTTTTTTTGCGCGGCGGCTTTTTCAAATACCGCGCGAACGCCCGCGCTTGTAGGCTCCGCGCAAAGGACGGGCGTGTTTTCTTTTATGATGCCGGCTTTTTCGGCGGCGATTTTTTCCAGCGTGTCGCCCAAAAATTCTGTGTGCTCAAGCTCGATTGTGTTTATGACGGCGATTTTTGGACGGACGATGTTGGTCGCGTCCAAGCGGCCTCCCAAGCCCACTTCAAAAACGTTGGCGTCTGTCTTTGCCGCCCTAAAGCACAAAAAGGCGTAGACAGTCACAAGCTCAAACCAAGTGATTTGCCGGTTTGAAGGAAGCTCGCCGTTTTTTAGCGCGTCGATTTTTTCCTGCAATTCGAGCGCGCAAGACTCGTACAAAGCCTTGTCCATCAAGGCGCCGTTAACCGAAACGCGCTCGTAAAAGTCCTTTATGTGGGGGGAAGTGTAGAGGCCGATTTTCTTTCCGCTTGCAGTCAAAATGGAACTGACCATTCTTGACACCGAGCCCTTTCCCTTGCTTCCGGCAACGTGGACGCAGGGAGCGCTTTCTTGCGGATTGTTGAACTTGCCGCAAAGCCATTCTATCGTGTCCAGCCAAAAAATGTCCTTGGTCGGAAGCTTTTCAAAGTTCAAGAACGAGTCGAGCCAATTTTTAAAATCTATTTTAGTCATAATTCCCATTTTTTGCGCAATCAGGGTTGCGCAAACATGATAAAAAACGCGCGAAGGAGCGGGGCAGCGGGCGGAAACTCTCTGTCTGCGTCTGCCGCGACAGCGGCAGCGTAAATAGTTTCAAGACGCAGACAGCGAGTAGCGACGATATCTAGCGGTTCCGTCTGCTGCAGCCGCGACTGGGAGCGTTTTTGATTGTGTTTAACACTACCACTTATTGAAAAAAAAATCTATATGAAGTATTATATAAAAAAACTTTTAGGAAACAAAAATGGCAAAAGACGAGATTGAATATTCTGACTTGAGCGGAACTTACGAGGCCGCGCTAAAAAAAAGCCGCGAGATTGAGGCGGACATTAAGGTTAATCCAAAAAAATACCGCGTCCTTACCGGCGACAGGCCGACAGGCCAGCTTCACATCGGCCACTATTTTGGCTCCCTTCAAAACCGCGTGCGCCTGCAAAACCTTGGCGTTCCGGTTATGATATTGGTCGCCGACTACCAGGTCTTGACCGACCACGACGCCTACGACCAGATTTCGCAAAACACAAAGCAGCTGGTCATCGACTACCTTGCCGCCGGAATCAAGCCCGGAAAGGACGTCGTGATTTTTCCGCACTCATACGTTCCCGAAGAAAACCAGCTTATGCTGCCGTTCCTTACGCTTGTAAGCAATTCGGAACTGGCCCGCAATCCCACAGTAAAGGACGAAATCCAAAAGGCCAAGGACTCTGGCGGCTTTAAGCAGGGCGTCAATGAGGGAATGTACACCTATCCCGTCCACCAAGCCTGCGACATCCTTTTTTGCAAGGCGAACATCGTTCCTGTGGGAAAAGACCAGCTTCCGCACTTGGAGATAAGCCGAACGATCGCCCGCCGCTTTAACAACAAGTACGGCCAGGGAAAGGAGATTTTCCCGGAGCCTTACGCGCTCCTTGCAAAGACTCCGCTGATAAAGGGCTTGGACGGCCAGACCAAGATGAGCAAGTCGCTCAACAACTGCATTTTCCTTCATAACACGGAGGACGAAACCGCCGCCTTGGTAAAAAAGGCCAAGACCGACAGCGACCGCCACATCACATACGATCCGGAGAATCGCCCCGAAGTCGCGAACCTTTTGCAGTTGATTTCGCTCTGCACTGACGAGGCGCCCGAAGCGATTGCCGAGCGCTTGGGAGACGGCGGCGGCGGAGCGCTTAAGGCCGAGCTTACAAAAGCGATAAACGAAAAGCTCCGCCCCCTTCGCGCCGAGCGCGCAAAGCTTGAGGCCAATCCCGACTACATCAGGCAAGTCCTTTTGGACGGAGTAAAGCAAGCCCGCGAAATCGCGCAGGCCACGCTAGAAGAAGTTCGCGCCGCGATGAATATGGTAATTTAACAAAAAAAGCCCCTGACCGGGGCTTTTTTGTTAAATTGTCGAGTTTTAACTTTTTCGCAATGCTCAAATTTTCCGCTTCGCGGAAAAACGTTAAAACTCGCGACGCGTAGGCAACAACTACAGCGCGCAGCGAACGACGCCGGCGATGATTAGAGCAAGAGCGGCGAAGGTCACGGCGTAAATCCAAACAGGCAGGCTTCCGTCTCCGCGGGGCCGCCCGATTTTTTTTGTCGAAGAATGTTTTTTGTGGACGTAAAAGTGGCCTTTCTTGTCGGCGGCTCTTTTCATTTGCTCCGCGGCGCTCATTCCGGCCACGCCGCCCGGCTGTTCCTTTGATCCGTAGCCGCAGGAAGGGCAGCCGTTTGCGAACATGTTTGACGAGCCGGTTTTTCCGCAAACAGGGCAGCGGACCGACGAAAAAAAGCGGCCGCATTTTCCGCAAAAGCGGGCGTTTTGCGCCACCTCGGCGCCGCAGTTTTCGCAAAAGAATTTAGCTTGTTTTTTGCTTTGAGCCATAGAAACAGTCCAGTTTACGTAAGCTTTATCTCAAGCGTCTTGTCGTTTGACAAAACTTTCGCGCCGACATACTTGTAAATCTTGTTCTGTCCAAAAGTGGCTCGACTTATCGCGTCGCCGGCCTGAAGGTTCTTTACGCGCATTGGAACGTCGCAGGCAAATTCCATCGTTCCCTTGGAGGCGAAATAGTTTTTTACAACGCCAGTGACAAGCGATCCGTTTTTGGGATTTGTAAAGACAAATTCAAATTTATTTCCGCCAGAAAGCAAAAAGCCTTCGCTGTCCTTTCCGCTAAGGTACTTTTTGAGTTCCTCCAAGCCGCTTTCATCAAGCGAGCTGAACATTCCGTAAACGCCAAGGGAGCGAGCCTTTTCCTTTTCGTCGTCATTCATCGGGCGCGAATTGTACAAAATCACTCTTGGAACGACTCCGCCAATTCCGCTTTTTGTAAACTGAACGAAAGTTTTCCAGTGGCGCGGATACTCAGCGGTGGAAATGACAACAACGTCAGGAGCGATTTCCTCAACGTTGTCCAAGGCCTTTAAAAGCCAACGGTAAACGATGGTCTCGGCTCCGGCCTGCCTTACGGTCGGAACGATTGAGTCGATTGTGTTTTGATCTTCCGCAATTAAAAGCGCTTTCATTCCGTTCCCAAATTATTTACGCCGTAGCCGTAGATGCGCCAAATTCCGTCGCGCTGGCGGACGTAGTAAATGTATTCTTTTTTTTCATAAAAGTTCTTGTACTTGAACCATTCAAGGACGGTGACAGTTCCTTCCGTCTGAGAATAGTCGGTGCGCTTTATTTCAAAGCGCTCGGGAATCGCCACGATGTCCTTTTCGATTGTGTCCGACATCAAGGCGGCCTTGAAGTCGTTTATCATTTTCTCTCCGTCTTCGGCGGAAGAAGCGGCGTACTTGTTCCTTCGCAAAGGATCGCTCTTTAGCATTTCCTCCAAATCCATGTAAAGGAAGTATTGGTCCCACAAAGACTTTTGGCGCGCCACGATAGTTTGCTCGACAACCTTGTCGGGAGAGATTTGCTCGGGCTGCAAAATTTCCGCGGTTCCGGCGGCGACAGGAATGAAGCTTGACGCGGCGGCCGAAGGAGTGGGGCGAACCTCAAGCGTAAGGCGGTTGGACTTAAGCTCGATGTACCTAGACTTGTAAAGCTCGGGATAGAAGACCAGTTCCATGTAATAAACGCTTGGCTCGTCAAAGCGCAAGAAATTCTTGGCGTTCTCAACAAAAGAATATTCCTCGCCGGTCTCCAAGGAAATCTCCCTAAAGTAAACCGTTTGGTTTGTCGTGCGCTTCCTTATCAAAGCGTCCGTGCGCTCAAGCCGCGTGTTCTTTACAGTAAAGGCTGAAAAATCCACGCTGAACATTCTGTCGTCGGCCAGCTTGAAGCGAAGCGTCTCCGGCCCCTTGTTCTTGATTGTCACATGGACAAAAATCGGATTGTCCTCCGCGCTTCCGGGGTAGTACATCGTCCTGTCAAAGAATTTAATCGACACGCTGGCGTTGGAATAGCCGGGCCTATCTTTGTCAATGTTTTTTTCAGTTTGAGCGAAAACGCTATGGGCAAAGAGCGCCAAAACTGATATAATCAAGAAAGACTTTTTCATGGAAACTCCTATATATCATTATCGGAATTTTTTATGCGTTCATTAGATAATATAGTAACAAACAAATTGAAAAAATGGCAAGAGCTCCAGGCTCTTTTGGGCGAATTTTCTTCGCCCGATTCTTTTCCGGCGCAAATAGAAGGCCTAGACGGCTCGCTAGCGGCTTTTTTTTCGGCGGCCTACTTGGAGCAGGCGCGCGCAAGAAAGATACAAGCCGCCCAATACGGAACAAGCCAAGAGCAAGCCGGAAGCATGGACCTTATGCTTGTGGCGGCCACCGAGCACGACGCGCTGGAAATAAGGCAGGACATTGAAAGCGCTTGCGAGGGCGCGGAAATTTATTTTTTCCCTTCTTGGGGAACGCTTCCTTACAGGCCGGCTCCAAAAGGCGGCGCGGTCTTTGGGGAAAGGGCGGCTTTTTTGTCGCGCATGCTCTTTTGCAAGAATTCTCCCACGGAACTGACAGCGCGCGTTTTTATCGTTTGCCTCAAGGATTTTCTTTCGCCGGTTCCGTCGCCGGACTTTTTAAGAAAGTCCACAATCGTTCTAAGAAAGGGGCAAAGCGTGGACACAGTCCGTCTTGGCGAAAGCCTCGCCCGGATCGGATACTTTAGGGTTCCCAAGGCCAGCGTGGCCGGAGAGTTCGCCCTGCGCGGTGAAGTGCTGGACATAGTCTTGCCGGGCGGCTCGACAGGCCTTCGCGTGACATTTGACTTTGACCAAATAGAAAAGATAAAGACTTTCTATCCTGACACACAGGCCACAGACAAGGAAGTCCAAAGCGCCCTTGTCGTTCCGATGAAGGAATTTCTCTTTGGGCAGGATGAAGTTGAATTTTTGAAGGAAAAAATCAAGGAACACGAAGAAAAATGTATAAAAAATAATACAAGTTCAGAATCTTTCGAGGATAAAAGTCTACAAAAAGATACAAGTTCAGACACTTTCGAGGAAAGAGAAGGGCTTTTTCTTCCGTTCACCGATAAGGCAAAAAAAGTCCTCGAAGGCTTGCTTGACGACCTTGAGCTTCAAGGCTCCTGCGAAGGCGAGGAACTCTTTTATCCGCTTTTGTTCAACTCAAGCCTTTTGGACTGTCTGGCGCCTGGAGCCAGCGTCTTTTTCATAGACTTTGACCGCCAGCTGAACTCGCGCGAAAGCCTTTTGCGCGAATGGTCGGCGCTTTACAGAAAGGCGCGTCCGGAACTGCCTTGCTTTCCGCCGCAAATGGCTCTGTTGGACTTTGAAGGCCTTCTAAAAAAGGCCGGCCGCGCTGTCATGTTCAGGAGCCTTCACACGCAGGCCCAGGGGCAGGACGACAACAGCCCGTCCGGCCTAATGGCCGCGAAAAGCTTTATGCTAAAGACTGAGCCTTCAAGAAGCTTTTTTGGCAACATCAACTACCTAAAGGAACAGCTTGCGGCCATGCAGGCGGAAGGCTACGACATCGTGGTTTACGCCGACAACGAAAACCAGGCGCTAAGAATCGGAGAAATTCTTTCCGACGCGGTCCAAGACGCAAAACGCCCCGCGCTGCTGATTCCCAAAGCCATATCCGCCGGCTTTTTGGTTCCTGACATAAAGCTCTTTGTGATTCAAGAAAACGAAATCTTTGGCAGGCGCAAAAAAGCCCCGCGCTCGATAAAAAGCGCAAAGAGCGTTCCCATCGACACATTTGTAGAGCTTACCCCCGGCGATTATGTCGTTCATGTAAATTACGGCATAGGCCTCTTTAAAGGCATAGAGCGCGTCAAAAGCGCGGGGCAGGAGAGGGACTACATAAAGCTTGAGTACGCCGACCAAGACGTGGCCTTTGTTCCCATAGAGCAAGCCAACCTTGTCCAGCGCTACATAGGAAGCGAAGGAAATTCCCCCCGCTTGGACCGCATCGGAAGCAAGGCGTGGGAAAACCGCAAGAGCCGCGTGAAAGAGGCGGTGGAAGAGCTGGCGCAAAAGCTGATAGACTTGTATTCCCGCCGCAAAGCTTCGGCCGGCTACGCTTTCCCAAAGGACACGGAATGGCAGACGGCCTTTGAGGCGGCCTTTCCCTATGAGGACACGCCTGACCAAATCAACGTGACCAAAGAAGTCAAGGCCGACATGGAAAAGCCCGTTCCCATGGACAGGCTTTTGTGCGGCGACGTGGGCTACGGAAAGACAGAAATCGCCATGCGCGCGGCCTTTAAGGCCGTCTTGGGCGGAAAGCAAGTGGCCTTTATGGCGCCCACGACCATTTTGGCGGAACAGCACTACGAAACTTGCCTTGAGCGATTCAAGAATTTTCCTGTTTCCATCGCCATGCTAAGCCGCTTTGTTCCGGCCTCCGAGCAAAAAAAGATTTTGGAAAAGCTAAAAGAAGGCGCCGTTGACATTTTGATAGGCACGCACAAGATAATCCAAAAGTCCGTGCAGTTCAAGAACTTGGGCCTTATGATAATCGACGAAGAGCAGCGCTTTGGCGTGAAGGACAAGGAAAGGCTTAAGGTTATGAAGAACAACATAGACTGTCTTTCCATGAGCGCCACGCCTATACCGCGAACCCTGCACATGAGCTTTTTGAAAATCCGCGACATGAGCCTTTTGACAACGCCGCCTCAAAACCGCCAGGCCATAGAGACCGTCATAGATCCATACAACGAGGAGCGCGTCGCCAAGGCCATCCGCTTTGAGGTCGAACGCGGCGGCCAAGTCTTTTACCTTCACAACCGCGTGGAAACCCTGGAAGAAACAAAAAGAAAGCTTGAGCGCCTTGTTCCTGAAATGCTGATTGACACGGCGCACGGGCAAATGACCAGCGACGAGCTTGACGATATTTTCCGCCGCTTTAAGATGGGCGGCTTTCATGTGCTGGTCGCCACAACAATCATTGAAAACGGAATTGACATCCCCAACGTGAACACAATCATAATTGACCGCGCCGACATGTACGGAGTCTCGCAATTGTATCAGTTGCGGGGGCGGGTAGGGCGCAGCGACCGCAAGGCGTACGCCTATCTTTTTTATCCAGAAAACCGCGCGCTTAGCGAAGTGGCCATGAAGCGCCTGCAAGTTATAAGCGACTTTACCGAGCTTGGAAGCGGTTTTAAGATCGCGATGAAAGACTTGGAGCTGCGCGGAGCGGGAAACTTGCTTGGCCGCGACCAATCGGGGAACGTCTACTCCGTTGGCTTTGACTTGTATTTGCGCCTGCTCAATGAAGCCGTCGAGCGGCTTACGGCGCAAAAGGAATACGTTCCTCAAAACGAGGTTCTGCTGGAACTTGAATACACCGGCTTCATTCCAGACAGCTACGTTTCAAATCCTCAAGTCAAGATGGAAATCTACAAAAAAATCGCCGGCGTAGTGAGCCGGGAAGAGCTCGACGGCGTTTACAGCGAATTGTTGGACCGTTTTGGGCCTGTTCCCGACGAGGTCACAAGCCTTTTGACGCTTGCCGAAATCCGCGTCTTGGCGGCCTCGCTTTTCGTAAGTTCCATCAAGGAAAAGAACGGCGCGGCCCGCATTGAATTTAGCAAGGTCAGCGACATAAGCGTTGACAAGCTTATGAACTTGATAAGGGAAAATCCTGGCGTCATTTCGCTTGACGCGAAGGCGCCAAATGTCGTGATCATGCAGACTGGAAAAATCGGCCTAAAGGAAAAAGGAATCTTTTTGTCCGAGATGCTGGAACGATTGGCATAGTCCGCTCGTGTTATTACATGAACAACAAAAATCGTTTGTTCGAGCGGATTTCGCGCAAGCGCGGCCCTGTTCGGAAAGCGCTTCGCTCAAGGCCTTGACTCGCGCCTTTCGCCGGGGTTATGACAAGCATACCCCCGCGATAGCCCGCTTTTATTTTGTCAAGGCGCGCTTCGCTCAAGGCCTTGTTCTTTTTGCACAGCAATACGTCCGGTCAAGGCACGCTGCGCTCAAGGCCTTGACTCGGCCGTTTTGAGGCGCGAATATAATTATCGCGCCTCAATAAAAAAAGCGGTTGGAAAACCAACCGCTTTAAGTCGGGCTAACCGAATTCGAATCGGTGACCTCTTGCCCCCCAGACAAGCACGCTAACCAGCTGCGCTATAGCCCGATGTGTAGAAAATATACTATCAGATTTTAAAAAATGTTTCAAGCCCTTGAGCAAATAAAAAAACGCTTTTTTGACAAAAACAAAAGGAAGGCGATTGCAAAAAAGCAAGGGAGAAGGCCAAATGGCACGTCGTGGTAGACAGAATATGCGTTATGGGAAGTAAAATAAATGGCAAAAAGCGCGGCTTTAAGCGCAAGCGCGCCTGCCTTGGCCAGTCATGCAGCGTCTGAAAGACGCGGTGAAACCGCTCGAAGAATCCGTTTTTGGTCTTGCTTGCATGTAATCCGAGCGGATTATTTCAGCGCGATAATCTTTATCGCGCTGAAATAGAGGCTTGTCAAGGCTTTAAGCGCAAGCGCGCCTTGTGAGGACTATTGCAGCGCGATAATCTTTATCGCGCTGAAAAAAGCCTGTGTCAAGGCTTTAAGCGCAAGCGCGCCTGCAAGCGGATTATTTCGGCGCGACAATCCTGTTCGCGTCGAAAAAGGAACGAGTCAAGGCTTTAAGCGAAGCGTGCCTTGACCGTTCCTATTCTTGGTGCATGAAGGCAAAGTGGCGGTAGTTGACGCTCATCATTATTCCAATGCAAGCCATCGCCGTCCACATGGACGAGCCGCCGTAAGACAAGAACAAAAGCGGAATTCCTGTTATGGGCATTATTCCCATGACCATTCCGACATTGACCATAAAGTGAAAGAAAAACAAGCCAAGAATGCCGGAAGCCACGTAATAACCGTAATGGTTTGTAGTCCGCCGTATTATCAAAATCATTCTGGACATCAAAACAAAATACAGCGCGAAGACAGCAAAGCCTCCCCAAAAGCCGGCTTCTTCCGACAAAATGCTGAATATAAAGTCTGTGGATTGTTCCGGCAAAAAGCGCAAGTGGCTTTGCGTCCCCCGCAAAAATCCTTTGCCAAACAAGCCGCCGGCGCCGATTGCCGTCTTTGATTGGATTATGTTCCAGCCGGAGCCTTGCTTGTCCGTGTATGGATCAAGGAAAATTATCAAGCGCTGAATTTGATAAGGCTTTAGGACTTTTGACACTACGACGGAACAAACGAGAGCGCCAAAAATAATCGCGCTGACAAAAGTTATCCAGTAATAATACTTGTTCCGCTTAAAGAAGAGTTTTCCCAAAAGGCCTATGACCGTGATCGCTCCAAAGCCGGCCGTGAACAAGGCCCGTATTTTCTTTACGGTAAGAATGCTCAAGACGGCGTAAGTGTGCCGCGCGATTTGTTCCTGCCAAACAGGAAGAATGGCCACAAAAATCGTAAGCATTCCAAACGAAAGGCAAAAAACTATGTAACGCAAGGGAACGCCGGCGGCAAAGCACATGAAAAAGAAAATGGGAATGTAAACGCTCGCGGTTCCCAAGTCTGGCTGAATCAAAATCAAGCCCATAGTGCCAAGCATTATCAAAAGCGCCAAGCCGAAGCGCTTTCGTTCTTGAAAATCCTCGCTTTTATGAAAGTACCAGCCCAAAAAAAGTATGTAAATGATTTTTCCAAATTCCGCCGGCTGGATTCCAAAAGAGCCAACGCCCAGCCAGCTTTTCGCGCCGTTGACCGTCTTTCCAAAAATTCGCGTAAGAATCAAAAGCAAGATGAACGTGGAAAACAAAATCGTTATGTAGCGCTCAAAGCCTCGGTAATCGTAAAACGCCGCGCCAACCATAAGGACCAGGCCCAAGGAGGCCCAAACAATTTGCTTTGTATATTCGTTTGTCACCAATTGGCCCTGCTGGTTTATCGCGCTTGAATAAATGAAGCATATTCCGGTCGCGGTCAAAAGCAAAGCGCAAACAAGCATCGTGATGTCTATAAGCTTGAATATCTTAACCTTCATACTACCCTACTCTCTTGAATCGCTTGACGCGTGGTCCGTTTGCTTTACCAAATATTGCCAGCCCAAAGCCGCGACCGCGTCCTCGTAGTTTTGGTGGGCAAAGATTCCCTGCATCGTTATGTTTGTGGCGTAAGGCGCCCACCAAGAATATTTGTTGGCGGCCTCAACTATAGTCGCTATCACAATTCTATCCTCAATGGGGCCGTCATAAGGCGCGTAGGCCAAAAGCCAAGAGTGCCAGCTGTCTTTGTAGCCCGTCACTTCCGCGGTTCCCGTCTTGGCCGCGATTTTCACAACCTTATTGAAAAGCGAATGTTTTGCGGAACCTTCCACAACCGTCCAGCGCAAGTCGTCCTGAAGCTCCTTCCATGTCGCCGGCTCAAAGTCAGCCGAAA
>ONET01000005.1 GCA_900316905.1 uncultured Treponema sp.
ACGGCGTTTTTCTTAAAACGCGGCGCCAAATAATACAAGGAAACAAAAACAACAAAAAAAATTGCGAACGCAATCGAATTGAACTGCATAAAAACTCCAAGCCGCATTATAACGCTTTTGTTTCCACAAACGCAAGCGGTCGCAAAAGCTTGGACTTAGGCGGAAATCAATTCCTTGGCCTTCTCAAAATCCATCGGCTTTCCCCAAATGTAGCCTTGGATAAAATCGCTCTTGTTGTTTTTCAAAAGCCGCAGCTGGCCTTCGCTTTCAACGCCTTCGCAAACAACTTCGCAGCCCATCAAATGCCCCATGTAAATCACGGCGCTTACAAATTGCTGGCTCTTGAAATTCTTTTCAATGTCGTCCACAAGGCTCTTGTCTATTTTTAGAAGGTTTATCGGAAGTTTTTCCAAATATGAAAGCGACGAATAGCCTGTGCCAAAATCATCCAACGCGACTTGGACGCCCATCTCGCGCAAGGCCTTGATGTTTTCTATCGTCTTGTCAAAGGACTGCAGCAAACAATATTCAGTGACTTCAATTTCCAAATTTTTAGGCGGGAACTTTGCCTTTTCCAGCGCCGCCTTCACTTCCTCTACAAAAGTTCCGCTTTCCATATTCTTTGAAGAAACGTTCACCGAAATGATTATGTCGGAATCCTTGACAATCGGCGCGAAGGTCTTTAAAGCCTTGTTCATAACCCATTCGGTGATTTCCAAAATCAAGTCGTTTTTTTCAGCCGCCGGAATGAATTCCGCCGGAGAAAGGCTTTTGCCTTCGCCGTCGCGCAAGCGCAAAAGAGTCTCAAAGCCCCGCAATTTTTTTTCGGCGGTCGAAAACTGCGGTTGAAAAACTAAATGGAACCAATCGTTGGTCAAGGCTTTTTTGATTATCCTTTCAACTTCCATTTGGCGCTTGAGCTTGGCTTCCATCGAAGGCTCGTAAAAAACGATTCTGTCTTTTTTGGAAATCGACGCGTGGTACATGGCGATGTCGGCGTACTTCATCAAGGTTTCCGCGTCGGCGGCGTCTTTGGGGCAAGCGGTGATTCCGGCGTAAGCTGTAAGGAAGCAGTCAACTTCGTTGTCTTCAAGCTTGATTGAAATTTTCTCTCCGACAACGCGAATGACTTCCGCCGTGACTTGGCGGGCGTCGCAATCTCCGTTAAGAATTATCATGAAACCGGCGCGGTCAAGGCAACCGGCTATGCCGTGGCCTTTTATGACAGCCTTGATTCGTTTGGTCACAACTTTGCGCAACTCGTCGCCGTAGTCAAAGCCGTAATTGTCATTAAGAAATTTAAAGTTTTCTATTTCTATATTTATTACAAAAAATGACTCTTTGTTGTAAATCTTGTTCTTTATCGCCAAAACAAGGCCGCGGCTGTTGTGAAGGCTTGTCACATAATCGGCTATCATTCGCCTGTCAAGCGTTTCGATTTGATAGCTCATAAGCGTTGACATGAACGCGAAAAGCAAAATCATAAAAAAGCCCGGAAGCGGCATAAGCGAACGGCGCGCCACGATGGCATTCAGCAACAAGGCCATCGAAACGCCAAGGCAAACCCAACTTATGCGGCGGCCCCGCTTTGCGTTGATTTTTATCATCAACACCAGCGTCAGGAACTGAAAGCAAACCACCACGCCGTTGTATATCGCCAGCTTCGGATTTCGACCAATATAAGTGGTAAGGCCTTGCAACAAAACATATGCCAAGCTTAAAAAGACAAACTTGAGCGCTTCCGCCCATCTAAGCCTTACGCCGTATTTGAAATTTCTCATAGCGCGTCATTCTCCAACATGACCTTATCATTATAGCGCGCAAAATCGTATTAGGCAACGATAATCGCTATTTTTTGCGGAATGGGTCAAGGCCGCGCTTGTCTAGAAAAAACGGCCGCCATTCGCTATACTTCAAAAATATGCGGGAAACAGACTCCATAAAACAAGAATTGTTCCGGCTAATTGAAGGCCTGTCCAAAGAAAGCCTCGTCCGCCTTTTTGAATGCGCGGCGGACTTGGAAAAAGGCGAGCGTCTTGAGCCTTCCAAGCAAGCGGCCGGCTCGCCAGAAGCCGCGCGCGCGTCAAAGGCCGAAAACAAGCGCAAAAAGACTTTTGAGGAGCGCCTGAACAAAATGCGCGAGCAGGCGCGCGCCCATCCCGAAAAATGGACCGTCGATTCCATGGCGGAAGCCCTGCGCTTGACGCGAAGCCGTTTTTCCGTAGTTTACAAAGAAGCCTTTGGCGTGTCGCCAGACAAGGAAAAAAGGGAATTTCTAAACCAAAAAGCGCGCGGCCTGCTTGAATCTACAAGCAAGACCGTGCAGCAAATCGCCAAGGAATGCGGCTACAACGAATGTGAAAACTTCATCCGCGCCTTTAGGAAAAGCAACGGCATGTCGCCGCTGCAATTCCGCAAGCAAACGCTGATTTTTTAGCCAGCTTTGCCCGTTCCTACTTTTTGTTCTTGCGCGAAAGCACTACGCTTTGGATCACCAAGAACAAGCAAATCATAAAGGCAACCGTGATGTTGGTCCACCAGGCGTCGTCCAAGCCCAACGAAGAAACGATGTTCTTTATTGTGGCCAATGACATTACGCCAAAGAAAGTTCCGACAATGTTTCCAACGCCGCCTGTAAGCATCGTTCCGCCGATAATCGAAGAAGCGATGGCGTTCATTTCCGCGCCGTCGGCGTGCGAGGGCGAGCCGGAGCCAACATGCAAAAAGTAGACAAAGCCGCCGATTGCCGCAAGCATAGAGCAAATGAAATGCGCCAAAAATTTTGTCTGCCGGACGTTGATGCCCAGCATGTTGGCGCTTTGCTGGTTTCCGCCCACAGCGTAAAAGCTGCGGCCCAGCTTTGTCCAGCGCAAGAGCGCAAAGAGCAAAAGCACGACGACGATTGCCACCACCGCGCCAATTTCAACATACGCCGGAATCCACTTGCCCAGCTTGTTGACGGAACCCACGCCAGGAACATAAATGCGCGTTTCAAACAATTTGACAAAGGCCTCGTTCTCTACGTTGAACTGCGTTGAGTTTACGATTGTGGTCATGCCCTTTGCGAAGAACATTCCGGCGAGCGTCACGATGAAAGGCTGAATGTCCAAGTAGGCCACCAAGTAACCTTGAATCAAGCCAAAGCAGGCGCCGATGACCAAGGCCCAAACTATCGCCGTGGCGACATTTCCGCCTTTAAAGTCCAAGTGAACCGCGCAAGTCATGCAAATAAGCGCGGTGAGAGTTCCGACAGAAATGTCTATTCCGCCGGTTATCATAACAAGGCTTAGGCCGCAAGAAAGAATCACGAGCGCCGCGTTTTCGTTGAGCATGTTGAAAAGCGTTTGCGGCTTCTTGAATCCGGCGCCCAAGAAAACAATCGCGCACAAATACATCAAGGCAAAGACTATAACCGTAATCACCAGCAAGAGATTTGTGTCGCTAAGAGGCCGTCTTTTTTTTGCCAGCGGCTTGTTCAAAGTAATTTCCTTTCCCATATTAGTTGCCTCCCTGAACAGCAGCGGGCGCCGCTTTTTGCTTGAACTTCTTTGAAAGCGCCTTCATCTTTTCGCGGACCGTAGGAGCGCTAAGAACAACCAAAACGATTACAACAATCGCCTTGTAAGCCGGAAGCGCCGCCGACGGAACATTGAATTTGAACAAAGTCGTTGTCAAGAATTGGATTACATAGGCTCCCAAAATAGAAGCCCACATGTTGAACTTTCCGCCGCTAAGAACGTTTCCTCCCAAGGCCACGGCAAGAATCGCGTCCATCTCTATGTCTTTGGCGATTACAGAATAGTTGATCGTCGAGATGCGGCTTACTTTTATAAAGCCGGCCACCGCGACGCAAAGGCCCATGATTACATAAGTGACAAACTTAATCAGCTGCGGATCAACGCCGCTGAGCCTTGTGGAATTTGCGTTTATTCCCACAGCTTGGGAATAAAGCCCCAAGTTGGTGAACTTTAGCACAAGCATAATGACGGCCACGCAAACTATCGCGATGAAGACCGGCGTCGGAATCGGAATGCCCGGAATGTAGTTTCCAAAATATCCGAAAATCGGTTCGTTCACAATCGGAAGCGTGTTGTTGTTGATCCAGGCGCCGATAGAGCGGCCGGCCGTGAACAAAATCAGCGTGGCCACCATCGGCTGGATTTTAAAGTAGGCCACCAACATTCCGTTAAAGGCGCCAAAGAGCATTGAAACCACGCACGCGATTAAGAAAGCCACGATAATCGGCGCCTGCATAGTTTCAGGCCGGGGATCGTCGCCGCACAAGACGCGCAAAACAACGCTTCCTGCGATGGCGATCACCGCTCCCACCGAAATATCTTGTCCGCCGGAGGCCGCGGTCACAAGCGTCATTCCTATCGCCAATATCGCAAGCTCGGAAGCGTTGTCCAAAATTGTAATCAAGTAGCCGGACAAGACGGGGTTTCCGTCACTGTTCTGGCCAAGAGTGATTTTAAAGAAAGACGGGTCGGCGATTAGATTGAAAAGAATCAAAAACAAAAGCGCCGCAAGCGGAATGAAAATCTGCCGCTTGAACAGGCCCAAAATTTTTTCCTTTGAATTGTTTGCAGAGCTCATTGGTTTCCTCCCGCAATAGTCGTCATGATTTTTCCTTGCGTCAAATCGCCGCCGGTAAGCTCGCCAACTTGCTTGAAGTCGCGCATAACCACAAGGCGCGTGCAAGTGCGCAGCATCTCGTCGATTTCGGAGGAAATGAACGTCACGCTCTTTCCTTCTTTTGCAAGCTTAAGGACCAATTCCTGAATTTCAGTTTTGGTTCCGATGTCGATGCCGCGCGTCGGCTCGTCCAAAATAAGGTATTGCGGATTGGACAAAAGCGCCCGGGCCAACAAAACCTTTTGCTGGTTTCCGCCCGAAAGCGACTTTATCGGAGTGTCGGCGCTGGCGGTCTTTATTTCCAAAAGCTTGATGTATTCTTCCGCGAACTTTTGCGCCTGGGCCTTGCTGAAGGGCTTAAAGAAGCCTTTCATAACTTGCAGAGCGAAGATGATGTTGTCGCGCACCGAAAGGTCGCCGATGATTCCGTCGTGCTTTCGGTCTTCGGACAAGTAGCTGATTCCGTTTTTCATCGCGTCGCGAGGCTTGGAAATTTTAACGCTCTTTCCGTTGACCTTGACCTTGCCGCTTGTGACGCGGTCGGCGCCGTAAATGGCGCGCACGCTGTAGCTGCGGCCGCTTCCAAGCAAGCCCGCAAAGCCGTTGACCTCGCCCTTGTAAATCGCAAAGTCAAAGGGCTTGATGCCGTTGGCCGCAGACAAGTTTTGGGCTTGGTAAACCGGATCTTCGTTAATCGCGTGACTAAAGGCCGCCGGCCGCTTGACCGCGCTAAGGCCGTCCAAGGCCTTGCCGAGCATTTTTGAAACAAGCTCGACTTTCGGAAGCTCGGCGACCGGATACTCGCCGACCAACTGGCCGTCGCGCATTACCGTTATTCTGTCGCAGACTTCGTAAACCTGGTCCAAGAAGTGCGTTACGAAAATAATTCCAACTCCCTTGGCTTTTAGGCCGCGCATAAGCTTGAACAATTTTTGGACTTCCTTTTCGTCAAGGGAAGAAGTCGGCTCGTCAAGAATCAGGATTTTACATTCCATGTCAACCGCGCGCGCGATGGCCACCATCTGCTGGACCGCGATTGAATAGCTTGAAAGCTGGGCCGTAGGTTCCGCCGGAATCTCCAGCTCCTTTAAAATTTTCGCCGCGCCTTCGTTGCGTTTTTTCCAATTGGTAAAAGCGCCCTTCTCGCGGCCGATATATAGATTTTCCGCAACGGTCAAATTGTTGCAGAGAGTGATTTCTTGGTAAACAGTGCTGATGCCGGCGTTTTGAGCGTCTTGGGGCGAGCGAATGTTCAAGGCCTTTTCGTAGCCCTTTACATGGACGGTTCCTTCGTCTTTTGTGTAAACGCCGGTCAAAACTTTAATCAACGTTGATTTTCCGGCTCCGTTTTCGCCCATCAAAGCGTGGATTTCGCCCTGCCTCAAAGTAAAGTCGATGTTCTGCAGAGCCTTTACGCCCGGAAAGCTTTTGTAAATTCCGCGCATTTCCAATACTGAATTTTCCTGCATGGATTTTTTCCTTAAATTATTTTTTTGAAAAAAAAACTCCCACAGAAACAAGCCTGTGGGAGTCAAATCCAACCTAAATTAGATGCCGTACTTGTTCACGTCGTCCTTTGTGATTTTGGCGGCGTCGAATCCCTTTTCAACCATGATTACAGTCTTCTGGGCGGGCTTTTTGCCGGCCTGTTCGTCCTGGATAATCTTGTGGATGTAAGAAGCCTGGAAGGGGTTGCACTGGCCGTCATAGTTCCATCTCTTGGCAAGCAATTCCTCCAACGCCCACTTGTTGCAGTCAAAGCCCATGATGATTACGTCTTTGCCTACTCCGTGGCTGATGTTGGCCTTGTCCAAGGCGGCTACGGCTCCCTTGGCCATGTCGTCGTTCTCGGCGTAGATTACGTTGAACTTCTTTCCAGAGTCGATGACGGCCTGAACAATCTGCTGGGCTGTCTCGGCGTTCCAAGAAGCTGTCTGCTGAGTGACGATGCTCCAGTTCTTTTCGGCCTTAACTTTGGCGTCCAAGGCGCCTGAGCGTCCAATCTGAGCGGCAGAGCCCATTACGCCCTGAATGTGGATTACCTTGTATTCGGGAAGCTTTTGCGCCGTGAGCCAGTCAACGGCTGTCTTTCCTTCCTGGGCCATGTCTGAAACGATTGACGCTTCATAGAGGCTTGAAGGCGCGTCGATAGTGCGGTCGAACAAGATTACGCGAACGCCGTTGTTCTGGGCGTCGGTAAGAACGTTGTTCCAGCCAGATGTTCCGGCGGCGCTGATGAGCAAGTAGTCAACTTCGTCCTGAATGAATTTTTTGGCGGCGGCAATCTGCTCGTCGTTCTTGAGGCTGTAGAAGAATTTGGCGTCATAGCCGTTCTTCTTTGTGAACGTGGCTTTCATGTCGCGGTCGTTGGCCGTGCGGTAGCCGGATTCGTTGGGGTCATTGTTGATGATTCCAACTTTGATCGCTTTGGGTTTGGCAGCAAAAAGAGATGTCGCCAAGAGGGCGGCGCAAGCCGCAAGGAATACCTTCTTCATAATAATTCTCCTGTTTTTTTGAAGTTTGCGGTATCGATACCGCAACTATTATTATTAAGCCATTCTTTAAAAAAAGATATAGTCATTTTGTGTTATTTTTGCGGAAATTCTATCATTTTGTTTTGAATTTCAGGGAATTTCAAAATAAGAGCGCTCTTCTTGCGTCAAAGAGCCGCCATATGACAGGCCGCTCAGGCTGTAGCTTGCGGAATTTCCGTTTTTCAAAAAGCTTTGAATTTTTGTGACAGAAGCTTGGCTTTCCCCGCAAATTCCGGCGACAACGATTTTTTCCAGCGCCGCTCCGACCGCCGCGTCCTTTGGAAACAGGGCCATTTGCCAAGAATCGCCTTCCGAACTAAAATCGATGTCGGCCGCGCCTTGGACAGCCGCCAAGTCGTTTGCCCAAAGCGCTGACGTCAAAAGCGCCATTTGAAGGTAAACAGGGTTTTCGCTTGCCCTAATCCTTGTCCGCTTTCCGACGGAGTTTTCCGTCAGCGCGAATTCCTTGGCCATGACCTGCGCGGCCTTTATGGGCTTTTCTGTCTTCCATATAATTCCGCAAGCGGCGGCAATGACAAAAGTTCCGCTGGACTTTAACGAGCGGCTCTTGTTGGCCGCCGTCCGTTCCAAAACAAAAAGGCCGCGGGTAACCTTGTTCCTGGCCAAGGCCGCCGACACTTGCTCCAAAGACGGTCCCGTTCCATCCGCCTGCGCCCAAAGGCCTTGGGCGGCAAAAAAAATCACGGCAAAAAGAAAAAATTTTCGCAAGACCATAAAGCGCCCCGCCGCTAAAAAGTTCCCTTAGCCAAAATGGCCTCAACCTTGTCGGTCAATTCTTTTGGGCATACAAAGCAAGTTTCGCCTTTGGGCATTTTAACGGCCATTTGCGTGGTTTCGGCCTTGGTCACAAGCGCGCCGTCCTGGGAGCGTATTTCATATTTAATGCGGATGCGGTTTTCCCATTCCAAAAGGCTGGCCTTGACCGTGGCCGTCTGCCCAAAGGTCAGCGAGCGGACGTACTTTACGTTGAGCGTGGTAATCGGAAAGACATAATTTGCGGCGCGCATCTGCTTGTAGCCGTAGCCGATTTTGTCCAAAAGATCGCAGCGGGCCACCTCCAAATATTTTACGTAATTGGCGTGGTAAACAACGTCCATGCTGTCAACGTCATAAAACTCTACGCGTATTTTTGACTCGCTGCTAATTTCCATTTTTTTCTCCGTCCTGATTAGGGAACATCCAAAAATCAAAAAAGTTATACCATTGATACGGATATTTTTGCGCAAAGAATTCCAAGTGGCGGACGTACTCGGCGCACAAATCGTCGGCCCGCTTGTCGCGATCCTTGCGGCCGCCGCCAACTTGGCTTTTGGCCTTTACGACATACATCTCGCATTCCCGCTTTAAAACCAGATTTCCTTTCCTAAAGCCCCAAACAAAATAAACCGGCGCGGCCACCAAGTCCGCCAAGACATAGGCGCCGTAGGAAAAGGGAGCGCTCTTTCCCAAAAAGTCGTGCGTCAAAACCCTTTCGCTTTTGTCCTTGCTAAGCCGGTCTCCGGAACAAACTACAAGGCCGCCTGATTTTATCGTGTCCAGTATAGTTTCCATCGTGGCGGGAGTGATGTCGTTCACGTTTATCATGTTCAAAGTGTAGCCCGCGCTCATTTTGTTCATCGCCTGCGTGAAGTTTGAAGAAACGTCCATGTCCGAAAAAACAACCATCGGAATGCTGTCGCGCTTGACTCCGATTTGGCTCTTGTTGGCCAGCGAACGCAAAATTTCAAAGTCGCCCAAATGCGACACAATCAAGAAAGCGCCCTGTCCCTTGTTCAACTGTTCGATCAAAAGAGAAACGTCGTCGTCATTAAAGTGAATGTTTTCAAACGGAACGGGATTTGTCCAGCAGTCAATCTTTTCCACCAAAGTCACGGCAAAAGCGGCCACTTGGCGCAGGGGCTTCACTTTCTTAAAGGTGGAACTGTAGCCGCGCAAGACGCGTTGGTAGCGCAAGCTTTCGCGGCGGCAACGCTTGTCAAAAATAAAAAAGTAAAGGGCCGCGCAATATGTAATGAAATTTACAAGCCAGCGGGGCAAATGCTTGAGGCACCAAAATGTCAAACGATATGGCCTTGTGGAAGTTGACGCCTCTTTTTCGCCAAACCATTCCTTTCCGCCTTTATTCTTTTTCATCGCGCCTCTTCTTGTCTTCTTTGCTTTATTTTTCGCGCCATCAGCCAAGGAAAGCGCAGGCACATTCCGACAGTAAGCCGCGCGAACATGAACGAAATGTGAATGTTGTCGCGCACCACGCGGAAATTGGACTTTCCTCCGACTGGATATGTCACGCGAACATTCTTGTAAATCACGGGAACGCCCGCCCAAATAAGCCTTACTAAAATTTCCGAGTCAAAGCCCATGTGGCTGTCTATCCACGCGCTCTTGCAAATCTTGTAAAAGGCTTCCACCGGATAAATTCGGTAGCCGCACATAGAGTCGGGAATCTTTCCCTTGCTCAGCGCGACAAATTCCGTCCAAGCGTTGCTGATTTTCTTTGCCTTTGCGCGCGCGGCCGGAAGCGAAGAGTCAAATTGCGGGCAACCGCAAATCAAGGCGTTTGGGTTGGCTTTTGAGGCTTCCAAAAATTCCTTGCAGGCGGACTTGGTGTCGTGCTGGCCGTCCGCGTCTATTTGGAACAAGTGCGTGATTCCCATTTTGCGCGCTTCTTTGACGGCGCGGCAAACCGAATATCCTTTTCCGCGGTTGCGCTTGTTTACGATTACCGTCACATCGTTATATTCGCGCGCGGCGGCGGCGATGCAATCTTTGTTGGCTTGGTCGTTTCCGTCGTCAATGACCAAAATAGGAAGCTTGTATTGGGCGAGCGCTCCAACAACCGAGCCAAGAGTGTCACCATGATTGTATACTGGAATTACAAATGCCTGCCGCATCTTTCGTCAATTTCCGAGCGAAAAGGCTCCGCTTGAATAAGTTTTGCTTTCTTCGGGATTCGTAAATTTGTATGCATAAGAATTTTTCTCCGAATTGTATTTTACGTTCAGCCTGACTGTGTAGCCCGGAAAAATCGGGGCGCCAAATTTTGTCCGCTTTGTGGCGATTGCGTATCCCTTGTCACCAAAATACTTTTTGGCAAAATGCATCATAAGATCGATTTGAGCCACGGCGGGAAGCAAGTGGATTTCTGGAAAATGTCCGTCAAAAAAATCACATTCTTCGGTAAGCGAAAACTCCAGCGTAAATGAGTCGTCGCTTTTGCTTATCAATGTTTCCGGCGCGATTTTGTGGTCTTCTAAATACATTCCGACATTATAACGCTTTATAAGGATAAATTCAACTGTTTAGCGTTCGCGGCGGCGGGCATTGTAACCGCGCATCGTAAGCTCGCCAGAGACGCGCCGCAATATTTCTTCGGAAATTTCCTTGTATGAATCTTGTATGACTTTTTTTACAGAATCGTTTATGGCAAGCCTAAGTTCCTTGTCCATTGAAAATTTCATGTCCGGCTCATTGTAGATTTCGGCAGGCTTTTTGTTGAAGAGGTTGCAAAGATTGGCAAGTATTTCGTCGCTGATTCCAGTTTTTCCGCCCTCGATGTTGGCGATATGAGAAGTGGAAAAGCCAAGCCTTTCAGCAAGAAGATCCTGCGTCCAACCAGCCTCTATGCGAAATCGCTTGACATTTTGACCAACGGCTTTCCTTATACTCTGAATGTTAGTCATAGCGCTAAGGTAAAACATCGGCCTAAAATTTAGAATAGACCTCAAGTCATAGCGCTATGACTATTATAAAACATTACACGCGCTTGAAAATCAGCGACGTGTTCACTCCGCCAAAGGCAAAGTTGTTTGACATCACTATGTCGGTTTGAATCTCGCGGCCGCTTCCCATGATGTAGTCAAGCTTTCCGCATTCGGGGTCAAGGTTGGCTTCGGTCAAGTTGAGCGTCGGGTGGAACCAGCCGTCGCGCATCATGTTGATTGCTACCCAAGCCTCAATCGTTCCGCAGGCGCCGAGCGTGTGGCCCGTGTAGCTCTTTGTTGAGCTGATTGGAACGGCGCGCTTGAAGACGGCTTCGGTGGCGGTCGTCTCGGCGACGTCTCCGTGGCCGGTCGCCGTTCCGTGCGCGTTTATGTAGCCGATTTGGTCAGGGCTGATTCCCGCGTCTTCGATGGCAAGCGCGATGGCCTTTCCCATCGTGTCGGGGTTGGGAGTCGTGATGTGGTTTCCGTCCTGGTTGGTGCCAAAGCCGATGATTTCGGCGTAAATCTTCGCGCCGCGCGCCTTGGCGTGCTCGTACTCTTCCAAAATAAGGGTTCCGGCGCCTTCTCCGATTACCAAGCCGTCGCGTTCCTTGCTAAAAGGACTGGGGCTTGTTTTGGGCGCGTCGTTCTTTACGCTGGCCGCGAAAAGCGTGTCAAAAATATCCGAGTCGGCGGCGCTCAATTCCTCCGCTCCGCCGGCAACCATCATGTCTTGAAAGCCGTAAGCGATTTGCTCGTAAGAGTAGCCGATTGACTGGCTTCCCGAAGTGCAGGCGGTGTTGGTGGTGATGATGCGGCCGCGAATCTGGAAGTAAACGCTAAGGTTTGATGCGGCGGTTTGCGGCATCGCGCGGACGTATGTCGTGGCGTTCATCTTTGAGCAGTCGTCGTGCTCAAGCATGTGGCAGAACTCCATGTTGGCGTCCATGCTTCCCATGCAGGAACCGTAAGAAATTCCCGTGCGGCCGTTGTGCAATTCCTCGGCGACCACTCCGTCGGCGGAAACCAATCCCGCCATGCGAAGCGCGTCGTCCGTGGCTTGCAAGGCCAGGCGCGAAACGCGGCCCATCGACCTTGTCTTTTTGCGGTCGTACTTTCGCAAGTCCTTTGTGTAAGGAGCGGCCAAGCGCGTGTTCATTCCAACGCCGTAGCGGTCCCAGTCATCCATGCGGACGACGCAGTTTTGCAAGCCCTTGAGGGTAGTCAAAATTTCCGGCCAAGTGTCGCCGAGCGACGAGCAAATTCCGGCTCCTGTGATTACAACTCTTCTTTTATTCATGTTAGATGATTCCTCCATTAACATTTATCACTTGTCTTGTTATGTATGACGCTCCCTCAGAAAGAAGGAAGACGGCGGCGCTGGCGATTTCTTCCGGCTTTCCGGCGCGCTGCATCGGGATTGTCGGCAAAATCATGTCGAGCGGCGCGTCCTTAATCATTTCGGTTTCGATGACGCCGGGCGCGATGCAGTTTACAGTAATCTTTCTCTTGGCCAATTCAACGGCAAGCGCTTTTGTGGCGCCGATGATTCCGGCCTTTGAAGCGCTGTAGTTTACTTGGCCGCGGTTTCCCATGACGCCGCTTACCGACGCGATTGTGATGATGCGGCCCTTCTTTTGGCGGCACATCGGCATCACGAGCGGCTGGATCACGTTGTAAAAGCCGTCAAGGTTTGTGTGGATGACGGCGTCCCAGCTTTCGGCGGTCATTCCGGGAAAGGCGGCGTCGCGGCAAATGCCCGCGTTTTGCACGATTCCCCAAAGCGCGCCGTTGGCTTCCGTCCAGGCGTTGAGCTTGGCCTCGCAGTCGGCGCGGTCGCTAAGGTTGAACTGAATCAATTCGCCGGAACCGCCCGCCGCCTTTATTTGCTCAAGGACAGCCTCGGCCTTTTCCTTTCCGTGATTGTAGTGGGCGACCACATAATAGCCTTCCTTGGCGGCGGCAAGCGCGATCGCAGCGCCGATTCCGCCAGAGGCTCCGGTCACCAAAACTTTTTTTCCTGCGTTCTCTTCGCTCATAAGTTTATAACTCCTTATAGTTCGGCTGTTCGCGCGAGCTTGGTTGCGAGCGCGATTGCCCGCCCGCGTGAGCGGGCAAGTAAATCATTTCTTATCGCAAAACGGCAACGCCGTAATGTTGCCGCTAGTGTGTATACAAAATTTTTAGGTCGTCCGTTTCCATAACCGTGACAATCGTAGAGATGACAGGCTCACCGGGCATCTCGCTGTAGTAGGCCTCGCCCGAATAAGTCAAAATGTCTTCCATCTCGTCTACCTTCTTGATTTTTACATGGACGCTAGTTCCCGCCTTAAAAAACGGAACCTTGGCCGTGTAATTCAAAAGGCTCAGCAAAAATCCGGGACGCGGCGGCTTTCCGATTTCGTAGCCGGTCACGCCGCTCAAAGCGCTTATGCTTTGGGCAATCATTTCAAAGGCCACATACGACGGAACTCCGTCCATTTCCTTATCATAAAAGATATGCTCCTTTGTTACAAGGGAGTCGCTTTCCAGCGTGCGCGCGTCCGTGTCGTGCTGGGTCAAGCGGTCAAGCAAGAACATTTTGCTCTTGTGCGGAAGCAAGTTGATCAACTGCTCCGCCGGAACAGTTTGCGGCAATGTGTAAAGTTTTTCAGCCATTTGTTTTTCCTATAATTAAACTTACGTTGCATCCGCCAAATCCAAAGGAGTTTGACATGCAAACGTTTATTCGCTTGTTGAATTTTGTCTCCGGCCCAATCAAGTTTAGGCGGGGAAGATCCGGGTCGTAATTTCCGTCGTAAACATGAAGCGGCAATTTTATTTCGGCGGAACTTTTTTTGTCGTTGTTCACGATGGAACAGTAGCAAGCGGCAAGCTCCACCGAGCTGGACGCGCCGAGCGTGTGGCCCGTCATCGGCTTTGTGGAACTTGCGGGAACGGCGGCGGCAAGGCTTCCAAAAACCTGGGCCACAGCCTTGGCCTCCATGCTGTCATTGAGCCTTGTTCCAGTGCCGTGTAAATTTACATAATCAATCTTGCTTGCGTCCAAGCCCGCAAAGGTCAAGGCCTCATTCATAGCGCAAAAGGCGCCGCTTCCGTCAGCAAGCGGGGCCGTCATGTGGCTTGCGTCGGCGCTTTCGCCCCAGCCCAAAAGCGCGATTGGCGCGGCAGGCGAGCCAAGCCCGGTCGTAGTTCCCGGCGCGGTGGACATACCGCCGCCGCAACTTGCTCCGACCAAATCCTTGTCCTTTGACAAAAGAAAAAACGCGGCGCCTTCGCCAAGCGTGATGCCGGAACGGGCGGCGCTAAAGGGATTGGTCTTTGTTTCGCTCACCGCTTCCAAAGAGTCAAAGCCCAATAAAACTGTGTCGCTCGCCACGTCAACGCCGCCGCATATCGCCGCGTCAACGATTCCAGCTTGGACCAACTGCGCCGCCTTGATTGTCGCGCTTCCACTGGACGAACAGGCGGTGGCAAAAACATAGGCCGGCCCCGCAAGGCCAAATTTTTCCTTTATATATGTGGCCGGATAGTCGGCGCCTTGAATCTCCAGCGAATAGTATTTTGGAAAGGCGCCTTTTTCAAAATACTCGCGGTGGCCGGCCACGGAAAGCTCCGAGCCATTGTCGCAGCAGCCCACGCAAACTGCAATGCGGGCGGCGCCGTATTTTTGCTTGGCGGCCTGGACAGCCGGCGCGATTTGCTCCAGCGCGGCGTCTTCTATTTGAATTGCGCGCATGTCGTAGCGGGCGGAAGTTTTTTTGAGCGCGCCTTCGCGAATCTTCGCCGCGTAAAATTCGCGCCCAGAATGAGTCTTAACTTTAACCAGCCCGTCTTGGCTTCCTGTCGTAAGCGAGCGCCAAAAGTCCGCGGCGTTGTTTCCAGCCGCGCAGGCGATTCCCGGTTCCGACAAAAAAAGCGTTTCTTTCACGCGGGAATTATACAAAATCCGGCGGAATTATGGAAGAGCCGCCCTGCAAACAAAAACACGAGCAGCTACTTGCATAAATACTTTTTTTTTGTATAGTCTTACTCAAAACTAATTTGAGGAGGCTTTTGTATGAAAAAAGCTTTGTTGGCTCTTGTCGCCGCCCTATTGGTCATGATTGTGACCGGCTGCACGGCAATGAATTTTGTATCGGACGCGGGACAGTTCCCCGCCGATTCTTCTAGCTATCAAGTTTTGGGCAGAGTTGAACTTGAAAAGACATCCGCCGGTTTGTCAGGCTACAAGGATCTCTTTAACAAGGCAAAAAAAGAGTACCCCGAAGCCGACGACATTGTGAACGTAAAAGTCAACGTCCAGACAACTAAGATTTTGTTCATCTTCAGATTCAACACATACGAACTTAGCGGCATCGCTATTAAGTATAAATAACGACTGACCAAAATAAGTTTTGCAAGTTTTAGGAACGGCGGTCCATTCGACCGCCGTTTTTTGCGTTATAGGCCAGCGCGGAACTTATGCATATCGCTAAAAGTTTATATTTAAGCGCTTTCGCGCGCCAGTTCCCAAATCAAAAAAGCGTTGTTTTTTATGTAGTTTTCCAAATCAAAAAGTTCGTCTTCGGAAAAACCGTAAGTTTTGCAGAACATATTGTTGGGCAGCTTGCCTTCCGCAAAATCAAATCCGCCTTTGTCATTCGGTCGTTCAAAGCGAAAGTCGATTTCATCAAAAACGCCGTTCTTATGAATTTTTGAGAAAGTGAGAACCACGCCGTCAACTGTGCTGTAGTAAATGCCCATATGTTCCTCCTAAATTCCAAAATACTGAACCCAGCCCATGAAATCCATTAACGCCTTTGGCATTCACAATCTCCTTAATTATAATATAGCGCGAATTTTCAATTTTTTCAACATAATTAAAAAGCTTCCCGCTCACGCCGTTCTTGACACAAGGCCTTTAAATGACTAATATTTTTTTATTCATATTTTTATGGAGAACATTATGAAAAAAATTATGATTTCGTTGTTGGCTCTTGCCATGATTTTTGGAGCGGCCTCTTGCTCTAAAAAATCAAACAAAGCCGCTAAAGGCGGAAAAACATGGATTGTCGCCACAGACACAGCCTTCCGTCCTTTTGAGTACACAAACGACAAGAACCAGTTTGTCGGAATCGACGTAGACCTTTTGGCCGCCGTCGCCGAGGACCAGGGCTTTGCCTACGACTTGCAGTCATTGGGCTGGGACGGAGGAGTCGCCGCCGTTCAGGTTGGACAGGCCGACGCCTTGATTGCCGGAGCCACAATCAAGCAGGAACGCATTGATTCAGGCTGGATTTTCAGCGACGGCTACTACAACGCCACTCAAACTTTTGTCGTCGCCAAAGACTCTTCTATTGAAAAGTTCGAGGACCTCAAAGGAAAGAACGTCGCCGTAAAAAACGGAACCGCCGGCATGGACTTCGCCAACTCCCTCAAGGACAAGTACGGCTACAAAGTCACCGTTTTTGAAGACTCGCCCACAATGTACCAGGACGTGGTTTTGGGAAACAGCGACGCTTGCGTTGAAGACACTCCGATCATCGCCTCAAACATCAAGGAAGCCAAACTCCCGCTCAAGATTCCCGCCGAAATGGAAAGCGAAGGCGCTCCCTACGGATTCGCCATCATGAACCCCAAGAACCAGGAATTGCTTGACATGTTCAACAAGGGCTTGGCCAACATCCGCTCCAACGGAACTTACCAAAAGATTTTGGACAAGTACCTCAAGTAGGAATAAAAAAAGCAGCGTCTGCCAAGACGCGGAAAAACCGCTCGAAACATCTTTTATGGTTTTGCGTTCAAAACCACGAGCGGCAAAAGGCCGCCTCCGTTTGGGGGCGGTTTTTGTTTGTCAAGCGGAACACTATTTATAAGTTTTTATGAAGGGGCAATCGTTTTCGTAAGCCCAACGCAAAGTTTGGTTGAGCCTCTTTTGGTATCCTTTTCCGCCTTGCTTTAGAGCGTCCAAAAGGTCCAAGTCGATTTTTGTGTGAACGTCGCCCTTCTTCATTTTTACCCATTCAGGGTGAATTTCATACCACGGCTTGAATTCTTTTAGTTCCTTTTTTGTCATCTTTGGAATGTCGGAAAAATCCTCGTTCTTAAACGCGTCCATTTGCTTTTTGCGCTTTTGCGTGAGCGGCGGCAGTTTTTTAACGTCATCTAAGGTCATAGTTACTGTTTTTTTGAACATAATAATATGTACATGCTTATCTGTCAAGTTTTATAAATTAATACTTTTTCAGTTCTGAAATATTTCCCGCCTTTAATGCCGTTTCATTTCTTCCAGCAAAGCGATTACGGATTTTTGGTCGTTATCGGAGAGGTGGGTGAATATTAAAAGAAATTTTCTAGCGGCCTCTGATTTTTGCGCCTCATTTAAATTTTTGCGGCCTTCCACAAGCTCTTCCACAGTCGTATTCAAGGCCTTTGCGATTTTTACCGCGGAATCTATGTTGGGAAGAGCGTCGTGGGCGTTTATGTAGTTGCGCAAAGTGTTCACGCTTATGCCGGTTTTGTCGGCCA
This sequence comes from uncultured Treponema sp., assembly GCA_900316905.1. GTDB lineage: Bacteria > Spirochaetota > Spirochaetia > Treponematales > Treponemataceae > Treponema_D. Next base: position 17,402 of record ONET01000005.1, read on the forward strand.
ATTCTTTTGGCTTAATGTCCTGAAATTCCATCTCTTCGCGCAAATTTTCCTTAAATCCCATGCTTAAAGCATAATCTAAAAAGATTGCTTTTTACTTGAATTTAATCTTATTAGATGTATAATATAGGAATAATCGATTAGATATAATCATTTGTAGGGTCTAAAAAGACAAAAGTTTAGGATTGTTTCTATGAAAAAAATTGTATTTCTTGCATTTGCGGCTATTTTTTCTGCCAATGTTTTCGCTTTGGAATCAGAAGACTATTCAATAAATTTTGAAGCGGAAGACGAATTTTCAAATGAATTCTGGATAACAAATAGGAATATCGGTCATGGAGTCCCTATAATAATACAAAAATCCACTGCTGATGGCGGAGAAGAAAATCCTATAGGATTTAATTTGTCTTACAAAGAACAACATATATATTGGCCAAACGGATATACATTTCAATTTGAAGCCGCTCAAGGCATATTGAAAAAAAATAATGAAATAACTACTGAAGATGATTTTCACATAGGGTTTGGATATGCATTTGCAAGCGACAGAAAACGCGTCATTACATTGTCAGGAATTATTGGTTCGTATGATTCCATCGCGTATTCGAGCAATATTTTTAACTTTAAAAGAAATTTAATATTGACATTTATTATAGGGTTGGATTTTTCTGCCACCTTTAGATTTTCCGAACATTTGGGATTTTTTATTTCCGCTCTTGTTGAAACACCATTAATAGGTTTAGAGCAGAAAATATCCATTTCAAATGAAAATGGTTGGCCTGTAGGAAAACAAGATTTTCACATGTTAATACCAGGCGACTATTGGTACATCAAGCCATCTATAGGATTATCTCTAACATTTGGAGAATAGATTTTTTTTATTAGCGCCGGAAAACGACTTCGCGCTGACTCGCGCAAAGGCCGCCCTCCGCCCGAGGGCGGTTTTTTTATTGACTTTTTTCATTTTTCATATTAAACTAAAAATACACACAGTTTATATTTATGTGTATTTTTAGTTTAGAGGCGTAAAATTGATTTTAACCTACGAAGAGTGCAAAAAGGAATACGGCGCTTATTACAGAATAAAACGACGCTTGCGCGAAGAAAAGCTTTATAAAATTTGCGACGGAATTTATTCAACTGAAAAATACAATTCTGAACTAAGCGTGGTTTCCGCTAAATATCCAAACGCGGTGTTTACAATGGACAGCGCGTTTTATTTTCACGGACTTACCGACGTGATTCCGGATTGTTATCATCTAGCGACCAAAAGGGAAGCGTCCAGAATTCATGAAGAAAAAATAAAGCAATATTTTTTAAGAGACGATTTGTTTGACAAAGGCGTTGTCCAAAAAAACTATCAAGGCGACAACATTCGTATTTACGACGTTGAGCGAATGCTTGTCGAGCTTATGCGGAACAAATCAAAACTGTCGCTTGATTACTACAAAGAAATCATAGAAAGCTACAGAAAAATGACAGCGGAAATTGACTTTGAAAAAGTCGCTTCATACGCAAACCTTTTTAAGATGAACCAAACAATTATGAATTCAATTCAACTGGAAGTGCTATGAATTTGCGCGAAGAGATTAGCAAGCTGAAAGATGAAGGTTATGGAGAATTTGACGCTCAAGCAAGAATTTGCCAAGACATTATTTTGAATGCCATTTCAAAAAGCCGCTTGACTGACAACATCACAATAAAAGGCGGTGTTGTCATGCGGAACCTTTCAAAAAATGTAAGACGGGCGACGCAAGACCTTGATTTTGACTTTATAAAAAAATCAATAAGTGACGATTCTATTAGAAAATTTGTAGATGAAATTAATACCGTTCAAGGAATCACAATAGGTGTAATCGGCCCAATCACAGAGCTAAAACAACAAGATTATAAAGGTAAACGGGTTATAATCAGCATAAAAGATGAATTTGGTCTTGCTCTTGCAAGCAAAATAGACATTGGCGTTCACAAAGACTTGGATATAGTTCAAGATGAATGCTGCTTTGACATTTGCTTTCAAGACGAAGGCGTAAGCCTTCTTATGAATTCAAAGGAGCAAGTTTTAGCGGAAAAATTGAAGTCTATTTTAAAACACGATGTCCTTTCAACGCGCTATAAAGATGTGTTTGACATTTGTTATCTTTCGAACAAAATAAATCAAAAACGCTTAAAAACTTGTATCTGCCGTTACATCTTTGAAGATAAAAAACTGAATGTTTCCAATAAGGAAGAAATTGTCGCTCGGCTAGAAAAAATTTTTACAAATAAAACTTATCTTCGGCAAATTGAAAAGTCAAAGAAAAATTGGCTTGATTTGCCGTTGGAAAACGTGATTCAAACAACTTTGGATTTCATAAGAGCTTTGAAAATTTAGCCATCTTTCCTAATGCCGCTAGCGCAAGGTGTCGGAAATCGCCTTGCTGACTGCGGATGAAATGTTTTTTTTCAATGAGTCGCTTAGCTTTGCGAACATTTTTCGCTGGCGGCTTAACTCCAAAACAGCTTCAGAAGAATTTTCGGATAACGGCAAGAGAAGCTCAAACGGACTTATGTCCAAAGCGCTTGCAAGCTTGGAAAAAGTCTCCGGCGTTCCCCAGCGGCGGCCGCTTTCCAAATCGCAAATATAGCCAACCGAAAGATTAGCTTTTTCCGCCAGCTTCATTTGGCTCAAATTGGCCCGATTCCTGGCGTTTTTTAAATTTGTCGAGAAGATTTCCTGCAATTCAACTGAATCCATCAATCCTAATATATACGCTTTTTGCGAACTTGACACTTTGCTATTTGCCGTAATATACTACGGCTATATGCGTAAGTGATTTACGCAAAAAACGTTAATCATAAAACGGAGGCTTGTTTATGAAAAAGGTTTTGTTTTCCATAATCACGGCAATAGCTATTATGTCCTTGTTCTTTTCCTGCGCGGAAAAGAGAATAGACAAAGAGAATAAATTTGCCTATTTTGCAGACGAAAAAGACTGCGAAAAATATATAACAAAATTAGGATATAATGTACCTGAAAATCATTGGTTTTACACTTCTACCACAGAATATATAGAAAAAAGAATCACTAACAGCAATTTTCCTAAAAAATCAGGTTATTACATTTGCGATTTAGAACCAATAATTCCTATGAAGGATTTATATAACAAATGGAAAGAGGGGCAAATTTATCTTTCAAATAACTGTTCTGTTGACCATATATTATTAGACGAAAACAAAAAAATCATAAAATATGGATTTAAAAACTTTTGGCCGACATACGGCAGATTTGAATGCGAAGACGATTATGGGTTTGCATTCTATTCTACAAAAATTGAAAATACAGTTCTTGACGCAGCAGGAATAGAAGGAACGACAAAAATTCCCGTCACACAACAAATAAAAATAACCGCTTCCGAAAAAAGAATTATAAAAATAATTTTAAAAAAAATTTGCGGAAGCACATTGGAAACTGGTTATTATGAAATTTATCGTATATTAGAAGATTCGGATCAAGTTTATAAATGCTATCTCGAATTTGACAAAGACGAAAACATAGTGTCAGGTTGGTATGTGAGGTATTAAAACACAGATGTCCTCACCAAAACAAAAAACTCTGATAGCGGCATTGTTTGCCTTTCTTGTATTCACAGCGATTGCTTTCAGAGTTTTTGAAATAGACAATGTTTGTTCACAAATAGTTGGAGCGCTTTTTAGTTCCGCCATAACTATTGCAATCGCATTCGTTTTGATAAAATCTCAAGCAAAGGCAGATATCGAACGCGATTGCAAATCCAAAATTTTTGAAAAGAAGCAAGAGACTTATCATAATTTTTTGGCGGAGTTTAATAGACTCTCCGCTAAAGAAACTTATTCAACTGACGACAAAAAAGAAATAATCCACAAGATGACCTACCATCTTGGCCTTGTCAAAATGCATCTTGATAAAGAAATAGCGGATGCAGTTACAAAAAAAGTTTGCGAAACTTTTGGAATTTATACCAGCGACCATACTAAAGATTATTCAAAAATTGCGAAAAATTATTTTGATATAGCGGAACTGTTAAGCAAAGATTTGTATTCTCCACAAAATAAAACTGGATTTAACAACGAGAGTGGGTCTTATAATTTGGGTGTAACAATTTCCGGCTTGTTTGATCCAACTTTACGAAACGCCGCCACAATGAAAAAACTTCATGTTGAATGGTGGAATATGTTGATAGCAGAACTAAAGGATAAACAAGAAAATAAATTCGATTATGTTTTTTACTTGGAAGATAATAACAACGACGAAACAGAATCTCCAGAAAAGGCCGTTGATCATTTTGAGAAAGCAATTGGCAACATTGCTTTCAGTTTAAAACTAACAGAAAATGCAGACGGCAATGTTTGTTTTTACATAGCGTCTAACATTTATGGCATTGACTACGGTTTTGAAATTGAACAAAAGCCTAAGGATGAAAAAATTACCGAAAAATACCGCCCTTTATTGCCCAAAGGTTATGCAGACGAAGGTTTTGGAAATCCAGGCATCGGCGCAAAACATATAGATGAAAAATACGACATAGATTTTTATTACACAAACTTGAATTACTACATTTTTGCAAAAGCCCCTGATGTTGAAAAAAAGCGAATTGTTTCGAACTTCGCTCAAGAAATTTCTTCCGACATTTCAATCTTCATAAACAACATAAATCGTAGGAGGCCTCATTATGAGCGCAGAAAATGAACAATTTGTTGATGTTAGCAAAAACGGAAAAGAGTTTTGTTACAAGTCCTCGGAGCCGGACAAGCTTTTGTGCAGGAAATGCCATTCGCCGGTTGACGAAAACGCAACCCGATGCCCGGTTTGCAACAATAACTTTGTTGAAAGCAAAGGAGATTCAAACCCTTCCGCGCCTTATTGGTATAACAACGGCGCCAGCTCGCAGCCGTCCTCTTCCATTCCAAATGAATACACGCCAATTTCAATGTGGGGCTACTTTGGATACGAAATCCTGTTCAACATTCCGATAATCGGCTGGCTGATTCTTATCTTTATGGCGCTTTCCGCCAGCAATCACAATGTAAAGAATTTTGCCCGCGCGCATTTTTGCTTTTTGATAGTAATCGTCATCGCGCTTCTTCTTGGAGCAGGTTCGATAATCAGTCCATTTCTTAGGTAATAAAGAGGGAGAAAAATGAAAAAAACAAAAACACTAGCGACGGCTTTCGCCGTGGCATTTTTTGCAAGCGCGCTGTTCGCGCAAGCAGAACAAAACGCAAGCCCTAAAAGCCACTTGCAAAAAGCAAAGGAATGCATCTCGCAAAAAAAATGGGTATCCGCCTTGGGCGAATGTTATGACTCTGTGCTATCCGATTCTGCGGAAGACGCGGAGGAAGCCTACAATTCTTGGACTGAAATTTCTGAAGCGATAAAAGACGGCAAGCCTGGCCTTGGCGAATTTGACGACTTTAGCATAGTTGACAACTGGATATTGGCGTTGCAGGATTATGAACGCTATTGGACAAACAATTGCCCTTTTACGATTTACTTTGACAAACCTGAACGAACGGAATTAAACAGAGAGAAAAAGACTGCGGATTATAGACTAAGGATAAAGTTAAAAGAAGAACCAAAATATTTTAGTAATAAAAAATATAACATATACACTCAAAAGTTTAAAGAAATCGATAAAATTATCAATAAAGGTTTTTCCGCTGCTTATAAAAAAGATTGGCAAATGGACTACTTAAGCAACTGGAATAATAGTTCAGATCATTACCGATCTTTTATTTCTGTCTACGAAAATGGAAAAAATAATGAAAAATATTTAGTAAATGACGTAGCCCTCATTTCTAGATGTGCAGTTCGGAAAAATTATACCGACGGAAATTTGTACGACGATACTACCTACGCTTCAGAACAATTTTGTAACAAACATCGTATAAATCCTTTCTGTTTCAAATATCAGTTTGGAAAGCAGTTAGCTGCTTTTGTTGATATTCCGATTTGGAAAAGTGGAGAAGTTTTTCATCTTCCTTATGATGTATGGAATTTTTATGAAGCTGGTTTTGCTTCTCTTTATGAAATAAAATTTTCGATAAGAGACAATACAGGAAATATTTTGTATCAAAGTAATAAGCATCATATTTGTATATTTAAAGATGATTATAATTTCTACGAAATGAAGAATATTTCTCAGAAGGCAATGGAACTTATAGAAACAAATGAGGTAAAATTCGTTGTAGATGAACTTTCTCTAAAATATGGAAAAATAAACAATCTTGTTATGGCTGAAGACCTCTCATGGTTGAACAAATTGCCAGAAATAAAGGTCGAAGGATTTTGTTCAAAAACATGGAATGAAACTGATGTTGAGCCTAAAGCACTTTCTGAAATTGCTGAAGAAAGGAAAGCTGAAGAAGACAAAAAACAATTTTATTATTCATTATTATCTAATCAATTATCTTATCTATCTTATCATATAAATATTTCTTTGGCAAAAATTCTAGAAATAAAAGGCGATAAAAAGAATCCTTTATCATTTAAAATAATTGAATATCAAGAGCCAAGTATTCATCCTGATCTTTTGGAAAAGTATTCAGAAGACGAGATTAAGAAAACATTTTTCTATTTGTTCTGCAATGGAATAAACAATAGAAAATGTTATTTTGTTGACGATAGTTCCGTTTCAGAAAGCTCATATAAAAACGAAGCGGAATTTTTCTTGGAAAATTTTGAGAAAATAAAAGAATCTCCGTCAAACGATGATTGGCGGCTTCCTACTAAAGAAGAAATTGAATATGTTAGTTCCCTGCGACTAAAAGCCAACAAAAAATCAAAATTAGCGACAATTTCGAACGAAGCGATTTTGAACGGTAAATTCCTAATAAAAAAATACTAAATTGGATAACCGCGCCGTTTGCGCAAAGGCCGCCCTCCGTTTGGGGGCGGTTTTTTGTTTGAAAAAACTTGACAAAATTTATGTACATATTATTATGTTCATAAAAAACAGTAACTATGACCTTAGATGACGTTAAAAAACTGCCGCCGCTCACGCAAAAGCGCAAAAAGCAAATGGACGCTTTTAAGAACGAGGATTTTTCCGACATCCCAAAAATGACAAAAAAGGAATTAAAAGAATTCAAGCCGTGGTATGAAATTCACCCTGAATGGGTAAAAATGAAGAAGGGCGATGTTCACACAAAAATCGACTTGGACCTTTTGGACGCTCTAAAGCAAGGCGGAAAAGGATACCAAAAGAGGCTCAACCAAACTTTGCGCTGGGCTTACGAAAACGATTGCCCCTTCATAAAAGCTTATAAATAATGTTCTTTGCTGGAAAATCGTCCTCCGCCGTAACGGCCAGCGGCTGCGTCCAAGGGACGCGGCGAAACCGCTCGAAATATCCATTGCAGTCTTTCAAACCAAGCCACGAGCGGCTACTTGCCTAAATCCTTAATTTTTTGTATCGTGGTCTTCATTACAAGACTTTTGGAGGCTTATTGTGAAAAAAGTTTCACGCAAAATTTTTGGTCTTTTGGCAGCGTCTGCGCTTTTTGCCGGCGCCTTTGTTTCTTGCTCAAACGGAAGCGATTCTCCTTCTGTTCCTGCCAATCCTTATGTTCCTGCCAATCCTTCTGGGACAACACAGTCTCTCTCAGATTCCGCCACTGTAAATAAAGTAGCCGAAGTCGTCACATCAGGCATTACCACGACAAAGGAAAACAACACAGCGACGCTTGCCGCTCCCAACGGAACTTATGTTTTGACTGGAACAGCCGCGCAGCCAAACATTGCCATATCGGCTTTGCAAGGGCAATCTATCGGCGGCACATGGAAATTCACAGAAACAGGAAAGACAAGCCCAAAATATATGGGAAGCTATACCGGCGATATTTCGGCAATTGGCACTGCCAACACGATTTTAACTTTGAAAGTTGAAAAGATTCTTAACAACGGCTTGCTGACCGCTGTTGTAGAAAAAAAAGATATCAGCATGACAGTTCCAACGTCAGGAACATTTGACGCGACAATTCCTGCCGTAAAGGTAAGCAGCGTAACTTCTTATCTTGCGTCAAAGTTGTATGTAAACTATGATAATGACCAACATTATGAAATATCTTCACTATTTGAACGATTGAATGTATCTGACGACAAAATTGATTTGACGCAAATTGGCTCCTTAAAAAAACTAAAAGACGGCAAGCAAGACGACAAGGATAATGTTTCAGATTTTGCAAGCGGCCCCTGTGCTATCGCCAACGGCCAGTTTACAGGCACTCTTTATAACAAGACCAAAACATTCAAAATTGACGCTGATGGAGATCTTGTAGACGATAAAGGCGCTAAATATTATATCCTGACTAGCGGAAGCTATATGGTTTATGTCAATGCCACCGTGACATTGGACGGCGCAAATTCTGTTGCCAAGCAAAAAGTCGTTTTGCTCAATGACGATTCTGGCAAAACCGGACAGGTTATGGATTGTAAAAAAATTGGATCTGCAGACACAACTAGAGACATAAAGAATATCACTTATTCAATTGACGGAGACAAAGTGACATTGAAATTCTCTGACAGCACTACCAAGACCGCGACATTTTCCGCCGAGCGCAAAAAACTTACTCTTGACGGCGTTGTTTACACCAAGCTGTAATTTTCTAATCTGAACAGATTTTTCCCCGGCGCGTTTTGCTGCCGGGGATTTTTTTTCTCTAGCCAATTCGCGCGAATCGTGATAGTATAAAAGGCAGGAGACGCTCCCCATGCCAACGATAACAAAAAAAATAAACGGCGCGATAATTGTCTTTACGCTCGCAAGCCTTCTTATGAACGTTGTGTTTGACTACTTTGCCGTAAGAAAAATTCTTAGCGAAACTTACGACACCTTCTTGACGCAAATCGCCTACACTGGAGCGTCTTACTTTAAAGGCGACAAGCTGGAGCGATACGCGCGCGACGGCCTTAAGTCGGCGGAATACAAGGACACGCTCATAAAGCTGGCCAACCTTACCGAGAACACCGACATCAGCTTTTTGTACGTCATCATTCCCGACATGCCGGACTGCAAGTACAAAACTTACGTCTTTAACGTAGTGAACACAAAGCTGCGCAACAAATACAACCCGTACCACGCCGGCTACAGGGAGAACACGTCGGACGAATCCGCCGCGCGCTTTAAGCGCTTGATGGAAAAAGGCGGCGTAGAAATCGACAGCTCAATATTTTCCCATTTAGGCGCCAGGACGCGCATTTCGCTGGCCTTGCGCGATTCCAGCGGAAAAAAAGTCGGAGTCATTTGCGTTGAAAAGCAGCTTGAAACTATCAGTTCCATTTTGCGCGGCTATGTGCGTTTGGACTTGCTTTTCGCGCCTTTCGTGTCGCTCTTGTTCTTCTTGTGCTTTGGAGCCTTCATCAGCAGAAAATTCGTAAAGCCGATTGTAAGCATCACAAAAGAGGCCGACGGCTTCGCTTCGCACGACGCGCATTTTTCGGACAAGCTTAAGGAGATTCATTCCAACGACGAAATTGAAACGCTCGCGCGCTCAATAGAAAAAATGGGCATCGACATCCAAGTTTACATCAAGGACTTGATGCGCGTCACCAGCGAAAAGGAGCGCATAAGCGCGGAGCTTTCGGTTGCCAGCGGCATTCAGGCCGGAATGCTACCCAAAAACTTTTCGCCTTACCCCGGCCATCCCGGCGTGCAGCTTTACGCCAGCATGATGCCGGCCAAGGAAGTTGGCGGCGACTTTTACGACTTTTTCTGGACCGGCAAAAACAAGCTTTGGCTTGTCATGGGCGACGTAAGCGGAAAGGGCGTGCCCGCCGCCATGTTCATGGTGATAGCCAAGGCGCTCATCCGCAACGAAGCCACGCTGGAATACGAGCCAAGCGAAATTTGCGAGCGCGTCAACGAGCAGCTTTGCGAGGAAAACGAGCAAGGCCTTTTTGTCACATGCTGGCTTGGCTGCGTAAACCTTTCAACCGGAATAATGAAATTTGCCAACGCCGCCCACAATCCGCCGGTCTTGTACGACGGCGATACCTACAAATTCCTGGAGCAAAAAAGCGGCATAATGCTGGCCGCGATGGAAGGCAGCAAGTACGTTCAGCACCAAATTCAGCTTAAAGAAGGAAGCCGCTTGTTCCTTTACACGGACGGCGTGACCGAGGCGCAAAACAAGGACGGAGCGCTTTTTGGAGAGCCGTTGCTTTTGGGAGCGCTGGCCAAGACCGCCGCGCTTTCGGCAAAGGACGCGATAAACGTGGTCAACGCCGAAGTGGAACGCTTTGCAGGCGGCGCGGAACAAGCGGACGACATAACGGCGCTGGCTTTTGGCCTTGATAAATTTAACGCCGCGGAAAGCGCGCCCAAGACTTTGCGAATAGAGGCCGACGACCAAAAGCTTCCGCAAGTCTTGGACTTCATCAAAAGCTGCCTGCCGGCAAACCTTTCGCTGGAATGTCTTAACAAAATTGAATTGGTGACGGAAGAGATTTTCGTCAACATAAGCCATTACGCCTACGACGGCGGCGCGGGCGATGCGCGAATCGAATGCGAGCTTTACGAGCCCGGAAAATTCAGGCTTTCGTTCATTGACTGGGGAAAGGAATTTAACCCGCTTGAACAAGAAGAGCCGGACTTGACCCTAAGCATCGAAGAGCGGCGCCTTGGCGGCTTTGGAATTTTCCTTACAAAGAAATTTATGGACAGCGTTTCGTACAAGCGCCAAGACGGCAAAAACATTCTGACGCTCGTAAAAACCTTCGCGTGAACGAAGCGTGATTATTGCGGCGCGATAATTTTATTCGCGCCGCAAAAGGAACGAGTCAAGGCTTTAAGCGAAGCGTGCCTTGACCGTTCCTACTTTTCGATGTTCAGCAATTTGTCCATGCTGGTGGCTTCAAGCACTTGCATTACAAAGTCGGAAGGCTTTTTTACGACCAGTTTTCCGCCGGCGCCGCCCATGATTTTGTGGGCCAGCAAAATGTCGCGCAAGCCCGTGCTCGACATGTAATCAACGGCGCTCAAATCCAAGTTCATGATTTTTGAGCCGACAGCGGCCTGCTTGATCGCGGCTTCAAGCTGCGGAGCGGTGTTTGTGTCCAAACGGCCGGAAACAACAAGGTCAACTGTCGTTCCGTTTTTATTTTGAGAGATGTTCATGGTTCACTTCCTCTAATTCAATTATACAGCATAAATAATTTTTTTTGAAGAGCAAGGCGCTTTTTTATCGAAAAAAAATTAAAAATGCGCTATAATATAGGCTGAAAGTTCATCTTAACCAAAAAGGATTTTATTATGCAAAAATGCGTAAAATGCTCAGGATTGCTAATTCCGGGCGCCAAGTTTTGTTCAGAGTGCGGAACGCAAATTGAAAAGCCCCACGCCTTGCATCCCTGCCCCAACTGCCATTCAGGCATCACCGACGACATGGCCTTTTGCCCTTGGTGCGGAAAAATGTACGAAAAAGTTGTCGAGGTCAAAAAAATCGTTAAAGTCGCCGAAACCATTCCAGACATGATTGTCGTTGGCGGCGGAAAGTTCTTTATGGGAACCGGCGACTTTTCCCACAGCGTGGAGCTCACTTCGTTCAAGATGTCAGCCGCTCCCATAACGCAAAACCAGTATTATTTTGTAATGGGAAAGAGCCCGTCAAAATTTGTTGGCGGAGACTTGCCGGTGGAAAACGTAAACTGGTGCGCCGCCATACGTTATTGCAACGCCCTTAGCAAAATGATGAACTTAAAGCCTTGCTACACAATCGGAAGTTCAGGCGACTTTTCGACCATAGAAGACTCAAGCCCGGTTTGGAAACGCCTTACCTGCGATTTTGCCGCCAACGGCTACAGGCTTCCCACCGAAGCGGAATGGGAATACGCCGCCCGCGGCGGAAAGAAAAAAGACGCCTTTTTGTATTCCGGCGGCGACGACCTTAACGAAGTCGGTTGGTTTGGCGAAAATTCCGAAATCAAAACCCACGGCGTTTGCGAAAAAAAGCCCAACGCGCTTGGCCTTTACGACATGTGCGGAAACGTTTCCGAATGGGTTTACGACGAATACGCCGAATACGAAAAAAGGCCGCAAATCAATCCCTTTGGCCCCGGCACAATGACGGGCGTTCATGTAAAGCGCGGAGGCTCTTGGCTTGACGACGCTGAGCAGTGCAACGTATTCTTTAGGAGCGCAAGTCCTATGGGCGGAAAAAGCTCAAGCCTGGGCTTTAGAGTTTGCTGCTCCCTTCCGCCTGTTGAAGAAGAAAAAAAATAGGAAAATAAGTTATTATGTTTGAGTTATTTAAAACGTATCTTTTTATGTTGCTGGCCTCGCTGGGCAACACGCTTTTGCTGGCCTTGTTCGCGTTGGTTTTCGCCATGCTCATAGGCTTGTTTTTTGCCTTGCTGAACGTGAGCCGCAACAAAGTTTTAAACGCCATCGGAACTATTTACGTAGACGCGATTCGCGGCGTGCCCTTGATTGTCTTGGCTTTTTTCATTTACTTTGGCGTTCCGCAGGGAATCAAAGTTTTTGTGGACGGCTTTAGGCTGCCCGCCTTGCAGGCCGGAACAATCGCGTTGGCGATGAACTGCGGCGCTTACATGGCGGAAATTTTCCGCGCCGGAATCGAAAGCATCGACAAGGGCCAGATGGAGGCGGCCCGCTCCTTGGGCTTAAGTTACGGCACCAGCATGAGGCGGGTAATCTTGCCGCAAGCCTTTAAGGTGATGATTCCGTCAATCATAAATCAGTTCATCATAACGCTAAAGGACACGTCAATCCTTTCTGTAATTGGCTACCCGGAACTGACCAACACGGGCCGCACAATCGCGGGAAACACTTTCCGCAGCTTGGAAACATGGGCGATTGTCGGAATTCTTTACATGATAGTAATCGTAAGCCTGAGCCGCGCGGCCAAGGCCTTGGAACGGAGGATTAAGATAAATGAAAAATAGTTCGGAAGTAAAAATTCACGTAGAAAACTTAAAGAAAACTTTTGGAAAGCTTGAAGTTTTAAAGGACATCAACATCGACATAACGCAGGGCGAAGTGCTTGTAGTCATCGGGCCGAGCGGCTCGGGAAAGTCAACGTTCCTCCGCTGCCTTAACAGGCTTGAAACCGCCACCAGCGGAAAAATCATCGTCAACGGCGAGAACATCAGCGACAAAAAGATCAACATCAACAAGGCGCGCGAAAACATCGGAATGGTTTTCCAGCACTTTAATTTGTTCCCCAACATGACCGTCTTGCAAAACGTGGCGCTCGCTCCGGTGGAATTGAAAAAAATGAGCAAGGAAGAGGCCAACCAAACCGGCATGAAACTGTTGGCCCGCGTAGGGCTTGATTCAAAGGCCCACAGCTATCCCCAACAACTTTCGGGCGGCCAAAAGCAGCGCGTGGCCATCGCGCGCGCCCTGGCCATGAATCCTTCGATCATGCTTTTTGACGAGCCGACGAGCGCGCTTGACCCTGAAATGGTAGGCGAAGTCCTTGCCGTTATGAAGGAGCTTGCAAAGGGCGGAATGACGATGATTGTCGTGACCCACGAAATGGGATTCGCGCGCGAGGTGGCCGACCGCATCGTGTTCATGGACGGCGGCTACATCATCGAAGAGGGAACGCCCGAAGAGATTTTGAAGAACCCCAAGCAAGAGCGAACGATAAGCTTCTTGAACAAAGTTTTGTGAGGCGGCGCGATGAAAAAGATAATCACTATAAGCCGGGAATTTGGAGCGGGCGGCGGCGAGATTGGCCGTCGCGTGGCCGACGAGTTGGGATACGATTACTGCGACAAAGAATTGATTTTGCGCTCTGCCCGCGACGCCAACATAGACATAAACCAAATATTGGCGATGGACGAAAAGCCGCCGCTAGTCTTTGGCTTTACCCAAAGCTTGTTCGACATGTACAACGCGCCGCTTGACGAGCGCGTGTTTAGCGCCCAAAAAGAAATAATCCGAAAGCTTGGCGAGCGCGGAAAGTGCGTCATCGTTGGCCGCAACGCCAACAGCATTCTAAAGGATTTTGACAATTCCCTGCATGTCTTCATTCACGCCGACCAATACTGGCGGGCGGCGCGCCTGCAAAAAGAAAAAATGCCGGACAAGACCGAAAAAGAAATTTTGGACGACATAAAAATCGTAGACAAGCGCCGCCAAAAATACTGCTCGCATTACACCAACACCGAATTTGGCTCAAGCAAGCATTACGACTTGTGCCTGTCAACCTCGTCGCTGGGCATCGACAAGTGCGTCCAAATTATTTTGGACGTGGCGCGGGGCTAAAAGCACGCGGAAGTAAAATTGCCGGGGCAAGCCCGGCAATGGCAACTAGTTAAGAGACTCAAAAGCGTTGCTACTATCAAAATACAACGTTGTCGTTTCTATTGGAACAGTGACCGTAAAGTAATTGGTCTTTGTCGGGATCAACTCAAGTTTGGGATAGGGAAGAGAAGAAGCAGGGGTTGTTGTCGCAGTAAGTCCAGAAAATTTAAATCTATGTCCATCAAAAGGAACCCCTTCAAAAGTGATGACGGCATATTGCTTTGTGTTGTCAGAGTATTGCCTTTGCTCTCTTTCAGAGATAGTCCCATGTCCAGCTCCGCTAGATTGCACAGCGATGCTAATAAGCTTTGTATATTCCTCAGCTTCCCTCTGTCTTCTGGCGGCTTCAATATAAGCCGCGACAAGTTGGGAATTGTCCTCGCCAGCGCCGCAAGAAATAAAAAGTCCAAGGCACAAGGCAAACGAAACGGCAAGCGCCGCTAAAACAACAGTAATTTTCTTCATAGCAATCTCCTATTTCTTTTTATTATATCCCCCTCCCATCACTTTTGTCAACTTTTCGTTTTTTTATAAATTGTCAGAAAAGCTGTTTAGTATCTCGTTGACCGCTTGCATGATTTTGCGCTCGCTTTGCGTTCCTGAAATTTCTTTTTTGCGGATAAAGCCGACGTCGTAATATCCAAGCGCGTTTCCTGCTTCGTGGATTACAAACTTTCCCTTGTAAGGGCCGTTTTCCAAAACGATTCGCGGAACAAGCGCGATTCCCAGGCCCAGCTGCGCGATGGCCAAAAGCGCTTCGTTGCCTTCCGTCTCGGCGGCGATTTTTGGCTGGACATTGCGGCTTTTGGTCCACTTGTCAAAGCGCTTGCGGGCCAAGCCGGTTTTGGGAAGGACAAGCGGCGCGCTTGAAACTATGTCCTGCGGCGAGCCGTCAAGCTTTGTCCACGGGCCGTCCGCGCTGGCCGCGTAAATCAAGGGCGTTTTTATGACGCTGGTGGATTCTATCGCGGCGTTTCCTTCTTCGGGAATGGCGGCTACGGCCAAAAGGACGCGGCCTTCTTTTACGGCGTTAAAGGCGCCCGCCTCGCCGCCGGTTTGCACCGACAAGCGCACGGCCGGATATTTTTGGGAAAGCGCTTTGATGAAGGGCGGCAAAATAGTGTAGCAGGCGGTGACGCTGGCGTAAACTTTTAGGTCGCCCGAAAGCAAATCGCTTCCTTTTGAAAATTCTTCAAGCAAGCCCCGCCGTTTTGTCACCGCCTCGCGCGCGAAGGCCAAAAACTTTTTTCCGCACTCGGTCAAGGATACCCTGCGGTTGTCGCGGTCCAAAAGCGACGCGCCCGCCTCCTCTTCCAGCCTAGCCACCATTCGGCTTAAGGCTGAAGGGCTCATCGCGCATAAATCCGCCGCCTTTGAAAAGTTCAGCGTCTCCGCAAGAGTGATGAAAGCGTCCAGTTCGTAAAAGTCCATAGGGAAAGTGTATTGGCGTTGTGGAATTTTTTCAAGAGCGGAGGGAAATTCCTCGCGCAACTTCCACTGGACAAGCCTTTAATCTAAACACAGAGCGGGAGCAAAACCGTTGGTAAAATTAACTCCGCCATCCTGACGAGACGCAGCGCCGTCCCCGTCAACAAAATGCGCGCAAGAATCTAGATGCCAAGGAGAACGCAACCACCAAGCGGCGCTCTTG
The DNA here is from genome assembly GCA_900316905.1 of uncultured Treponema sp. Lineage (GTDB taxonomy): Bacteria > Spirochaetota > Spirochaetia > Treponematales > Treponemataceae > Treponema_D. The sequence continues at coordinate 33,341 of ONET01000005.1, forward strand.
CCAGCGTATGTATTTAATGGCGCTCCGCTAGCTTTTGCATAGTCTGTCACCACGCGAACTCTTGCTTTGTCACAAACATCGCTGTACTTGGAAAAACCATATTCTGCCCTTGTCACTTCCTGTTCGCTCAATAAAAAGAGTTTGTCGTGTGTAGGCGTATCGCTGGCGTGAGAATTATTGCCGTTCCCAAACCATTTTTTATCAGAATCCGACATGTCGTCAAAATTGTCAGGAAGGGTAGTACGAACGCTGTTGTCAACAACTGTCACAGCTATGGCCGCCTGATCCTCTTCGCTAAAAGCCGTTTGTAAAATGCCTTTGTTTTTATAATCACCGCAAGTAGACTGAGAAGCGCTTGGACTTGTTTTAGTTTGCCAGCTCAAACCATTTAACAAAGCTCGGATTTTTGAATGTTCATAATTGTTGGAATAAACAACCTTTCCGTCGATGTTTCTTTTTACATCATCATAATTAAAGGCATCAAAGTCATAATATGAAATTTCTGGAAAAACAATTTCCGCGAGTAAAAGTTTTTTGCCGCTGCCGTTATAATTGTCAGTCAATACGCGCCACTTTATCGGCTCAACTTTGAACCATTTGTAACTATTGGCGGAACTTTGCGCGACTTTCGTTCCATCAGAATACTTGTACCCGCTGGAATACGCTTTTTCTTTCGTCTTAAAATACCATTCTCCGTCGCTTCCCTTGCAATAAGTGAATAAACCAACTTTTTTTGTTTGGCTTGCATCAACTGACACATTGGCGGCCTTTATTGTTTGCGGCCACGAGCCAAACGAAACAATCTTGAAATCTTTTCCGTTGATTGTTACGGTTTCCGTTTCATTTCCGCCAGAAACTATATAAATCACAGGCGGGCTGTCGTTAGAATTGGAACACGCGCACATACAATACGCGAACACAGCGCATAAAACCGCAATCATAAAGTTTTTAATTTTTCGCATATGTTCCTCCTTGAATTTCTATTATTTTAAACACAGAGCGGGAACAACGCCTACGCCTGAATTATCAACTTGAACAAGATAATTGGCCTCGCCGTCATATTGAACACAACTCGCGCAATCTCCGCTCCATTCGCTTGGAGAGCGCTTCCACCACCGGCCGCCACAACCATCCACAAGGATCAGCTCCTCTCCATTGGCTATGGCGTAATCGGTCGCCATGCGGATTCGCGCGCTGTCACTAGCGTCCTCAGCTCCAAAACCGTAATCGCTGTTGCATGTTTCTTTCTCGCTTAAAAGAAAAATTTTGTCAGAAGTATTATCGCAAACATATGTGTGATAATTTGCAGGCGGACTTGAACCCCAAAGGCTTTTTTTGCTATTGTCAATAGTTGTTGTCGCAATTGACTCTCGTTCTCCAGCCGTAAAAGCGGTTTGAAAAAAACCTGCGTTCAAATAATCATCGCAAGTTGATTGGGAATGCGCAGACCTCGCCCTTTTTTGATAACTCAAGCCGTTAAGCCAAGCGCGAATTTTTGAATGCTTGTAATTGTTCGTATAAACCGTTTTTCCGTCTATAGTTCTGCTTATATTGCTGTCAGATGCATCCGCAATGTCATAAAATAAAAAGTTTGTCAAAATGCTTTCCGCCAACAACAATTTTTTGCCATCATAATTTGTTGTCAGCACGCGCCATTTTATCGGCTCAACCTTGAACCATTTAAAACTGTCAGCGGAACTTTGCGCGACATCCGTTCCGTCAGAATACTTATACCCTGCTTTTTTTGCGTTTTCCTTTAACTCAACATACCATTCGCCGTCGCTTCCCTTGCAATAAGTGAAAGCGCCGACTTTCCTGGAATCGTTTTTGTCAACCGTCACGCCATCAGCTTTTACAGTCTGCGGCCACGAGCCGAATATCACAAGATCGTATTCTTTTCCACGGATTTCAACTGTTCCCGCGCTTGCAGGAGGAACTGCCGGAACGCGCGTTTCTTCTTGCGAGCCTTTTTCATTTCCGCCAGAGCCACCATTGCCTGTTTGACTTCCTCCGCCAGAAACCACATAAATCATAGACGGGGCATTAGATGAATTGCCGCAAGCTGCAAATCCAAACACAATCGATGTACATAAAATCGCCATCGCAAAAGCCTTATTAAACTTTGGCATGTGTCTCTCCTTATGAAAAAAGGAATAAAATCAAATTTTTAGCAAATTATTTAACATATTTTAAAATATTAACCTAGAAATTCGAATTTGTCAAGAAATTAAAATTTTATGGGTAAAAAATTCAAGATTCTAATAAAGTAAAGCATGGCCTTTTGGAAAAACGTTGAAAGCGAATTGAACTTTCAAAACATCAGCAGAAAAGAGCTTGCTCAAAAAGCGGGCTTTGCAGTCAGCGGAATTTCGTTGGGCATTTCCAACAACAGCGTTCCATCAGCGGACATCGCGGTTCGCATAGCAAAAGTTCTTGGCGTCTCTGTCGAATACTTGGTTACCGGAAAAGATCCTTATCAAAACAAGACAATGACCCCGCAATTAAACCATCTTTTTAACGACATTCAAAAACTTGATTCTTATGATTTTGAAAGCGTCGCTTTTTTAGTTGAAAGATTTTTGAATAAATAACTATTGTGTGTCAAAAAAATGAAGCGCAAATAACTAACTCTAAAGTAACTAACTCTAGAGTTAGCTACTTTTTATCTACCGCCTTTAAATAAATCCTCAATGCCAATCACATTGTAAGATTTATTTTTTGCAATGATTTTTTGAACACCGGCGGTAACGCCGCTTTTTGAGAATATTGTGAACCAATTGTTTTTTCTTTTTACGCATAGCGAAGAGTCTTGCAAATCCTTCAACTGGGATTCATCAAATTTTTCTTTTGTGTATTTGCATTCGCAAAAAAGCGCGTTGTCGTCGTCAAGGGCGAGCAAATCAATCTCTTCTTGACGTTTCAAGACAGGATTGTTACCCCACCAGCGGCCAAGATTTTCAGCAAAAAAAGGCATTTTTCCTTTATAAAATTTTTCGCGCAAGTACTGTCCGCAGACCAATTCGAACCTGTGGCCCAAAAAAGCGCTCATTTTTTCTTTTGTAAATTCCCGCTCGTAATAAAGCGCGGGCGAAATCAAGCCATTCAGCATATTCTGATGGCCATAGATGAAGGCAAAATAAAATGCGAAAAAATTATCGCAAATTGAGTATAAGGTGTTGCGTGTTTTTTCTTTTTCGCCGCATGGATTCTCTTTTTTTATAAAGCCAAGATTTATTAAAACGCCGATGTATTTGGCGACCTTTGCGGAATTTTCTCCTACTTTGTCCGCGATTTTGTTCAAGTTTGACGCGCCGGAATTTATCGCGAGCATTATATTCTTGTAAAAATATGTTTCCTTTAACTCCATGCGCAAAAGCGTTTCAACTTCGTTAAAAAGATAGCCCGTTGTGGAAAGACAATTTTTTATTATGTTTTCCCTTATCGAACGCTTGTCATCAAACAAAGAAAGGTACAGCGGTATGCCGCCCATAATAGAATAAACTTCCAATGCTTGCTCGTTGGTGTAATTGGGAAAAAACTTTCTCGCTTCCATATAATTGAATGGAAGCAATTTTAAGTCGGCGGTCTTTCGGCCATAAAGCGGTTTGGAAGATGAGTCGATTATTTCTTCAATTACGGAAACTTCAGAGCCGCATAAAACTATGAACACATTCATCTTTTTAAATATTTTGTCTATGGCATTTTGCAAACCAGTGTCATAAGCGGGATTTGACTTGTATAGATAAGTGAATTCGTCAATAATTATCACAAGACGTTCTTTTAATTCATAATTTTTAAAGAATGAATAAACTTCCTGCCATGTAGTGAAAGACAAAATGTAATCGCCGGCCTTAATCACAGAATTAAGTTGTTCGCAGAAGTTTCTGACATTTATCTTTTCTAAAGATTTGTCTGCGGTAAAGTAAACAGTGTTTCTTTTATGCGTGTTGGCAAAATGGCTAAGGAGATATGACTTGCCGACGCGCCGGCGGCCATGCATTATAAGCATTTCAAATTTATCGGATTTGTATAAATCTTCTAAAAGATCAAGCTCCTTTTTTCGCCCAATAAAAATTTCGTCAAGCGTCATAATTAACTCCAAAGTTATTTACTCTATAGTTAATTATATATATTTTGAAAACAAATTTCAATGATTGCAGCGCGCAATTTTTATTTTTTTTGTGGCATAAAACTATATGTGAATGTTGAATTTTACACTTTATTTGAATATAATTCTATCGTGAACATAATTTCAATAAAAAACTGCCGTGTGGAAAATTCTCGCGCGGCGACAATTAAAAATTTTTCTTGGCAAATGAACGCGGGCGAGGCCTGGCTTGTGATTGGCCCAAACGGCGGCGGCAAGGCTGACTTTTTAAAGGCGCTTTGCGGCCAACTAAAAATTATCCCCAACGCGGACGGACTTTATTCAAACATTTTTGACGGCTCGGTTGAAATCGTGTCGCTTGAAAGGGCCGCCGCCTTGATACAGGAAGAGCGCGCCAACGACGAAAGCGAATTTTTGGAAGGCGGCGTGGACCACGGAAGAAGCGCCCGCGTCTTTTTTGCGGAAGCCTTGACCGGACAAAAAATCAAGCGCGATTCCAAAACCGGCGTTTACGACTTGCCGCCGGCCGCAGCGCGCTTGGAAAGCGACCCGCAGGTAAAATTGTGCGGCTTGGAAAAAATTCTTGACCGCGGCCTAAAGTATATGTCCACCGGCGAAATCCGTCGAACGCTTTTGTGCCGCGCGCTTTTGAGCGGAAAAAAGCTTTTGATTTTAAGCGACCCCTTTGCCGGCCTTGACGCGCAAAGCCGAAAAATTTTGCTGGACTTTTTTGACAGCGTGGCCAAGCGCCAGCTCGCGCAGTCGGAGGCGGCGCAAAATGGCGGCAATCAGTCGCAAGACCAAAAAGCGGGCTGCGGCAGTTCCAGTCATGAAAGCGCCTTTCCGCGAATAATTTTGGGAATGGAGCGCTTCCACGAAATTCCCAGCGCGATAAACAAGGTTGTGGAATTTACTGGCGGAGAAATTTCTTTTTGCGGGGATCGGAGCGGCTACGAAAAAGTTTTGGCTGACAAAAAAGCCGCCGCGCAAAAATCCCGCGACGCCGACGTGGCCGCCTTTAAAAGCCAATTGTCCGCAGCCAACCAAGAAAGCGCGGTTTTGCAAAACGGCAGTCCGTCGCAAAGCCAAGAAGCGGCGCTAATCGAAATGCGCGGCGTCAACGTGGGCTGGGGCGAAAACCGCGTCTTGCAAGACCTTAATTGGACGCTGCGCAAAAACGAGCACTGGCTGATTCGCGGCCCCAACGGTTCCGGCAAAACCACTTTCCTGGAACTGATTACCGGCGACAACATGCAAGTGTTCAGCAACGACATAAAAATCTTCGGCGCGCGCCGCGGCTCTGGCGAAACGATTTGGGACATAAAGAAAAAGCTTGGTATCGTTTCATACCGCCTGCACGTCGAATACAGGATGGTCGGAGCGAGCCTTTTGGCCGTAATAGTTTCTGGCTTTAAGGATTCAATCGGCTTGTACGAGCAGGCGACCGACACGGAAATCGCCGCGGCCAAAAAGTGGCTGGCGTTGGGCGGATTTGCGGGCCGCGAAAACGAGTCGTTCAACACGCTCAGCTACGGCGAGCAGCGCGCGATTTTGATTTTGCGCGCGGTGGTAAAGGCGCCGGAAATCCTGATTCTTGATGAACCTTGCCACGGCCTTGACGAAAGCTTCCGCCAAAAAATTTTGGACTTGCTTGAAATTGTCGCGCAAAGCGGAACGACTACGCTGCTGCACGTTACCCATGACCCTACGGAAGCGTTGGCGGCGGAAAAGCATATTTTGGAATTTCACCCCGGCGAATCGCCGATGTACAAGATAATCGAATTATGAAAAAAATAAAAGTCTGGCGAACGCCGCCGCGCGTTATTTGTTTTGCAAACATTTTCGCGGCCCGAATTTTTGGGCTTGCCGCAGTTTTCGTTTTGGCGCTTCTGTCGCGGCCTGCGTTGGCCAAGGACGCGAAGCTGGCGGTGGAAATTCCAGCGGGCCAAGGCCTTGAAATTTTTGACGAGAAAGATTTTCCAGAAGAAGTTGAGCATGACAGTTATTCGCACCCCTACCGCTGGAACAAGCTTGACGGCGACAAAGTTCAGTTTAAGGAAATATGGGGCTATCTTGTCACAAACCGCCTAAAAGACTTTGACAAAAACGCGCCGCTCACCGACTTGGCGCTTTTTGGCGTGGACATCGATTGCTACGGCAAATTGGAAACCGCTCCAAAAAGAAATTTGACAGCGGGCTTTAAAGGCCGCGTTCACCTTGTGGCGGTTTGCAATTCCACGTCAACCACGCACTTTGTCCTTGACCCAAAATACGGCTTGCGCGGCGACTTGGTGAAGGACTTGATTTTTGCCTCGCGCGAATTTGACGGCCTTCAAATCGACTACGAATTGGTTCCGCAAAAAGACGGAGAGCATTTTTTGGAATTCTTGCGCCAGCTAAAGCGCAAGCTTGGCGAAAAGCCGCTGACCGTTTGCGTTCCCGCCCGCGTAAAAACTTTTGCCACCGACGTTTACGACTACAAAAAAATCGCGGCCGTCTGCGACAAAGTTATGATTATGGCCTACGACGAGCATTGGTCCACAAGCGGCCCGGGTTCCGTGGCCTCAATCAATTGGTGCAAGAAAATCGTTGACTACGCGCTTGGCGTTTTGCCCGCCGACAAGTACATCATCGGCGTTCCATTTTACGGCCGCAGCTGGATTGACCGCTCGCTCGCGCAAGCCTGGTACTTTAACGGCGCCAACCGCATCATGCACGAAAACGACGTGAAACAATTAAAGCGCAAGGACGGAGTTCCGCACTTTGAATACGAAACAAAAGCAAAGGTGACGCTTTGGTTTGACGACGCGACAAGCCTCTTGCGCCGCGCAAGAATGTACAAAAACTACGGCTTTGACAGCATAGCCTTTTGGCGCCTTGGCATGGAAGACGCGGCCTTTTGGTCTTGGATAGAGCCGCTCGTGCCGTCGAATGAAAAACCTTAATGCGCGCGAGTTTGCGACGAAAGCGCAAACTCGTTATAAAAAACGGCACGCCGTTTTTTATGGCATATGAATTATTTCGCGGGGCTTGGCGCCGTTGGCCGGACCTACGATGCCGCGCGCTTCCATTTCTTCCACCAAGCGGGCCGCGCGGTTGTATCCGATTTTTAGCCTGCGCTGAATGTACGAGGCGCTGGCTTTTCCAGCCTCTATAACGATGTCCAAAGCCTTTTGGTAAAGCGGATCGCTTCCTTCGTCAAAAAGGCCTGGCTCTGGATTCTCTTCGTCCTCGTCGTCAACAAAGATTTCGTCGTCAATGTATTCCGGGAAACCGTATTGCTTGACATAGTTCACGACGTTCTCAACCTCGTCGTCGCTTACAAGCGTTCCCTGAATTCTTATCGGAACAGGATTTACCGCGCTTACAAAAAGCATGTCGCCGCGGCCCAAAAGTTTTTCGGCGCCAACTTGGTCGATGATGATGCGGCTGTCCATCTTTGACGCTACGGCAAAGGCGATGCGGCTTGGAATGTTGGCCTTGATAAGGCCCGTGATTACGTCAACCGACGGGCGCTGAGTCGCCAAAACCAAATGGATTCCCACGGCGCGGCTCATCGCGCAAAGGCGCGCGATTGTGGACTCAAGCTCTTTTCCGGTTGTCGCCATCAAGTCGGCGAACTCGTCGATGATGACAACGATGTACGGAAGCTTTTCGCTCGCGATGTGTCGCTCCTCGATTCGCTTGTTGTAGCTTATGATGTCGCGAACGCCCATGCCGTCCAAAAGCGCGTAGCGGCGTTCCATCTCGCACAAGCAATACTGCAATGACTGGAGAGCGCGCTTTGGCTCGGTGATTACCGGCGTGAGCAAATGCGGAATGTCGTTGTACAACTTCAATTCTACGATTTTTGGGTCAACCAAAATCAACTTGACTTGCTCGGGCGAGCGCTTGTAAAGGATGGAAAGAATCAGCGAGTTTACGCAAACCGATTTTCCAGAGCCTGTTGAACCGGCTATAAGCAAGTGCGGCGTCTTTGAAAGGTCGATGACTTGCGCCTCGCCCTGAATGTCTTTTCCCAATATGACGGGAACGGCCATCTTCTTGTATTCAGGCAGTTCCTGCTCTATGATTTCGCGGAAGGCTACGACAGCGCGCTCTTTGTTAGGAACTTCAATTCCAACCGCGCGTTTTCCTGGAATCGGCGCGACAATGCGCACGCTCTTTGCCGCCAAGCGCAAGGCGATGTTGTCCTGCAGCGTGACGATTTTGCTAAGCTTGACTCCGGGCGCGGGCAAAATCTCGAACATCGTTACTACCGGGCCTTTTCGGATGCCGGTGACTTCCGCGCTGATTTTAAATTCCTCCAGCGTTTCCTTAAGCTGCGCGGCGCTGGCGTTGGTTCCTTCGTCAATGACCCAATAATCCGAGTTTTCAAATTCGTTAAGAATTTTGTCTGTGGGAATTTTGTAAACGCCGCGCGTAAATCGCGAGTCGATGATTTTTGGCTCGGGCCGTTCCACAGGAAGAGGAGCGGGCGTTTTTTCCGGCACGGGAACTGCGTTTGCGGCGGCTTCGATTTTCGCAGCTTTTTCCTGCAAACGCGGGTTTACGGCGGTCAAAGTTTTTTCGTCGTTGATTGAAACAGGCGCGCTGTCCTCGCCGTCAGTCTCGGGCGTCACGTCAACTTCAAATTCTTCTTGCGCGCCGTCGTCTTGGTCGGGGGCGTCTTCCTCTTGGCCGGCGGCAGCGTCTTCTTGGTTGGCGGCGTCTTCTTGGTCCTCTTGCGCTTCTTGGTCCGCGTCTTGATCGCCGTCAACCTCTATGTCAAAGTCGCCGTCGTCGTCTTCCGCGTCGTATTGCTGAACGGCGGCCGCCAACGTTTCCTCTGTATCGGTTTCGCCGGCGTCTTCTTGCGCCACAGTTTGCTCTTCCAGCGCGTTCCAGCCGCCGTCTTCTTCCGCGCCGTCATCCTGCCCTTCGTCCGCCTCGGCTTCGTCATCCTCAACGTAGTTGGGGTAGTCGTCCGCGTCATATTCGTCGCCGTCGTCAATTTTGCTGTCGTCGATTTGCGGCTCTTCCGTTGCGGCTGGGAGCGGCGCGGGAGCTTCTACCTTGGGCGCTTCGATTTTTGACTCAGGCCTTTCAACCGGAACATCTTCCACCGCGCTTTTTGTTTCGCGGGAAATCACTATAGGCTGGTTTTGAACCTCTTCTTTTTTTTCTTGCGGAATTTTTTCCTCATCGTTCTTAGGAGCGAATTTCGCGGGTATCTTAAGGCCCGTCAACTGAAGGTCGTCAAACTCATGCAAGTATTTTTCATCGACAGGCGGAACTAAAGGCGCTTGCGGCTTTTCTTCCTCTTTTTCTAGAGGCTCTTCAAAATCAACCTTTTCAAAAGGCTCGCCAACATATTCATTCCCAAAATCTTCCTTAAGAGAATTGATTCTTTTGTCGCTTTGAACTTCCTCAACGCCATAAAAAATTCTTTCCGCCACAATTCCGGCAAAAAGGTATTCAATCACAACAATCAAAAGCGCGATGACAAAAGTCAAAACAACTTGGGCGACCTTAAACGAAGACACGCCCTGATAGCCAAAAGTCAACGATCGGTAAATTTTTTCTATCGCGACCGCCGTAAAAAACGGCGCAAGGCTAAAGCTGATGTAAACGCACTTCTTGAACGTCCTGTGGCCGCTAAAGGCGACCAATGAAGACGCGAAGAAAAAAACTGGTATAAGCGAACTGCAAAAACCGTACGCGCCGCTTAGAATTTTTCCAGTTCCATAAAAAAATTTAAGCGCTAAATTTCCCCTGTCGGAAAAACCAAAAAGATGAACCAAAAGCGCGAAAGAAAAAAATGATGCGAGCGCGAACAAAAACACGCCTGCAACTTTTGACGATATATTGTATTTTTTCATAAAACCCCAATAGAGAATATCCCGTTTAAATTATCGGTTTTTCCAAGTGTGAATTTAGCGATTTTTTTGTCTAATTAAAAGGTAAAATAAATGATAAAAATTCCGAAAATAAAAGTATGACAAAGTCTAAAAAATTATTGGCCGTAATCATAATCCCACTTTTGTACATGTGGCATTGCGCGGCAAAAACACTTACAACGGAACAAGCTGCGGAAGCTCGCAAAAACATCGTGTCGCAAGCCAAGCAATATATCGGCTGTCCATACAAAACAGGCGCGGTCGGCCCCGACGCGTTTGACTGCTCCGGCTTGATTTTCACCGTTTACCGCGACGCGGCCGGAGTTCAAATGCCAAGAAGCGTAAAGGCAATTTATTCCAAAGCAAAAATCATAAAGACCGAAGAAGCGGAAAGCGGCGACTTGGTTTTCTTCAAGACCGGCGGCGACGGCTCAATCACGCACATTGGAATCTACATCGGCAAAGACCAATTCATTCACGCCGCCAGCGACGGCAACAACACTGGCGTGATAGTTTCTTCACTTAGGGAAAAGTATTACAAAAACGCGTTCGCCTCCATAGGCCGCGTCATCCCTTCCGGCAGGTCGGTCAAAGAAGTTCCAGACAATGGCGACGACAAAGTTGTAAGCGAAGAGGACATTCCAGACCCGGAAGGAAGCGACAGCGAAGACTCGCTCGCGTTTTTGTCGACTGACAGTTCCGGCGGACAAACTGGCGGAGACGGAAGGTGGTATTCCAAAATTGTTTTTGACGCTACGCTCTTTTGCGACTGGAATTTTTTCGACACTTCGCGCTTTATGCTAAATTGGCGCGGCATTTCATTGGAAACGACAGCCCGCTACACCGGCTGGAAATTCCAGCCCGGAATCGGAACAATCCTCCGCTATAATTACGGAACAAAAAATTTTCAAATTCCGATTCCCATTTCAATATCATTCAACGACTACGTGAAAATTTACGCCGGTCCTGTAATCAATTTTGGAAACCCAAGCTTGCCCGGAAGCAGCCAAACGGCGCGGGGGTCTTTTTTTCCTGGCATAATCGGCGCCTCTTTTCAAACGCCAAAGCTCAAGGCCGGCAAAGTCGGAATCTCATTCGCGCAAGACATTTCATACACAATCTACAATGACACTGACGGCGGCGCGCTTCCATTTTATAAAAGCGTCGGCTCGGGACTTGTTCTTTCTAGCGGAGTTCGTGTAACATTGCCCTTGTCAAATTTATTATAATAATGTATATGGAGAGAACCATGCGCAAATTTTTTTTGACCGCCTCAATTTTGTTCACGACGCTTTTTTTCTGCGCCTGCCCGCTAAAAATCACAGTTGACTGCGACAAAGACGAACGCCTTTCGGTGAATTTTTCTTCCCAACTTGGCGACGCTTTCATCGAAAGCTTGTCCCAAATTCAGCAAATTTCAAGCGAAAACGGCGAAAATTCACCAAATTTGAGCGAAATTTCAAATAAAATTGAATCTGAGCTTAACGCAAAATTTTTTAAGAACGCCAAAGTGAACTTTGGGCAAAAGTCGCTTGACGCGGCCGCCCAGGTTGCGAGCATAAAAAAATTCCCCAAAGAATTCATCAGCGTCCAAAAAACCGCGAACGGAAAAAAGATTTTCACGCTTGCGCTAAGCCCGGAATCTTTGGCCGCGTCCATTTTGCAAGAGGACAGCGCGGCAAAAACTTTGGCTGACATCTTGATGGCGCCGCTCATCTCCGGCGAAGAAATGCAGCTCCAGGAATACAAGGAGCTATTGTCGGAAATCTACGGAGAGCGCTTGGCCAATGAAATTTTGTCCGGCGACCTTGTGGTGGAATTCATCGCGGGCGGAAAAAAGCAAACGCAAAAAATTCCGGTCGCGGACCTGCTCCTTTCCACTGAAAAAAATTTCATGTTTGAATTTTAAGGCAGCGAAAAAACTATCCGTTAAGTTTTTCAACCCTTTCCGCAAGAGTCGGATGCGAATAGTTCCAAAAAACGTAAAGCTTAGGCGGCAGAAGTTCGGAAAGGTTTTCGCTGTCCAGCTTGATTAAGCTGGAAACAAGAGGCTCGGAGCTTCCGCAAACTTTGGCGCTAAAAGCATCCGCTTGGTATTCCTGCCTGCGCGAAAAAATGTTGGAAATCGGACTGACAATTTCTTTGATAGAAATCCAAAGCATTGTGGCCAGCGTCACTCCGATAAACTGAACGCCGGCGACATTCTGCGCGGTGATGTTCGCAAAGCCAAATGCGTTGTAAAGTTCCGCCAAATGCGCCATTTTGTACAAAATAAAAGTGACGACAAATTCCATCGGAATCATAATCAAAAGACGCTTTGTGATGTGATGGAGCTTAAAATGCCCCAACTCGTGTCCAAGAACCGCAGCAAGCTCGTCTGGCGTGAGGGATTTTAAAAGCGTGTCGTAAAGAACGATGCGCTTTATTTTTCCAAAGCCGCTAAAGTATGCGTTGCTGTGGCCGCTGCGCTTGGAAGCGTCCATCACAAAAAGGCCGCCGTTTTTAAATCCAACCTTTTCAAGAATCGACGAAATCTTGTCTTTTGCCTCGCCGTCTTCCAGCGGACTGAATTTGTTAAAAAGCGGCGCGATGATTTTTGGATAAAGCGCTTGCATGACAAAGGTAAAGGCTATCAAAACGGCGGCCAAAATGAACCACCAGCTGGACTCGCATTTTATAAAAAGCGCGACGGCGATAAAGGTCAGAACAGAAATCAAAACAAGCCCGACAGCAAAGCCCTTTATTTGATCGCCAATCCAAAGCTTCCATGTCATGTTGGAAAAGCCGAATTTTTTTTCTATCACAAATTCCCTGTAAAGCGAAAATGGAATGTCAATAATTGAAGACGGCAAGCTTGAAATGACAATGAACAAAAGAAAGGCGCAAAAGCTGTTGGCGATCGTCGTTGGAAAGCCCGTTATTCCGCAAACATAATTAAAGACAAATGGGTAAAAGCCAAAAAGGACAAGCGCCAAGTCCAGCGCTAAAACAAGCGCGGAAGAAAGAATCCACTCAAAATACTTTGCGTCTTCATAAGCGCTTATGTTCTTGAGTTTTTCGGTGTCGAAAGTTTCAACGGCCAGCGGAATTTTTTGCAGCGCCTCAGGAATTTTTCCGCCGTTTTTTGAGCGCGCGCGAAAGTCAATATATTCCAAAAATTGATTGATCAAAAATGTAGCGATCTGGCCGAATACAAAAACAATGACGAATGGGTTGGAAAGATTCACTGCTATGTTCATATTTCTATTATAAGGATTATGGGCAAAAAAGGAAAGAAGCGCCAAAACAAAAACGCCCGCCCCCTAATGGAGCGAGCGTCGCAATTCGGTCTCAGGCAGCGTCCGAAAGGACGCGGTTAAACCGCTCGAAAAACCAATTAAGGTTTCTCGAGCAATAACACGAGCGGATTATGCCACTTCAATCGCGATTTTCTTGGGCTCGGGGAGGGCCTTGCGGGCCATCGTGACGTTCAAGACGCCGTTCTTAAAGCTGGCGGTGACTTTTGTCTCGTCAATGTCGTCCGGAAGAGTGAATCGGCGGGCAAACTGGCTCTGAACGCGCTCGCGGATAAGCCACTTGCCTTCCTCTTTCTTTTCGTTCTTTTCGTTCTTTTCTTCCTTCTCGGCGGTCTTGACGGAACTGATTGTCATGACGCCGTGGTCGATTTCGATGTCAACGTCCTTTTCGGTGGCTCCAGGCAAATCCATCTGCAAGCTATAGCAGTCCTTGTTTTCCTTAACGTCTACCTTTGGCAGGCGGGCTGTTTTCCATGTCAAATCCGGCATTCCGCAGTCAAACGCGTTGTCAAAAAGTGAATTGAAAAGTGAAAGTTCGTTCATAATAAACTCCTTCGCGCCGTTACAGGCGGCCGCGTTTTTAATTTAGTTTTTAGAAGCCTCAAGGCTCCTTTCACAGGATAATATAGCAAAAAGCGCGCCAACTTTAAAAAAAATGCGAAATTTGCGGAATTTTTAAAAGGAATTGCTTGAAAGCCATACAAAAATTGCTCGCAAGACCTAAAAGCGGCCAAAAAACATTCTTTTTGCTGACGGAAAACGAGCCAATGGCGGAAAAATACGGCAAGACCAAAACGCAGGCCGGAAAAATGGGTCAAAATTTCCCAAAGTCTGGGTCAGAATTTTTTTATAAGTGGGTCATTTTGACGCAATTCCCCGTCCACCCCAAGGCCAAAAAGCGCGTAGTCGGCGCGCGCGGGGTCGCCGGGGAATGCCGCGGCCATCTTTTGGGTCAAGTCAATCGCGGTCTTTGCGCTGGTCGCGGCGTTTGGCGCTATCAACCCCAGCCGCGCGCTTTCTTGCAAAACATGCGTGTCCAGCGGAATCAGCAAGTCCGCGGCGCTTGCCCAATCCCACAAGCCCAAATCCACCGGCGAGCCGCGCCGTACCATCCAGCGCAAAAACATGTGCAACTTTTTACAGGCTCCTTTTGGGTTTTGCGAAACGCATTTTACGCCTGCAAAAAGACTTATCAACGCGGCCACTAGGCGCAGTTCTTGGGGAAGGCTTGGGCCGCCCACCCCGCAAGGCTTTTCAAGGCCATAACGCGCGGCGGCTCCTTCATTTTTTGCCGCGCCTCCGTTTTTGGCATTGCCGCAATCATTGGCAAGACCATAACGCGCGCGGACAGCGGCGCCGAGCGAGCCGTATTCCTCCACGATTCGCGCAAGGCGGCCGCACAAATCCGCCATGTCGGCGTACGAAAAAAATCGGTAGAACTTTTTTTGGCTTTTTGGAAAAAACTTTTTGTAGCCGCCGCTCGCAAGCCAGTCGGCGAACGAGGCGCCGCCAGTTTTGGGCTTGCCACAATCTGCCGACGCGAACATCGCGTCAAGCTTTGCTATGAACTGTTCCCGCTGGCCAAACGAAAGCTGCGAAACGACAAAGGCCGCAAGCTCCTGGTCGCGCGGCTGGGAATAGCGGCGCAAAAACTGGCTGGGGTCGCCGTCCATAAAAGAGGCCGTTTCATACTTGTCGGCGAGCGCGACCAAGAACGCCGCGCTTGCGCGAAATCCGTCGTCAATGCGAGCGGATGACTTCTTGTCAAGCATGGATTAATTTTACAACAATTCCCGCAGCAAAGCAACAAGCGCTTTTCCTTGGCAAGAGATCGGAAAATGTTTTCCCAAAAACTACAAGTTTATCATGGCGCGGCGCTCTATGCAGTTTTGGCGCGCTCGGTTCAATATTTCTTCCGTCGCGGCCATGTAGGTTGAGCCTTGAGCGCGGGTAATCGCCGTGTAAACGATTTGTCGATTTAAAAGCGGATGCCCGTCCTTCTCGGGCACAAAAATTAAAATCGCGTTGTAGCCAGAGCCTTGCGACTTGTGAATCGTAATCGCGTAAGCCACATCAATTGCGTCCATCGGCAAAAGATACAGCGGATAAAAGACAAAGGAAGCGGCGCTGACAATTCCCGCCGTTTTTGATTGGCCGAATTTTCCGTCGCCAGTCTTTAAATCTTTTTTTACCATAAGGTATTTCAACGATTCGCCCTCTTGGGCCTTTAGCGTGACCACAATTCCCGAATCGCCGTTGTAAAGGTTGAACATCGCTTGATTTTTTGAAATCATCAAAAGCTCGCCTGTAAAAAATTCTTCCGCCGAATAAATTTTATTTTTCGCCGCGATGCGGGCGCAAATGTTTTTGTTAATCTGAACAACTCCCTTTTCGCCGTCGCGTTCAGCGCATAAAATGCGAGCCTTTACGGCGTCGCTCCATAGTTTGTCCAAAGATTTTTGCAAGCAATCTGGATCTTGATCCAAGTCTATTTCGTTGGCAAAACTGTCAGGCGCCGCCAAGCTGTCGTAAAAACTTTCGCTCCATTTTGCGGTCATTTCTTCTATCGCGCTTTGCTTTTCTTTTTGACTTTTTGCAAAAAAAATGTCGTTAAAAATCACTACAGGATTTTCATTAGAATTTTTTGGCGGAACGCAAAAAGCGTTTTTTTCTTTCCATGAATTCCAAGCGCAAAAATAATCCGCAAGCTTGAAGGGCGCGCCTTTCAAGCCTTCGCGCAAAGGAATGTCTTTTTGCATCGCGTTTTTTAGCGCGCCGACCATTGAATTGTCGTTAAAACGGTTGGACTCAACAAGCTCAACGACGCTTTCTGTCTTTTTTGCAAGAAGTTCTTGGTCTTTGTCTCCCAAGATATAGACGCGCGCCTTGTCCGGAATCGCTTCCAACAAAGAAGCAAAAAGCGTTATGTCTATCATGCTGGATTCGTCAATCACAAAAATCGAATTTCCCAAAAATTGATTTTGGCTGTTGTAGGAAAAATCATTTTTCGCGGGATTGTAGCTCAATAGCCTATGGACAGTAAAAGCCTGCGCTGAATTTATTTTTTCAAAAATCGCCGAATATCTTTCGCGCTCTTCCTTGTCAAGTTTTTCCAACGTGTCCGACACGCTTTCTTTTAACCGGTCGGCAGCCTTTCCGCTTGGAGCGGCAAGGTAAATCGAGCGTTCTTGACATTCGGGATTTTTCAACAGTTCCCAAAGCAAATAACAAACAACCGTAGTCTTTCCTGTGCCTGGACCGCCGGTAATTATTAGGTTTTCCTTTTGGCCGCGGACAATCGCCTGCGCTTGAGCGTCCTTCAACTTTATCGAACCAAAAGAATTTTTTGACGTGATGTCAAAGAAATATTTTTTTATCCGTTCACATTCTCCGGAATTGTCGTTCCATTTGGAATTCTTTTTTTGCGTAAAAAGTTTTTTTATTCTTTCTTCGATTATAGTTTTGGCCAAAAAATATTTTTTTGCAAAAAGATATTTTTTTCCGCTTTCTTTTTCGGAAAAAACTTCAAATGGCAAACCTGTTTTTTCTATGCCTTTTAAATCCAACAAACCCGCGCCAAGAATATCGTCAAAAAATTTTTTGTCCGTCGCGCCTTCATCCGATTTTCCGGCGACCAAAAGAAGGCCGTTCCATTTTTTTAGCCAGTCTGACATCAATTCACTTTTGTCCAATGGAATGCATGTGTTTCCGTCATCCAACATCGAAAAGTAAACGCACAAAACGTCAAGGGCGCAGTCAGTCAAAGTCGGGTCAAGTTTTTTCAGCGTATTCAAAACCTTTTCCCAAAGCGGCGAAATGCCGTTCAACGCATGGATTTTTTCAAAAAAGTTTTTAAATCTTTTTGGGCTGCCGGAACATTCCACATTCTTATTTTTTTTCTCGTTCATCTTACTTTCCTTGAGTGATTAACCTTTCGCATATATTTTTAAACGCTTCCTTAAGGTCGCTCCAGCTGTTCCATGTTTGAGCGTAAATTCCTTTTGAAGTGTCCTTTTGGCAATAACGAACGTACACATAATAAATTCCGCCAAAACGCTCGTTAAAAACGCTTTCTTCGTCGCCGCCGTAAAATTCCTTCAGCCAAAGAATCAAACAGTAAGAATACATAACCCGCTGTATCGCATACTTTTCGTCGGTAATATTCTTAAACAAATCGCCGTCCATTTCTTGAGAAAAGTCCAAGCTGTTGCTTTTCCAATCCACAAGCGAATAAATTTCCTTGCCGTCAACCTGCCGTTTAAAAATCAAGTCAATGGCGCCGTCGCAAAAATTTTCCAACGCCTTTGATTGGCCGTTCGTGAATTGGGAAACCATGTCAAATCTTGCCTCTGACGAACGGCAGTCCCAAGATATTTGGCTCAACGAAAAATCGCCGCCAGTTTGCGCGCCGCCGCAAATCTCAGGCAAACGCGCGTTTAACGTGTTCCAAATAAAATTCGCGGTTTGCTCACGCCATTTTAAGCTGTCTTCTTGATCTATTTCCATTCCATGCCGCGAGAAGCATCTGTCAATCAAAGAGCGCGCAAAATCATCGGCGCAAAATTCATTCAAGTCCATTTTTGCGGCTTTTAAAAAGTCAATTTTTTCAAACGCCTCATGCACCGCGCTTCCTAAAAAACTTCCTTTTGGATACGATGCGGCGATTGTAGACGGCGGCGTAAAAATTCCAAAAGCATTGTCATCGCGCAAAACAGCCTTTGCGTTATTGTCAAAATCTAAAAGAGAAATTTGCGCGCTCGAATTTTGCTCTTTGTCCAAACGCTCTGAATTTTCTTCAACGTCCACTTCGGAAGCGTTCGCCCGCGCAAGAGAACTATATGAATGTTTTTTCAAGCCTAGTTGCGGAATCTTCATGGCGACTTTTTTCACTTCCACAAGCTGATCGTCGAAAGTAGCGGAATCTGTTTCGCCATTGTTGTCTGACGCGCGCTTCAAAATTTCCACGGCGCGTTTTTTCAATTCATCTTTTTCAAGCTCAGCTTTTTTTTCATTGACGTTCTCCAATGAGAAGCAAGCGAAAGACTTTTTGTTTTCAGGATCAGCCATGAAAGCGGCAAAATTATTTCCAAGGAACTCAAGGCTCACGCCGTTGTTGCCAGGCTTGACCCATTTTTCATAAAACGGAAGAATCATCAACGACGACGCGCGAGTGTAAGCGACATAAAAAAGCCTTCGCCATTCATAGCCTTCTTCCGCTTTCATCTGTCCCTTGCCATAATCGGAAAAACTCAAGCGCGCCTCATTTCCAGCGTCTTTAGCATGGTAAAGATAAGCGGCGGGAATTCTTGGATACGAGCCTTTGAATCCACAAGATGCTATTACAACAGGAAACTCCAATCCTTTTGACGCATGGATTGTCATAATTTGAACGCTGTCAAAATTCGTTCCCTTTGCTACCAAATTTCCATCATCTTCCGAAGATTCCGAGGAAACCGAAAGACGCGCAAGATGCTTGGCCGCTTCTTCCAACGAGCACTCGTTTGAATAAAGACACTCGGCTATGTAATTTCCGATTTGCCTAAACTTTGAAATTGACTGAATGTTTTGGGAATTTGACAAGGATTCTTCAATCTTGGAGTCTTCAAAAATAGCTTCAATGAGCTTTGCCCATTGACTCTTTTCCGCGATCTTTCGCCAAGAAAGAATTTTTTGCCGCGCCTCGTTGGCTGGATTGTCAAATTTTTCGTCGCTAATTTCTTCCAACGGAATTCCAAAAAACTTTGTCCAAAGCGCCTCGCTTAAAAACGCTCGGTTTCTTCCGTTAAAATCATTGGCGCAAATCGCGTTTAGAATAGAAATCCAGCTGGCGCATTCCATGCCTTGAAAAAGATTTTTGTCTTTGTAACGGTAAAATGGAACTCCGTATTCCTTCAAGACATTTTCTATGACATCCATTTCCGACGAGGTTCTCGCAAGGACGGCAAAATCACGAAACGAAACGTTCCTCATGACAGGCTTTTTTTCTTCCTTGCTTTTTTTCTTGTCGTAAACACGAAGATTCGTTTCGCTCTTGTTTTTGTAAGCGCAACATTCAATTATTTTTTTGACGGCAAATTCCGCAAAATCAACAGGAACTGCTGGATTGTCATTGCTTCCAAAAATCCAAAACGGCGCCGTCTCGCTTCCATTGAATGTCGCGGGCTTTATTTTGCTTTCCTCTTTGTCAGGCGCTTTTGAACATTCAAATTCTTGCTCGACAAAAAACTTGACTTTCTCATCGCCATCGGCGGCTTCTTTTTCCTTAAACAATTTATTGCACGCGTTTATCATCGCGGTTGACGAACGGAAGTTTGTCTTTAAGCAACGCGCGTCGCCGCCGCTTTCCGAAACTTCTTGGACGGCAGTTTTGTAAACGTTTACATCGGCGCCTTGAAACGCAAAAATAGACTGCTTGGGATCGCCGACAACAATTATCTTATGCTCGGCTTTTTCCTTGGCGGAACCTTTCATAAAAATTGTTTTAAAAATATCCCATTGCTTTTGGTTTGTGTCTTGGAACTCGTCAATAATCGCGAGCGTGTATTTTTCACGCAATTTTTTCGCAAGCCCGGATTCTTTTTTGCAAACCGCTTCGCGAGTGTTTCTAATCATGTCGTCAAAAGTTTGCTGTTTGCGCGAAAGCTTTTCTTTTTGCCATGCAAGATAGAGTCTTGAAAGTGTCTTCCTGTAAAAGCGGCGGACTTTATACTTTTCCACATTAGACAAGTTTGCGTTTGTTCCAATTCTAGAAAACGCTTTTTTATATTTGTCGGAAGAGCCGTCGCTTTTTAGCAAGTCATCACATTCATCAAAAGTGAACAAGTAGCTTGGAAGCGTTTTTGTAGCCTCTTTTACAACGGCAATCTCATCCAAGGCCACAATGCTTTTGTCCTCGCTTCCGTCGCGCCGCAAATAGTATTTTCCGACCGCGGCCAAAAAAACAGATTTCATGCCATCGATTAAATCCGCTTTCTTTGACGAAGACATATAAATATCTTTGAATGACGCGTCATTCTTCAATTCATCGCGGATCCATTTGTCAATGAACAAGGACAATTCGCCTTCGTCTATTAAATTCAGAGAATAAGGCTGGCGCGCGACAAATGAAAATTCCTCCAGTGTTTTTTGGCAAAAGGAATGAATCGTAAAAATCGGAGCGTTGTCAACATCCGCGTGTCTATTCAAAGCCAAAAGCTTTTCGCGAATTCTGTGCTTCAATTCGCCGACGGCTTTTTCAGTGTAAGTGACAATAAGAATTTTTTCCAAAGGGTAGCCATTTTCAACCAGCTTTCCTACCAAATTCTCTATCGTATATGTTTTTCCAGTTCCAGCCGAAGCCTCGATATACATCGACTTAAAATCGCTGGCGTCAAAATCGTCAACATTAAATTCCATCAAATTTCTTGCCATGCCCTTACGCCTCTTCTTCATCGCTCAATTGAATGAATTCCATCAACTCAATCTGACGATTGACGGCCTCTTTCCATTGGCCCTCAAAGCCGTCATTTGTATAACCAATGTCTGTCCAAACATTGAACAAATCTTTCTTTGAAAAATATTTCCAAGCCCCGTATTCGCCCAAAAGCTTGTCCTCCAAATCAGAAAGCGACGTCGGATGGAATTTTTCATCAATGACAAGCGAATATGGGACGCACGCCGTTTGCCGCTCGACATACATCGCCCAATAAATTTTTCTAAGCATTTCTTGCGCCCCAATACGACTGACGCCGCGCGGAAGACTTTGCTCTTCCAAACTTGAATTACCGTCCTTGCAACTGACAACATACATGGTGATTTCATATTCATCATCGTCGTCTTGCGGCAGGCTTGCAAGCAAAGCGAGCGCGCTTATGTAGCCTCCAAGACAATTGTTGGAATTATTCAATTCAAATGTCACAATTTTTTTCGTCGCCTTAAAATTTTTATTGTGCCAAGCAAGTTGACCGCTCAAAAGCCATTCCTTTTCTTTTCCAAAAATTTCTTGCTTTATCAAAAGATTCGCGCTCGCGTCGTATTCCAAAAGTTTTCTTGCTTCACAAGCGACGGCGTCTTGGCTTATCCTTTCGTTTATTGACTGGCAATCGCGCTTGATTTTTTCAAAAGCTTGCTCGCCAAAAAAACTGTCAGGCAAGAGACTTTCGTTCTTTAGCCTTTGGAAAAAATCCGATTCGTCAACGCCTTTAAAAAGTTCTTTCCGTAAAATTGCCGATGTCAAAGGATCGAAATCCAGCGGCTCAAATTCCTGCCGCTCCGACTCAAAGTCTTCGCCGTCATACGAAAATAAATTTTTTGCCATAAACACAAAGGGGTCGTCCAAAAAGTTCTTCATCTTTGAGATCGTGACTCGATCCGGCAAATTTTTCACGGCTCCGCTATATTCTCCGCTCGCGCTTTTGGCGGAACTTTGCCCAGAAAGCCTTTTCTTTCCATCGCCTTCAAAAGCCTCTTTGTTTTTTAACATTTCAAAACTTCGTTTGTTCCTAAAAGAACGTTTTGTGAAAAGTTCGCTCCAAGGACGGTCCTCGTCAATGCCCAACTCAACTTCCAAATCGCTCTTTTGGCCGCTCTTGTCCAAACATTCCAACAAATCCTCAACAAGCGAGGACATGTAAAAATCCTCGTCTTTTTTTAGATTCTTGTTCACATAGCTAATGAAAAAGCCTTCTTGCGCGGCCATAAGTTGACACAAAAAAGCGTTCTTGTAACGAGCCGGAATGGAGTCGTCGCCCTTTTGTATGTCATGCTTTCTCAAATCCAAAACACTTTCTCTGTCCACGCCAGGAAGCGACTTTGAATCACAACCCATGAAAAATACATATTTCGCGGAAAGAATTCTGTTAGGCTTAAAGTCAGAAAAAGTCACTGCGTTTGAAAGAATTGTTCCGCGCGAAAATTCCGACGCGGCGATTGAATCAAAAAGCGAAAAAGCCAGCGTGTCAATATTTACAGAGCCGTGTTCGCCGGCAATAGTTTTTTGACATTCGATTTCATAAATCACGTCGTTAAAAACATACTTCTCGCAAAGCAAGTCGGGGTCTTCTTCCGCCGCCGCGTCGCCAGGCAAAATCCATTTTTCAAGCATTTCCTTGACCGCGTCCACTTGCTCTATGTTCAACAAGCCTTCAACGCAAGCCTTTCCAATGCAAAGCCAATCATTCAATTCGTCAACCGCTTGGACAAAATCATAAAGCGAAGAATCGTCGGCGCTGTCCAGCGTTTCATACGGAAGCCATTGGCCTTTGCCGCAGCAAACAACATCCTTTGAAAGCCTGGAAAGCAAAAGCCGCGCTTTGGCTTTCTCCCAATCTTCAACGCCATCTCTGTCTCGGTATACATTCAAGTCAACCGTCCAGCCAACCCAGGCGCCGACTTCCTCATCGCTAATTCCGCGCGCCGCTTGGACAAGCTTGTTCCGCAAGAGCGAAAACAAATCGCTGCGGCTAAAATAGCCCTTTTGCAAAATCCCGAACAAAACGCCAAGAGCTTCCGCGGCAAGGGAACTTTTTGAAGACGAATCGGCAAAGATGTACGGAACATATGGAAATGAATCGCCTACAGGATTTGTTTGGTCAAAAACTTGTTCAATGGACACCTTGTATTCTTGAATGGCGGGCGCCAAGACAAGAATGTCGCCCAAGCGCGCCCCGTTTTTTAGCAACGCGCAAATTTTTGAATGAAGCGCCTCGGTTTCGCGCAAGCGCGAAGGGGCGGCGGTTAAAGTTAAAAAGCCTTTTTTCTTTAGGCTTTCGTTGAGCTTTTTATTTATAAAAGCGTTTTCGTCGCAGACCGCCGCCGCCCCGGATTTTTGGTCATCCCAAAGGTTCAAGTTGCAGCGGCCAAAATCGACCCATTTTTTTACAAGCGAATTTTGGCTTGCGCTTTCGTTTGGCGGAGTTTGCAAAAAAACATAAAGGTCGTTTGACTCTGAAAATTTGTTCAAAAGCGCCCGGTAGTATTGTCCCATTCCGCAAAAGCCAAAAATAAAGACAGGCCGCTTGGGATTCCAGTTAAAGGAAATTTTTCCGCCGTTCATTTGGGCGCTTTTTTGCGCAAGACGGCAAATCGTTACAAAGCTTTCTTTTTCGTCAAATATTTTTTCCAACTCGCCGCCGTCGCCAAAAATGTCTTCCGACAATTTTTTTTGCCAAGGAGATTTTTTCCAAAAATCCGCTTTTGAAATTTCCTCCGAGCGGGTAACTTCATAGTCAATCAAAAGCGCCGATATTTCCTTTGAAAAATCATAAAGCCTAATTGGATTGATTGTCTTTTTTTTGCCGTCTTGGTCAATCAAGTATTCCGCCACGTCGTCAGAAAGGCTTTCGGCGTAAAATTTTTTTTCGCCGCCAGTTTCCGTCACAGAGCTAAGCTTGCTCACAACAACATCGCGCAAAAGTTCCGGCGGAAGGCGCCTGTATCTAGTCGGGGAATTCTTGGGGCTTGCAATGTCAAAAAGAAAATTTTCAACGCCGGCCGTCTTTAAATTTAAAATTACAGAATCTTTTCCCGCGTTTTTTTTAAGCAGCCGCAGCTTGTACCACTGTTCCATCTTATTGTCGGAAAAAATGACTAGCGGCGAAAAAAAAGGATTGTCCGTTTTTTTCCAACAACGAACAATCTCTTCTTGCATTTTGTCAGCAAGAGTTTCCAAATCCAACGACGCGTAAATTTTCTTTGACATAATTCTTGGTCCTTTGTTCAGTATATAATAGCATATTTTTTTTTACAAGGTTGAAAAATTCTTTTTTACTTGCTATTATTCAAGCATGAAAAAAAATTCCGCCTTTGACATGCATAAATTTTCAGAGGATAAAATTTCAGCCATAGACGCAAAATTTGAAGCGCAAAAAATCGCCTTCGCGCCGCTTTGCTTTCAGGCCATCCGGGCCTTGCTTGAACTTGGAATAATGCGGGCCATCAACGATGCCGGCGACGACGGAATCAGCGTTAGCGACCTTTGCGAAAAGACAGGCGTTTCCGAATACGGAATAAAAGTTCTTTCCGAAATGGCAGTCGGAATGAACGTGCTCAAATTAAAAAAAGTCGGCGAAAGCGAAAAATTGCGCTTGGGAAAAATCGGTTGGTTTTTGCTCGAAGACAATTTGACAAGGGTAAATTTTAATTTTGCAAATGACATTTGTTACAAGGGCGCCTTTGACTTGCTTGACTCAATACGCAACTCAAAGCCCGAAGGCCTGAAAGTTTTTGGAAGCCAATGGACAACGCTTTACGAAGCGCTTGCCACGCTTCCGCCAAAAGAAAAAAAATCTTGGTTTGACTTTGACCACTTTTACAGCGACATCGCCTTCCCGCAAGCGCTTCCAATCGTTTACGCGCAAAAGCCAAAAGTTCTTTTTGACATCGGCGGAAACACAGCCAAGTGGGCCATCGCTTCCTGCAAATACGACCCCGACGTCAACATAAAAATAATCGACCTGCCAGGACAAACCGCCGTGGCCGAAAAGAACGCCGCGGCCGCAGGCTTTGCCGACCGCATTTCCACCTGCGCCGGAAACATTTTGGACGACCAAACAATTTTGCCGCCAGGAGCCGACGCCGTTTGGATGAGCCAGTTCTTGGACTGCTTTAGCCTTCATCAAGTTACAAAAATCTTAAAGAAAATCCACGCGGCCGCAAGCGACAAAACACTCGTTTACGTTTTGGAGCCGCTTTGGGACCAGCAGCGCTTTGAGGCGGAATCCTACGCCTTGCAAGCCACAAGCCTTTACTTTACTTGCATCGCAAACGGCAACAGCAAAATGTACCGCTACAAAGAATTGGTAGACGCAATCGAAGCCGGCGGCTTTGAATTAAAGACCGCCCACCACAATTTGGGAAGCAACTGCTATTCCCTGCTAGTGTTCAGGAAAAAATAATGTTTATCCGAGACCTTTGCGTTTGGCAGCCGCCGGCGGACGACCTTTCGGTCAGTCCCAAGCTTGAATGGACAGAAGCGATATTTCGCCGCCGCTTAAGCCAACTTACAAAGATGACTGTCCAAGTCGCGCGCGACATATTTTCTGACGGAACGTTGGACAAAAAAACTAAAATTGTTTTTCTTTCCTTTAGGGGCGAGCTTGAGCGCGAATTTAAAGTGAACAAAACGCTCATTCAGGAAGAGTCGATTTTACCCGCCGCCTTTTCTTTGTCTGTCTTTAACGCCGCCATCGCGCAGGCAACAATCGCTTTGGGCCTTAAGGGCGGCTACAGCTGCGTTTTTCCAAGCGGGGCGGACTTTGCCTCCGGTTTTTTGGCGGCGGCCGCTCCTGTCCTTGCAGGAACGGAAGAAAACATTGTTTTTATTTACGCCGACGAAAATGTTCCCGACTATTACAAGGAATTTTTAAAAGGCCCCAACGAGCCGCTGGCATTAGCCGCGCTCCTTTCTTCACAAAGAGGCCAAAATGGTATAGAATGTGATTTGAAAAATATTCCGCGCTCGCCGCAGGAATTTATTCAAACTTTTAACAATTTATAACACAATAGGAAGATTATGAGCGAAAACGATTTGCCGCCAATCAAAAACTATCCGGCTTGGCTATGGCGCATTTTTAGAAAAATTTTTGTCGTGACGGTTTTTGGAATCGGAAGCCTTATAATTGGCGCGATTGTTTTTCCTGTCTTGCGGATTTTCAACCGCGACAAGCTTTCATTCAAAAGAGCGGGCCACAAATTTATTTCGCTTTCGTTGGAATTTTTCATTCACCTTATGTCGTGGGTTAAAATTTCTACTTTCAAAATCAACGACCTAAAGGCCATGCGCGATTTGCGCGGCTGCGTGATTGTAGCCAACCATCCGTCGCTCTTGGACGTAGTTTACTTGTTCGCGTTTGTCCGCGACGCAAACTGCATCGTAAAGGCCGGTCTCAAAAAATCTTTGGTCAGCTTGATTGTCCGCGCCATTTACATTTCAAACAATGTTGATTTTGAGATAATGCAAAAGGATTGCGTCCAAGCCTTGCATAACGGCGGCAACTTAATCATTTTCCCGGAGGGAACGCGCACTCCCCGCCACGGAACAAACCAATACAAAAAAGGCGCGGCAAGAATCGCGCTCGCGGCCGGCGCCAACGTCCAGCCCCTGCATATCGGCGGAAACGACAAGTACGGCCTTGGCAAGGGCGAATCCTTGCTTTGCGTGAACCACACCGAGCGCTACAAATACGAATTTACCGTCCTACCCCAAATCCCGCCGTCCAACTACGCCGGCCTCAACGAGTCCATCGCCGCCAAGCGCCTGACGGATGACATGAGAGCGGCGATACTGGCGGTCAAGGCGCGCTAACGCTCAAGGCCTTGACTCGCCCGTTTTTCGGCGCGATAAAAATTTTCGCGCCGAAATTGACAGCGTTCAACTCCCTCCTGCGCCCTTTACGCTCGCGAAACCTCGGCGGCGGTGTGAATCATGGCTAAAATCGGCTTTAAAAGTTCTGGAGACAATTTGTCCAATTCTTTCACTATTTTTCTATATTTTCTGTAAGTGTCAAAATCCAAGTAAAGTTTTTGTTCGCGGTTTGCTGAATCTTCGCCCGTTACAAGAAATTCCACGGAAGTGTCCAGCGCTTTTGCAAGCTTTACAGCAACTTCAGCGTTTGGAATCACCGCGCGGCTATCCAAATATGAATCGATTGTCCGCTTATTGATTTTTGTAATCGCCGACAATTCCTTTGTCCGCAATCCTTTGTATTCAATTATGTCTTTCAGATTGTCCCTGAACATATTTTTACAATACCATTATTTTGGTATGTTTTTGTTGCATAAACTAAAATATTAGTATATTATAAAAATGTAAAGATTTTAGTAAAAAACGAAATTTCGTTTTTAGGAGGACGCGCATGAAAAAAAGTTTGAAATTTGCCGGAATGTCGCTATTCGCCGCGCTTTTAATTTTGATTCCCTTCGCCTCTTGCTCCAATTCCAGCGGCGGGGCATCCGCGCCAAGCGCGACGAGCGGCCCCGCGCCAACAGCTGGCGGCTTTACAGGGGGCGGAACGCAGTCAGGGGGCGGAACTTCTTCCGGCGGTCAACAACAAGAAGATAAAGCTACACAATTTGGTGGAAAGCCTTATGATGCGACCATTGGTACTGGCGGATACAACTTGCACACCTTTATGGGTGCCAACACCACTTTCGACAGCAAAGAAAAAGCCGATTATTACATTGGTGAAGCCGAAACCTATGTTAAGGGATTGGCCAACCAATTAAGCGAATCAACAAAAAACCGTCCAGCAGCACAGGCTTATTTCCAAAACATATTCGATGAAATCCAAAATATTTACTATGGACCGGCACATAATGATGGTACCCACTTTACAACTGATATTGACGGCGTCATCAACGGCATTTCACGTGAAACAGCACAAGTCATGGGCGATATCACAAAAAATATGGAAAATAAAAAACATGCGCGCGCGTTCGAAGGTTGCTACCGTACAATTGCCAACGAAGCATTGAAAGCGGGTGCTGGCAATGCATTTGATGGTAGCGATAGCGCGTCAAGATACAACACCGAAAAAAATTATGTTTTGGAGTTAGCCGCTGCCAACACGCATTTCCAAAGTCATAATATCGATTTACAACAAGCTTACAATAACAACGACTTTACAGGTGTAACCAATCTTTTGGATGAATACCTAACTGCCGCTGCAACCAAGATTGGTCACGATGTTACCGCGGACGATTTACGTAAAGTCATTAACATTGCGATAACGACCAAATCGTTGGAAGCAATGCACGAACGTAGTAAAAATGCTTTGAATCACAAAGATGCAAATTGCACTTTGGATACCGGCATTATTGAAGATGCCATCGACCCAAGTAATTACACTTATGCGATGCTTAACAAGCAAGATAACGGCATTGAACTTTGCTAAGGGGTAAGTAAAACGCCCGCCGTTTGGCGGGCTAGTCAAATTCCGTTAGAGACTTGTTTTTATTCCGCACTTTCCACGCGCGCGTCGCTTCACTTTTTCCGCCATTGTAAAATTCTCTTTTCACATTCATTCTTT
This sequence comes from uncultured Treponema sp., assembly GCA_900316905.1. GTDB lineage: Bacteria > Spirochaetota > Spirochaetia > Treponematales > Treponemataceae > Treponema_D. Next base: position 61,629 of record ONET01000005.1, read on the forward strand.
GGAAGCCGCATATTTATTTGAGTTAAACATTCCAAAGAATCCGCGGCGGATAATTTATCAACAATTCCATATTCAACAAGTTTGTCAAAAACATACAAAATGCCGGAAACTTTCACATTGTCTTTTTCCGCCGCCCTGCGGAGCTTGCCGTCGCCAGTTAAAAGCCGTCCGCCGCATTTTTTTGCATAGTGCCAAACAGAACAATCCGTCAACGAAGCATTGTTTGTGTTGTTTGCGAATTTTTCATTTATCTCTGAAAGCTCTTCAAAATCAAATGACACTACAACAAGTTTTTTCGCCTTGACAAATTTATTTATTTCTTTACTTTGTTCAGGCCTTTCTATTTCGCTAATTACAAAATCTGTCGTGCAAAAATCACACGGCAACAAAAAGAACCGCTCCAACAAATTGACGGAAATCAAATCGAGAAAAATATTCGTGTCGCTTACAACAATCTTTTCTTGAATCATACAAGCGCCAAGTCTTTTCGCACCCTCTCAACACTTTGATGAAGCAAGCCCGCCGCCTTTGAAACAGTAATCAACTCATTGCTTAGCGCGTTATACACAAGGCGGTTAAAGCGATTGGAAATTTCCGGTTGATAAATGCTTTTTTCGACCATTGATTTGAACGCTTGGCTTTTGTTCTTTTGAATGCAATAAGTCTTATATCGTTGGTCAGAAATAATTCCAGAGGCCTTGGCCTTATACATCAAAGCGTCGCATGAGATTCCATATTCCGACTGCATCGCCTTAAGCTCTTGATACGAAATGTCATGCCTATGCTCGCCAAACAAGCGTTTAAAAACTGATTCCAAAATGAGCGTCTCGTTTGCAAATAGATTGCACAAAGATTCTTCGTCTTTTGCTGAAAATTTCGAATCAAAGGAAAGAGCCAAATGCCCCAACTCATGCAGAGCGGTAAAACGCTTTCGCTCAGACGGAAAATTTTTATTTAAGACAATGACTGGGTAAATGTCGTTCACCATGGAGCTCAATCCGTCAAAAGACATAGGAGCGTCTATTTCCATAACCTTTACTCCATGCTCTTCAAGCAAATCAATCACATTCACAATGCCGCCGTATCCGATATTCCAAGCGTCGCGCAACTTTAACGCGGCTTCCTTAACTTGTTCCGGCGAAGAAATCTTTTTTTGAAAAGGCGAAGAAAATTTTACAGAAGCGTTGCAAATTTCTTCGATAGAAATATATCTCTCAACAAGGTCAGAAATTTTTTCCTTTATGCTGTTTTCTTGCCCAACGGAAAGCTTGCTTTTTTGCTTTCGGAATTTTATGGATTCTATTTTCAATGAAAAAGGGCGGAAAAAATAATCCAAGGGCTGCTCCAACGCCTTGGAAAGCGCTATAAGAACAGAACTGTTGGGAGAAAGCTGGCATTTTTCATATTTGGAGATGGACATCTTTGAAAGATTGTTTTCCATTGCCGCCACAAGGCCGTCCATTGAATAGCCTTTCATAATGCGCGCGTTTTTTAATCTTTGGGCGAAAATTTCATTTTGAGTCATTTTATTCTCCTTGTTTACAAATATAACATAAATTTGATATTTTGTAAACAAGATGCAACTAAAAAAAGCCCGCCGTTTTTGGCGGGCCCTGTCATACGAGCGGTCAAGGCACGCTAACGCTCAAGGCCTTGACTCGCTCGTTTTGCGGCGCAACTACAATTCTGCCGCTTTCGCGTCATTATGGCTAGGAAATTATCCACTTGTCCGCTCACGCGGACTGTCATTATTGCGCCGCAATCAACTTATTCAACTTCTTCACAAAGTCGGCGGGGTCTTTTATTTCCGCGCCGCCAAGCAAAAGCGCTTGGTCAAGCAAGACCGTCGCGATGTCGCCGATAAGGGCCTCGTCGTCTGTCGCCTTGACCTTTTGCAAAATCGCGTGGTCGGCGTTGACTTCCAAAATCGGCTTTACCATGCTGGGCATTCCCTGGCCCATCGCCTTCATCATGCGCTCCATTTGGAGCGACGGATCGTTTTCGTCTATGACGATGCAGCAGGGGCTGTCGGTCAAGCGGTTTGAAAGCTTTACGTCCTTTACGCGGTCGCCCAAGGCCTTCTTAAGCTTTTCGACAACCGGCTTAAAGTCTTTTTCCTTCTTTTCGGCTTCGGCCTTGTCAACGCCAAGCTCTTCGTCGCTTCCGGCGCGGTTGACGGCCTTAAGCTCAAAGTCCTTGTATTTTCCAAAGCCCGGAATAACGATTTCGTCAATGTCGCCGTCAAGGATAAGAACTTCAAAGCCCTTCTTTGTGTAGGCTTCCAAAAGCGGGCTCTTTCGCAAGTTGTCCTCGTCGCCGCCTGTGATGTAGTAAATTGCCTTTTGGTCAGGCTTCATTCTCTGGACGTAATCGGCAAAGCATGTCCACTTGTCCTCGCCGGTTCCGCTTGCGTCGGTTGACTTAAAGCGGATGATTTCGGCGATTTCGTCGCGGTTGGCGTAGTCGCCGTAAAGGCCTTCCTTCATCGGGCGATTGTAGTTCTTTACGAACTTGTTCCATTTTTCAATCGCCTTCTTTTCGTCGTCGGTAGGCTTTTCCGCTTTGCGCGCCTTGTCGGCTTCCTCGCCCATTTTCTTAAACTCGCCCAGCAATTTTTTTACCGAGGCAGTTTTGATTGTTTCAAGAATTCTGTTTTGCTGCAAAATCTCGCGGCTTACGTTGAGCGGAAGGTCTTCGCTGTCGATGATTCCGCGCACAAAGCGCAAGTACGCCGGCAAAAGCTCTCGGTCGTCGTCTGTGATAAAGACGCGCTTTACGTACAACTTTACGCCGCTTTTGTAGTCGGCCTGGTACATGTCAAAGGGCGCTGTCTGCGGAATATAGAAAAGCGTCGTGTATTCTTGCGTTCCTTCGGCGTGCGTGTGAACGTAGTGAAGAGGATCCTGGCCGTCGTGGGCGATTGTTTGGTAAAAGTCGTTGTAGTCCTTTTCCTTAAGTTCCGACTTGCTTCTCTTCCACAAGGCGCTGGCTGAGTTCACTTGGTCAACTTTGTTTTCACTAGAAGTTACGTTTCCCTTGTCGTCGTACTTGTTCTGAACGTAATGCAAGTAAATCGGGAAGGCGATGTGGTCACTGTAGCGCTTGATCAATTCCTCAATCTTCCAGCGCGCGGCGTATTCCTTGCTTTCGTCGTTCAGGCGCATCTCAATCGCTGAGCCAGTTTTTTCCGCGTTGTCAAAGCCGTACTTTTTGGCCGCCTCGCTGTCCGCCGCCACTTCTTCAATCTCGTAAGAGTTGGTGCCGTCGCTTGACCACTTGTAAAGCTTTTTGCTTTGGTCGCCGGCGCGGCGGGTGTAAACGACGATTTCCTTGGCGGCCATAAAAGCGGAATAAAAGCCAACGCCAAACTGGCCGATGAGCGCCGAGTCCTTGGCCGCGTCGCTGGAAAGCTTTTCCAAAAAGGCCTTGGTGCCTGAGCGCGCGATTGTTCCAAGATTGTTGGTCAAATCCTCTTCGTTCATTCCGATGCCGCTGTCCTGAACCGTAAGAACGGCTTCCTTTTCGTCAAAGGTAATGTCGATACGGGGGTCAAACTTTATCTGCTTGTAAGCGTCGTCGCTCACGGTAAGGTATTTTAGCTTGTCCAAGGCGTCGCTTGCGTTTGACACAATCTCGCGCAAGAAAATGTCCTTGTTGGAATACATTGAATGAATGATTAGTTTAAGAAGTTGGTTAACTTCTGTTTGGAACTGATGTTTTGCCATTTTTTGCCTCTGATGGATTTATGATGTTATACTTTAAAGGTAATAAAAAATGAGAAAATCGTCAAGAAAATAAAAAAAGCGAACTAAAAAGCGCCGCCCAAAAACGCTCCCGGTCGCGGCTGCGCCTGATCTCGTTTCCGTTGGAAACGAGGCCTCTAAAGGTATTGCAGTCGCACTAATGCGCTCCGCACGGCTCGGCACCGCTAGCTAGCGTCACTACACGCTGCTGCGCCTTGAAACTATTTATCTCTGCCGCTATCGCGGCAGGCGCAAGCAGAGTGTTGCCGCCAGCCGCCCCGCTCCCTCGCGCTTTTTTGAGCGCGAGGCATATAATTCACGCCTCATTGTGTTCGCTTTTATACTTTATCTTAATAAATCTAAATTTATCGGTTCAATTCGTAGAGTATGACGCTGGCGGCTTGGGCTACATTGAGGCTTTCCACTGGCGCGACGTGGCCTACAAAGCGGGCGTTTGTGGGAATTACGATAAGCTCGTCGCAGGCGGACTTTACCGCGTCGCTGATGCCGTGCTCTTCGTTTCCCAAAATTATAAGGCTGGGCTTTTGTCCACAAATCAATTGAAGCTTTGAAAGCGGAGTCTTTGCGTCAACGGCGGTTCCAACGCGAACCATTTTGTCCTTGACGGCTTCCAAAAGCGCGGGGATGGATTTGATTGAATAAACGTTTACAAATTCCATTCCGCCCTCGGCGACGCGGTAGCTGCTGGTTGTAATCGAGCTTTGCGCCTCGTCTTCGGGAATGATGATGTTCTTCATTCCAAAAAAAGCGGCGCTGCGGACGATGGCGCCAAGGTTGTTGGCGTTTCCAACGCGGTCAAGCAAAAGCGCGCTCTGCTTTTTTTCTATCCATTCGTCAACGATGTCGGTGTTAAGGCGGACAATTTGCGGCGCCTCTATCATCGCCACAACGCCCTGATGGTGGACGGTTCCGCTAAGCTTTTCCAGTTCGGACGCGTCTTTGACTTGATTGTAGGGAGCCTTGCGCGCGGCAAGCTTTTTGCACAAGCCGCCAAAAAGAGGGGCGCGTTCCGCCGTAAAATAAAGGCGGGTGATTCTGTCGGGATTTTTCTTTTCCAAAGATTTGACCGCGGCGAATCCGCAGACGGCCAACTCGTTATTCAGCTTGTTCTTCATTTTGCTCAGAGCCATTCACCGGCTCTTCTTTTTCTGCCTTTTCTTTTTTAGCCTTTTTTTCTTTCTTCTCTTTCACAGGCTTTTCTTTTTTGGGCTTCGCTTCTTTTTTTGCGGAACTTGCCTTCTGAATTTCAGATGTTTCCGTAAAAAGCGACTTTACATATTCCTGCAACAAAAAGTCAAGGCAATTGGGAGCCTGCAAATCTTTTGACTTCCTGATTTTTATGTTGGATTTTACCAGCAAATTGTAATCCCTGTCGTAAACAAGGACAAGGGCGGAAACTTTTTCAGGAATGTCGTCCAAATTTTTGTCTTTCCAAGACTTTACCTGGAATGTCCAAACATAATCGTATCCGACCACCGCTTCCTTTGGAATAAATTCCGCCAGCTTAACCATGCAGTCAAATGAATAATCGTCCAAAGCCGCGCACAAAACGTTTCCAAAAATTTGCGTGTCCACAAAATTCCTGTTCACGCAAACGGCAGACTTTGAATTGTTTTTAAACGGAAGGTCAGTGAAAGACTTAGTGAAACAATATGGCGTTCCCGGCTTTGTGTAAAAAAAAGAAAGGGTTCGGCTCACAAAGTCAGGAACGGCAAAACAAGACGGGGCGGCAAAAATTGAAAGCGTAAAAATCGTAGCAAACGCAAAAGCCTTTATTTTCATTTTAGCCGTCCCTCGCAAGTCAATTAGTTTTTGGCGCGCTCTACAAAAGAACCGTCACGAGTGTCGATTACGATGCGCTCGTTGGAGTCGATGTAAAGGGGAACCTTGACTTCGGCGCCTGTGTCCAAAGTGGCGGGCTTCAAAGACTTGCCTGAAGTGTCGCCCTTGATTCCGGGCTCGCAGTATGTGATTGTGCGGACGATGTTGATCGGAAGCTTGATTCCCACAGCCTTATCATTGTAGTAAGTGATCTTGACTTCGATGTCCTCGTCATCGGGAGAAATGTATCCGGCGTAATCGCCCAAGTCTTCCTTTGTGAGCGGAATGTCGTCGTATGTTTCCTGATCCATGAAGTGATAGTCTTCGCCGTCAATGTATGAAAGTTTAACGACCTTTTCAACCAAGTCAACTTCTTCAAACTTTTCGCCTGCGTCCAAGCCCAAATCCTGAGTGGAGCCTGTAACGATGTTCTTGACGCGAAGCTTTGTGACCATGCCCGCGCGGCCGCCCTTTTGGCCCAACATTCTCTGAACAATGAACGGAGAGCCTTCAAACATAAAGGCCGATCCGACTCTAATTTCATTTGTAGTGATCATATTCCTTTCCTCAAACTATAAAAAGTGTTCTATTATTTTAGCAAATTGACAAAATAAATTCAAGAAGAAATTAGTTTTTTTGGGCAAAAGAAAAACGCCGGCCCCGCTATAAAGCAAGACTGGCGTTTTTGCGCTAATTCCCAAAATGCCTGCGAGTTTTAATGCTTTTTGCGAAGCAAAAATGTGAGCCTCGCGAGCAAATTAAAACTCGTTATTCATTAATTCGCGTTAGCGAATTAATGAATGGTATTCCTGCAAGCTCTTGACTCCGCCTTCGCCGCCGTTGCCGTTCTTTACGGCCGCGATTCCTTGGACTGCCGCAAGCGCGCCGGCCAAAGTCGTTATGTAGCTGACCTTGTACTTGAGACAAGCCTTGCGGATTGTCTTGCGGTCCTCGGCGTAGTTGCGCTTTGCCTTTGGCGTGTTGATTACCAAACAAACTTCCTTGTTCATAATCAGGTCGACAACGTCCGGGCGGCCGGCGCCGATTTTGTTCACAACCTCGCACTTGATTCCGTTTGCGTTGTAGAAGTCGGCGGTGCCCTGTGTTCCAACCAGTGTAAAGCCCAGGTCTTTAAGCGTCTTTCCGATTTCGAGAACCTGATCTTTTTGGCCTTCCTTGTTGCTCAAGCTGATAAGAACCTTCTTGTTTTCCCAAGCGGCGGGCGCGTGAGGAAGCTCCGAACCAGCAGCTTCCTGTGACTTGTAAAAGGCCAGCGGGAAGTTTTCGGCAAGGCCAAGGACTTCGCCGGTCGAGCGCATTTCTGGTCCAAGGATTGGGTCAACGCCGGGGAAGCGCGCCCAAGGAAGGACGGCTTCCTTCGCTCCGTAGTAAGGAATCTTTTTGTCCTTAAGTCCAAGGCTTTCCAAAGACTCTCCAAGCATCATGCGTGTGGCAAGGCGCGCCATTTGCGTGTCGCAAACTTTTGACACAAGCGGAACCGTGCGGCTTGCGCGCGGGTTGGCTTCGATTACGTAAACCTTTCCGTCTTCGATCGCGTACTGCATGTTCATCAAGCCGCAAACATGAAGCGATTCCGCAATCTTCTTAGTGTATTCCTTGATTGTCGCAAGGTTGTCAGCCGGAATGCTTACAGGCGGAATGACGCAAGCCGAGTCGCCGGAGTGAATGCCGGCAAGCTCAACGTGCTCCATGACAGCCGGAATGTAAACGTGAGTTGAATCAGCAAGAGCATCAGCTTCGCACTCAAGAGCGTTCTTAAGGAAGCGGTCAATCAAAAGTGGGCGGTCGGGCGTAACGCCGACAGCCTTTTCAACATATTCCTTAAGCGTCGCTTCGTCGTAAATCACTTCCATGCCGCGGCCGCCCAAAACGAACGAAGGACGAATCATAATCGGGTAGCCGATTTTCTCCGCGCAGGCCTTGGCTTCGTTAAAGTCAATCGCCATTCCGCTTTCGGGCATCGGAATGTTCAGCTTTTCCATCATGTGGCGGAAGAGGTCGCGGTCTTCGGCGATGTCGATTGAGTCGATTGATGTACCCAAAATGTTCACGCCGTTTTCCTGAAGCTCGCGCGCGATGTTGAGCGGAGTTTGTCCGCCAAACTGAACGATGACGCCAAAGGGCTTTTCCTTTTCGTAAATCTGAAGAACGTCTTCCGTTGTGACCGGTTCAAAGTAAAGCTTGTCGCTGGTGTCGTAGTCGGTGGAAACGGTTTCGGGGTTGCAGTTTACGATAATTGTTTCGTAGCCCAATTCCTTTAGCTGCATCGCGGCGTGGCAGCAGCAGTAGTCAAACTCAATGCCCTGGCCGATTCTGTTGGGGCCGCCGCCCAAAATCATGATCTTCTTTTTGTTGTCGGTGGCGACAGAAATGTCTTTGTCGGCGTTGTAAGTTGAGTAGTAGTAGCAAGCGTTCTCCACGCCGCTTACAGGAACACGGAGCCATGCTTCTTTAATGCCAAGCTCGTTGCGGCGCTTGCGGATGTCTTTTTCTGCGACTTTCAAAATCTTTGAAAGGTACTTGTCGCTGAAGCCGTCTTTCTTAGCCTTGATAAGCAAATCGTCTGCGGGAACGCGGCCTGGCTCTTTGAGCATTTCCTCTTCAAGGTCAACAAGCTCTTTCATCTGCTGCAGGAAGAACTCTTTTACATAAGTGATTTCAGAAAGTTTTGAAAGCGGAACGCCCTTACGGATTGCTTCGTAAAGCTGGAAGTAGCGCTCGCTCGAAGCAGTCTTAAGCATTTCGCAAAGTTCATCAGCTGATTTTTTATTAAAGTCTTTTGCAAAACCAAGCCCGCTGCGTCCGTTTTCCAAACCACGGATAGCCTTCTGGAAAGTTTCCTTAAAGTTCTTGCCGATGGCCATAACTTCACCAACGGCCTTCATAGAAGTTCCAAGTTCATCCTTTGCACCGCGGAACTTTTCAAAAGCCCAGCGGGCAAACTTCAATACAACATAGTCTCCGTCTGGAGCGCCGCCCAAAGTATATTTTTCAAGAGTGCCATCACGCCAATAAGGAATCTCGTCGAGAGTCAAACCACTGGCAAGTTTTGCAGAAACCAGGGCAATTGGGAAACCTGTAGCTTTTGAAGCAAGGGCAGAAGAGCGGGAAGTACGCGGGTTGATTTCGATGATAACAACACGGCCGGTCTTAGGATTATGAGCAAACTGAACGTTGGTTCCGCCGATGACGCCGATGTTCTCTACAATCTTGAACGCCATTTGCTGGAGCTTCTTTTCCAGGTCTTTGTCGATTGTCATAAAGGGGGCGGCGCAGAAAGAGTCGCCGGTGTGAACGCCAACGGCGTCAATATTTTCGATAGTACAGATAGCGACCATCTGGTTTTTAGAATCGCGGACAACTTCAACTTCAAGCTCTTCCCAGCCAAGAATAGACTCTTCAATCAAGCACTGGTGGGTCATGGAAAGGTCAAGGCCGTTGGCTACAATCGCTCGCAATTCCTCCACATTGTAGCAAAAGCCGCCGCCCTGGCCGCCCATCGTGTAAGCGGGACGGACGACAATCGGATAGCCGATTTCTTCCGCGATTTTTTCAGCGCCTTCAACAGTGTGGCAAATGCCTGAGCGCGGCGTGTCGATTCCAAGGTTTTTCATCGTTTCCTTGAAAATTTCGCGGTCCTCGCCGCGCTCAATAGCGTCAAGGTTAACGCCGATTACTTTCACGCCGTATTTGTCAAGAACGCCGGCCTTGTTCAGTTCCATCGCCATGTTAAGGCCTGTCTGGCCGCCAAGGTTGGGAAGCAGCGCGTCGGGCCGTTCCTTTTCTATAATCTGAGAAAGACGCTCAACGTTAAGCGGCTCGATGTAAGTCGCGTCCGCCATGACTGGGTCGGTCATAATCGTGGCCGGGTTGGAGTTTACAAGCACAATCTTGTAGCCAAGCTCGCGCAAAGCCTTGCAAGCCTGGGTTCCTGAATAGTCAAACTCGCAAGCCTGACCAATAACAATCGGGCCCGAGCCGATAATCAAAACCTTTTTGATGTCCGTTCTCTTTGCCATATTTTGCTCCTCTATGTCATTCCCGCGCTTGACGCGGGAAGCTTTTTGCATATAAAAAAAGGCGAACTCTAAAAAGAATTCGCCTTAGAAATCACAAATAAAAATGAAAACCGCAAACGCAATTTTTGAGAATCATCATGTAATCGGTTTGTTCAGTTTTCATACTGAAACAATACTATATCAGAAATCACTTTTTCGGGCAATAGGGGGAATTTATGTTTTCGGCAAGAAGCCTAAGTTTCATATCATGGGAAGCTGCCCGAAAATCGTTCCGAAAAGCCGCAGAGCAGCTTTTCGGAAAAATAGTTGAATAGTTAAATCCGCTCCACTTCGTTGTGCTAGTTGAAAGCCTGAACCCCGCACACACCCATGGGAAAGCCCACGCCCGTGAAGGCGGCTTTCTTTCCCATGCCGAAGAGGGCTGTGCGCCCGCGCCGCTAAAAAGCACGAACTGTACAAACCGAGTTGCAGGCGAACCTATTGAGGTTGACCAAGTTGCCGGCGCCGAACCACACATACCAGGCAGTGTAATCGTCGGAAGCGGGCTGACTAGACGACCAATAGACTTCGTCAGCGATTTTCGTTCCGCCGGCTTTTTCAAGCGCGCTGTTCACGGTGTCCTTTGCCCTGTACAGCATGGAAAGTTCTGCGACCGTGGGAAGATACCAGCCGCTCGCGTAATCCCCCGTGAGCGAAGCAGTCGTGGCGTAGGCGTTCACCCATTCCCACGCGGGATAGTTTCCGCTCGTGCCTTCGTCGTTCACCGTATCGCAGAGAGCCTTCCAGTTGTCGCTTCCGTCAAGGTCGCCCGTGAATGTCGCTGTTCCCGCTTCATTTGTGCTTGGCGTACACCGTATTGCCTTGATGTCAGCGTAGAATCCTTCGGCACTATCGTATTGTGGTGGAAATGTTGAAATGATTGTTCGTTTCGCCCATGCGAGCCCATATCCTGTTGCGTTCTTCAAGCCCACGCCAAGTGTTTTTGCACCGAGCACATCCTCCGCACTTCCCGCATAGTAAATCACTGCGACGGCAGCCTTTTTCTGTGCGTCTGAAAGCGTCAAATTCGTGCTGTACGGCGTTGCGCTTCCGTCCGAGAACACGATGTCGCCCACGGCCTTTATCTCAGTCGGGGCTTTGGTACCAATATAGGGCGTTACCGTAAGCGTGTAGCTTGCCGTCTTCGTGGCGTAGGTGTATGTGTCGGAATCTGCCACTGTTGCGGTGATTGTCGCCTCTCCCGCTCCCTTGATTGTCACCTCGCCGGTTGTGGCATTTACTTCGGCAACATCAGTTTTGCTTGAAGCGTAGCTCACCGTGCCGTCGCCTGTCTTGGTCAGAGCGTTGGTGAAAGCCTCGCCATTGGTACTCTTGCTTACGCTTGCGGTGGCGTAGCTGATGCTGCCAGCGGTCTTTTGCGGTGTAATTGGGGGTGTTGGTGAAGTTCCTGTCTGACATGCAG
>ONET01000004.1 GCA_900316905.1 uncultured Treponema sp.
AGCATTTTTGTCCGCGCGATTTGCCTTGTCGTTGGCGTTGTGGTCATTTGTTTTGGCTCGGCCTTTTACATGACGGCGGATTTGGGAGTTTCAACCTATGACGCTGTCGCTCTGATTATCGTGAACACTTGGAAAAAAGGAAAGTTCCAATACGTAAGGATTTTCACCGACATCGTTTGCGTCATTCTAGGCGCGGCTCTTTTTGTTTTGGGCGGAGGAAAAATCAGCGCGATACCGACAATTGCCGGAATAGGAACAATCATCACGGCCTTTTTTATGGGCCCGCTAATCGAGTTCTTCAACGTCCACGTCGCGCGTCCGCTTTTGGCAAAGTAAAATACTGTTTGACAAAAAGCCGCGATTGGCGCAAAATGTAATTGATGAAGAAAAAAATTCCTTGCGCCGTGATTGCCGCCTCTGTCATTGTGATTTTGGCGGCCGCGCTTTTTGCCGTAAAAAATTATTTGTATTCCCGCAGGCCGCTCGACCTAACCTTTGACGCGGCCTATTATTTTTCGGAAGAGACAAGCGCGTCCGGCGTTTGGAAATACGAAAAATCTTACAGCGGCCATCAATATTATCTTTACCTTCCGCCGGAATACCGCGAGGCCAGCGACGACCAAAGCGCCAAGCTTCCGCTGATTGTCGCCTTCCACGGTTCCGACGAAAAAGGAAAAGCCTTTAACTACGGAAGAATTTTTACAGGCGAAGATTTCCAGAAAAAAATTTATCCAAAGGGCGCCGCGGTTCTTTTAATCTTTTCGCGCATAAATTATTTTACCGATCCGCATGGAACGGCTCTCCTGGTCAAAAATGTTTGCATAAAAAACAAATGCATCGACCCGACTAACATTGTCGGTTACGGCTTTTCGCAGGGAGCGAAATTTGTCGCCGAGATGGCTTGCGCCGAGCCTGAGCTTTTCCGCGCGGTTGTAAGCGGAAGCGGCTTTTACCAAATGTCGGCTAAAGAAATCTTGCGCGTCCTTCCGATTCAATTTTACTGGGCCAATTCCGAAGACGACAAGGGAATCTTTGAGCAAGGAATGCCCACAGGCCGCCGCGTCGCGCGCTTTTGCAAAAATTCCCGCTACGTCCAATACCAAAGCCGCCACCACTTTTACGTGGAATTAAAAGACAAGACCGGCCGCCTCAACAAAGACGGAAGCGACGAGACCTTTATGGATTGGCTCTGTTCCGTCGTGAACGAATAAGTCAAAAGCCAAAATTTTCATCCCCAAAATAACGCATCTTATCCCCAGCCTTTTGCATCTTGCCAAAAAGCGCCTTGCGGCCTCGCGCGTTCCGCCTTATTATGGAATCATCAGGAGGGGTAGCGGCGACGCGCTTGTTTGTAAGCCCAAAAATGCAAGTCGCCGCATAAGCCGCAACATTTGCGCTTGTTAACTAACGCGCGCAAACAGCGGTATTGCTGGAGGAAATTTTATGGCATTAGAAGCGATTTTGCTGGGGCTTTCGACGGGAACTTACTGCGCGATGTATTGCGTTCCGGTTTTGGCGCCATTTTTGGCGGGCTGCGAAAATTCCGGCTACAAAAGGAACGGCGGCTTGATTGGCGCTTTTTTGGGCGCGCGGCTTTTGACGTATTTTGTTCTTGGCGCGGCGTTTGCGGCGCTAGGACTTTTGGCCAACGAATGGATGGATCCCGTGCTGGCCAGAAAGCTTTCTGTCGCGGCCTACATTGTTTGCGGCCTTGCGCTTTTGGCAAACTCGTTGGGGGCGAAGTTTCCTTGGGGCTGCCAATGCCGCGCTCCAAAGCTTAAAAGGCTTTCAAACGATTGGGTTGCCGCGATTGTTTCAGGCCTTGCGGTCGGCCTGCACGTTTGCCCGCCCTTGTGGACGGCGATTGTCCGTTCGGTTTTTGGCGGGAACGGGCTTCCAGGCTTTTTTTACTTTGTCTTTTTTTATGTCGGAACGCTTCCGTTTTTCGCGCCGCTTTTTGGAATTCCTTTTGTGACAAAAAGGCTTCCTGTGATAAGGAACATCGCCCGCGTCGCGCAATTTTTTGTAAGCCTTTACTTTATTTTCTTTCTTGGAGTCTTAGCGGCGCTCTAGCGGCGACGAGCATGTTCGTAAGTCAATAAATGCGGAGGTTTCATTATGACAGCAAGTTTTATTTTGACAATAATGATGTCGTTCATCGTGATGTTTTTTGTCGCGGGAACTGGCGGCTTTTCTTTGGCAAGCTTGATTTACTCAGTCTTTTTAATCGCGCTCTTTGCAGGGATGACTTTTAGCGAACATCGTAAAAAGGGGAGCGGAGCCATTTTCCGCCGCATTTTTCAAACAGTCTTTGCCGTTGGTTTTTGCGCGGCCTTTATTTCCGACCTTTACGCCGAGCGCGGAAGCATGTCGATCACCTCGCAGGCGATGAGCAACGCCGAGCTTCCCTTTTGCCACATCGCGATTCCGCAAGCGCTGCTTCCGCTCCTTGTGACAAAAAAAATAATTTTTCCGGCCAGAATCTCCGGCCACTACGCCGCCGTCGCAAGCATGATTTTGATTTGGCTTGTGTGTACCTTGATTCTTGGCCGCGGCTGGTGCTCTTGGGTTTGCTTTTACGGCGGCTGGGAAGAAGGCTTTTCGCATGTGGCAAAAAAGCCGCGCGTAAAGCTTCTTCCAAAAAACAAGGAGCTTAGGGAATTGCATTTTGGCTTTTTCTTTTTCATCGTCCTTGCATCGCTTTGCCAAATGGCTTGCGCGTATTGCGAATGGTTCTGCCCTTTTAAGCTGGTGACCGAATACAGCCCGGTCAATTCAATTCCAAGCTTGATTGCGACAATAATCTTTGTCGGCTTGTTCGTCGGCCTTGTAATCGTTCTTCCGATTCTTACAAAAAAGCGGACGCAATGCAGCGCGCTTTGCCCCTTTGGCGCCTTTGCCTCGCTGACCGACCGCTTTAGCGCCTTTAGGATGAAGATTGACACGGAAAAGTGCGTGGGCTGCATGAAGTGCGCGGCGGCCTGTCCATTTAGCGCGATTGACATAAAGACGATTCAAGAAAAAAAGGGAAGGCCCGAAATCACCTGCGCGAAGTGCGGAGAGTGCGTCGCGGTTTGTCCGCAAGGCGCGATAAGATACGACTTTAAGTTTAACGCAGGCCGCTCTTGCGCCGCTTCTTGCTCGAACAGCGTCGCGCCAAAAAGCGCCTTTGGCCGCGCCGTCCAAGAGCTTTTGAATCCAGCCCAGCTTTTTAGGTTCGCCGCCTTTAGCTTTGCCACAATCATGTCGTCGGATTTTATGGTAAAAAGCCTTAACCTTGCTTTTAATTTAATTGGAGGAATAAAATGAAATTTGAAAGCGTTAAAAAATTTTTCTATGGCCTAAAGGTCGCAAGAACCGCGCTGATTTGTATTTTGGGAGTTCCGATGTTTTTCGTTTTTTCGGAAGTTCCGGCAAATTTTATCGGAGGCTTTTTGCGCGTTGATCCGTCGTACACAGGCGGCCTTGTTGCCGAAGAGTTTGTGGACCCAATCGGAAACGCGGGCGAGCGGGGCGGCTTGGTCCGCTACACGGTTCACCAACCGGTGACCGGCGCGCGCTGGCAAAAGTCCGCCGAATACTGGCAGGTGGTTTTTGACTTTAACGGAGCGCCTGCAAAAAACCAGGAGACGGTTTGCATCGCCGCCGACAACATGGCGGAAAGCGCTCGGCCTTGGAACTTCGCGCTAAAAATTGACGGCGGCCAAGGAAAGGTTTACGACAGCAAGGGCGCTTTGATTTGCGCCGCGGAAATCTATCCGTTGAACGGAGGCGAGCAAGTAAAGGCTAGAATTCCTTTGCAGGACAAGCGGCTTCAACCGCTTTTGGCCTCCAAAAAAACTTGGCACTACTTTGATTTTGGCGGCGCGAATCCTGGTCTTGAACTGACAAAAGACGCGGACACCCTTCCTGTTGAAGCGAGTATGGTCGCGAAAAAAAAGGACAAGGGAAAGGATGCGGAAGACGAAGCCTTTATCGAGCGCGTCAAGAAAATGTACGACGCCGCCTTCAACAATAATGGCACTTCCGACAGTTCCGACGACGGCGCCGATCCAATGCTTGCAATAAACGCGGCCCTTGAAGAGTACGGAAAAAAGATTGAGCAGAATCCTAACGACTACATAAGCCTTGCCAACTACGGCTCTTGGCTTGCCAAAAAAGGCGGCGAGTCTTCCGCGCTAAAGGCGATGAAGCTTGTAAAAGAGGCTTACGTTTATTTGGACAAGGCCGCGGAACTTTGCGCCGGAAAGGAAGGCGAGATTGAAGTTTTGATGAACCGCGCTTCGGTCAGCGCTTCCGTTCCCGAGATGGTGTTTAAAAAGTCGGAAGTTGGCGCAAACGATTTTACAAAAGTTGCCTCGCTTTCCGACAATAAAGTCTTAAAGGCCTATTG
The DNA here is from genome assembly GCA_900316905.1 of uncultured Treponema sp. GTDB lineage: Bacteria > Spirochaetota > Spirochaetia > Treponematales > Treponemataceae > Treponema_D. The sequence continues at coordinate 4,394 of ONET01000004.1, forward strand.
CCATGTGATGGCCTATGAATGTTACAAAAAATGCAACAAGGAATCAAAGGCTTTTCTTGCTTTGCAAGAAGCCAAAAAGGCGCTAGAATAGTATTTGATGAAAATAACGATTCTTGAAAAAGAGCCTGGCGAAGAAGACGAGATAATCGTAAAGTGCGGCCAGCTTGACGAAAAGTTAATGCGCCTTATAAACCAGTTTAAGGCTGGCGGCAAAGGCAAAATGAATTTTTACAAGGACTCAAAAATTGTCTTGGTGGAGCCGGCGGAAGTCTTGTACTTTGAGTCGGTTGACGACAAGGTTTTTGCCTACACAAAGGACTGCGTATACGAAACAAAAGCCAAGCTCTACCAACTGGAGGAAGAGTTGCCGGCCAGCGATTTCTTTAGGGCCAACAAAGCGGTGATTGTGAACCTTGACAAAATCGACAGCCTTGCGCCGGTCTTTGGCGGCCGCTTTGAGGCGATATTGGAAAACGGCTACAAGGTTGTTGTTTCCAGAAATTATTTGAATGAATTGAAAGAGAGGTTGGGCCTATGAACTGTTCAGACAATAAAAACGACATGTTTCCTGTTATGGTAAACATTTGCGCCCGCGTCGTCACTTTGATTTTTATTTTCATCGCGCTCTTTAGGAAATTTTTCAATCCAAGCGGAAATCTTATGATGGGAATCGACGACATTTGGGGCGTGATTTTTATCGGAGCGGTTTCAGGCCTTGCCTTTGGAATTTTTTATATTAAAAAGAATTTGAGCGCAAAAGAAAACGCGCTCTTGCAAGTTTTGTATTTTGCGATCATTAACGCTACGGTTTGCGCGACGGGCTTTTACCTTAACTGGTTCAAAAAAGAGCTTAAGTCGATTCTTGTGATGGAAGCGATGTTCGTTTTGATTTATCTTTTGGTCACATTTTGTGTTTATATGTTTGACTTTAACGAGGCGAAAAAAATCAACGAAAAGCTCAAGGCAAGAAAGCAGGGGTAAGAAAATATGCCATTGCGGTGTCATATTTTGCGCGCTATAATGCTCTTGTGCAAATCGACCAGCTTTTTGAATTTGTTTACGTTTTGATTGACAAAAAGCGAGCGACCGCAAAGGAAATGGCCGCGCGTTTTGGCGTTTCTACGCGAACAATTTACCGCTGGCTTGACGCGCTAAGCCTTTCGGGCGTGCCGGTCTACGCGCTAAAAGGCCGCGGCGGCGGAATCGCGATTGAGGAAAGCTACACGCTGGACAAGCGGGTGTTTTCGGAAGAAGAGCGGCTTGCGATTGTTTCCAGCGTAAAGGCCTTGGGCAGCCTTGGCGGAAACTTTGCAGGAACAGCCGCGGCCAAGGCTGCCGAAAAAATTTCCGGCCTTTCCAAAAACGACGCGGACTGGCTGGAAGTGGACTTCGCGCCCTGGAGTCCTGAAGGCTCGGAAGTGCGGACGCTTTTCGTGACCTTGCGCGATTCAATCTTAAAAAAACGGCAAGTGGTTTTTGACTACTGTTCCAGCCAAGGAAAAGTCGAGCGGCGGACGGCGCAGCCTTGGAAGCTGGTTTTTAGAGGCCAGGCTTGGTACTTGTTCGCTTGGTGCGAGCAAAAAAAAGACGAGCGCTTTTTTAAGCTTAGCCGAATGCGGAATGTTAGGCAAACAGGCCGCGCCGTAACGGCCGTTCCCAAAACAAAAAAGGATTCTTACCCGGCGGAACAAAGGGCTCCGATGATAAAAATCAGGGCGAGCGTCGCGGCCTCAAAAATTTCTTTTTTGCTTGACGCCTTTGTTTGCCAGCAAATGAAAGTCCGAAAGGACAAGAGCGCGAGCGTCGTTTTTACTGCGCCAGACGTTCCATGGCTATGCGAATTCCTTTTGTCTTTTGGCCCCGACCTAAAAGTTTTGTCGCCCGCGCGCGTAAAGGAAGAAGTGGCCCAGCTTGCAAAAAAAGTTTCCTTGGTTTATAAAATGTGACACGCTATTGTCATATTTAGCGCGCTATAATAAGGGCATGAACGCTAGGCCGCAATTCAAGGACATTTCCTCATATGAAGAATTTTCAAAATACTATTGGTATCGCGAGGAGCTTAAAAAAATATGCAAGGCTCTTGGCCTTGACTCTGGCGGAATGAAGGCGGAACTGAACCGCGTCATCGAGGAATACTTTAAGGGGAATAGAATCGTTCCCAAGCCACGAAAAACGGCGGAAAGACCAAAAAGCGCGGTTGTCAGACCCGGCGCCGCTTCCAAGCCCAAAAATCGGGCGGCGGTTTCCAATGCGGCAAGCGGCCAGCTTACCTTAAACACCGGCCTTGTCGCTTGCGGCTTTAAGTTCAGCCAGCGCGCCCGCGACTTTTTCAGTTCCCAAACCGGAATTAAAAACTTTAAGTTCAACGCGGACATGGTGGCCACCGTCAAAAAAGTCAAGGAAACAGGCGATGAGTCTTTCACTCTCGGAGACCTTTTGGACGTTTACTACGGCAAAAAGACTTACGCGCGCTACGACAAGGTTTCCTTGCAATGGAACAAATTTGTCCAAGACTTTTGCGCCGACCCCGCGACCGCGGCCTTTCCAAACAAGCTAAAAAGCGCCGCCGCCCTCTGGAAAATCGTCCGCGATTCCGCTCGGCCAAAAGTCTACGCGCGTGAATTGCTGGAAGAATTTAAGGAGGAACTATAATGCCATTCGACTACAAAAAAGAATTCAAGGAATTTTATCTTCCGCCGGCAAAGCCGCAAATTGTGACCGTTCCCAAAATGCAATTTGTTTCCGCCGCTCGAAGGCTTTTGGTGGCAAGAGAAAAACGGAGAGGTTGTCGCGGGCTTTGACTACGCGGACAAATCTTCCTTCAATTGGATTTCAGTAATCCGCCTGCCGGACTTTGTAAAGCAAAAGGATTTTGCCTGGGCAAAGGAAGCGGCTGAAAAAAAGAAAGGCCTGGACTGCTCGCGAGCGGAATTGCTGCCAATTGAAGAAGGCGACTGCGTTCAGATTATGCACAAAGGTTCCTACGATGACGAACCCGCCACAATTCAACTGATGGATGAATATGCAGAAAACAACAACTGGCAGTTAGGCTTTTCCGCCACGCGGCTTCATCACGAAATCTACCTGAGCGACCCGCGAAAAACAAGCGCGGAAAAATTAAAGACAGTGATAAGGCATCCGATAAGGAAAGCAAAATGAAAAACGAACTCTTGCAAAACCTGGACAAACTTCACACTACTCCTATGGGCGTGGACCGCATACGCCACAATCTTGGGCTTGGCGACGATATAAAGGACGTTGTCGCCTGCTGCCGCGAAAAAATCGAATCTTCCGCCGCGGCCATAGAACGAAAAGGAAAAAACTGGTATTGTAGGATTGACAGCTGCGTCATAACGGTAAACGCCTACAGCTTCACAATAATCACCGCGCATAAAGCATAAAGGAGAATGAATATGCCAAGACCAAAAACAAAAGACCAGCTTTTAGAGGCCGCCGACAAAAACTACAAGGCGCTTATGCAAATGATTGACGGCCTAAGCGAAAAGGAATTAAAAACGCCCTTTGACTTTTCAGGCCAGCCAAGCAAAAAGGAGGCGCACTGGAGCCGCGACAAAAACGTCCGCGACGTTTTGATTCACCTTTACGAATGGCACCAGCTTATGCTGGCCTTTCCCAAAAACAACGCCAAAGCCGCCGACAAAAAATCCGCCGTCGCCTTTTTGCCGCCGGACTATTCTTGGAAAACTTACGGCCAGATGAACGTAATGTTTTGGAAACGGCACCAAAAGACCAGCCTTGAAACGGCGAAAGAATTGTTGGCGCAAAGCCACGCGGCGGTCATGAAGTTGATAAAAAAATACAGCGACCAAGAACTGTTCACAAAAGGATATTTTTTGTGGACCGGAAACGCCGCGCTCGGAAGCTTTTTTGTAAGCAACACTTCAAGCCACTACGATTGGGCAATCAAAAAGCTTAAGGCCCACAAAAAGAACTGCGCGGACTAATCGCGCGCAAAGCGGAGCGGCGGCCAATGCATTTTGTCAGCGCGAAATCGATTCTAACAACTCGTCCCTGCGGAATGAATATTTACCGCGGCTGTTCCCACGGCTGCGTTTACTGCGACTCGCGGAGCAAATGCTATCACTTTACGCATGACTTTGAGGACATAGAGGTAAAACAAAACGCGCCGGAACTTTTAGAAGAGGCCCTGCGCAAAAAACGAAAACGCTGCATGATTGGAACAGGAAGCATGTGCGATCCATACATTCCGATTGAAAAGGAACTTTGCCTAACCCGCCGCTGCCTTGAAATCATCGACCGCTACAGTTTTGGAGCGGCGGTGTTGACAAAATCCGACTTGGTCTTGCGGGACCTGGACTTGCTTTCTTCGATAAACAAAAAGGCAAAGGCGGTCGTACAAATGACGATTACCACAGCCGACGACAAGCTTTGCAAAATATTGGAGCCTGGCGTTTGCCCCACAAGTCGCCGCGTCCAAGTTTTGCGCGAGTGCAGGGAGCGCGGCATTCCGACCGTCGTGTGGCTTAGTCCGCTCCTTCCCTTTATCAACGACACGCAGGAAAACATTGACGCGATTGCGGGCTCTTGCGCGGCAGCGGGTGTAAAGGCGATTTTATGCTTTGGAATAGGACTTACCTTGCGCGAAGGAAACCGCGAATATTTTTACGCAGCCCTAGAGCGCGCGGCCTTGCGCGATTCCCGTTTTGCGGGAATGAAAGAGCGCTACCAAAAAACTTTCGGCTATTCTTATATGGCCACAAGCCCGCGCGACAAGGAGCTAATGGCGCGCTTGTCCCGGCTCTGCGCGGAAAGCGGCATAATGCTAGGAACGGATTCTGTCTTTAAGTGGATGGAAGACTTTCCGGCCGCCGCGCAAGGCGACCCAATGCAGCCGGAATTGTTTTAGCGGCCGCGCTTTTTTGGTTATGAAACAATTTTTGCCGCGCGCATTGCGCAAAAACAAAAAAAGCGCTATATTCAAGCGGCTTACAAAGACAGTTCGCAGTCCTTCCTGTCTATAAACAAAACCAGGTCAATTCTATTTTTTTGAGGTCATTTTATGAATGAACTTTTTCTCGCGGCGACATTGTTGCTGTCATTTGGCGGAACCATTGTCTTCCTTAAAGTTTTTGGAAAGGGCGGCTTGTTCGCCTGGATTGGAATTTGCACGCTCATGGCCAACATAGAAGTCACGCTTCTTGTGCGCGCCTTTGGCATGGACCAAACGCTTGGAAACACCTTGTTCGCGGCCACCTTTCTTGCCACCGACATACTAAGCGAAATCTACGGAAAAAAAGAAGCCCACAAGGGCGTTCTTGCCGGCATTTTCACAAACGTGACTTTCATTCTTTTGAGCCTTATGTGGATACGCTACATTCCCGCCGAAGGCGATTGGGCCAGCGGCTTTGTTCGCGGACTTTTTTCCAACACGCCCAGAATGTTGACGGCAAGCCTTTTGGCCTACGTTGTTTCGGAATGGATTGACGTAAATCTCTACCACGCTTGGTGGAAGCTTACGGAAAAAAAGTTCGGAAGCCACGACAAATTCCTTTGGTTCCGCAACAATTTTTCAACGCTTGTCTCGCAATTTGTGAACATCGTTTTGTTCAACTTTGGAGCCTTTTGGGGAATCTATCAATTCAACGAACTTGTCGCCATCACAGCGTCGTGCTATGTGATTTACATTGTGACCAGCTTGCTTGATACGCCATTCATTTACTTGGCGCGAAAAATCGCTCGGCCGTCCGTTTGTAGTTAACGGCTTGTTAACGCCGTATGTGGGCGTCGCGGTTCTTTTTCATCTCGTACATAAGCGAGTCGGATTCTTTTAGCAAGTCTGAAAATTCATTCGGCGCGCCGGAAAGTTTTTTAACCAGCGGGCCGTAGCTCATGTCAACTTTGTATGGAAGGCCCGGCGCGCTGTTGTGGGCGGCGATGGTTATTTCTGTCTTTTCGCAAAAGTCGGCGACCGCGTTTTCTGGCTTTTCCTTTATGCCAAGAATAAGGAATTCATCGCCGCCGATTCTAAAGGCCATGTCGTCCTTTCCGGCGGTTTCCTTGATGATTTGCGAAAGCTTTCTTATGGCGCGGTCGCCTTCTTCATGCCCAAAGTTGTCGTTTATGTGCTTTAGGCCGTTCATGTCGCAAATGCAAACAAAAAGCGATTTTTCGCTTTTCAAGGCTTCGTTGTAAAGAAGGCCTGAAAAATGTTCCATGCCGTTGCGGTTGAAAAGTCCTGTCAGAGGGTCGAGCCTAAGTTCCATCTGCAAGTCGCTCTTTTCTTTTTTAAAGCGCTCGTATCGTTCTGTCGTGTCGATCAAGACATAAAGCTTTCCGACTTGCTTTTTGTCCCTGGTCAATTCATTTTCTTGCGCCGCGTACACCCTGCTGTTTATGTTGATGTTGCTTCCGCTTTGCGCCGCCGCTTGAATCTCTTGCGCGATTTTTGCAGAGTCGATTTCCATGTTTGGATACATTTCTTTTGCGGATTTGTTGCAATACTGAATGTTCCCATTTGTTCCGACGACAATGATTCCTTCAGAAAGACGGTCGATTATAAAGTCGCGGGCTATTTCCCGCGCGCCAAGAAGGTCGTACCTAAAGAATGAAACGAACATCACGGCGGCGCCGATTATGTATCCGATTATTGTAAAGTCATAAAAGCGCGTAAGCTCAAAGGGCTTTGTCATGTGAATGGAAAAAAAGATGAATTCTATGAGGAAGGAAACAATCACGGACATCAAGCGTTTTTTTGTTTCGCGGTTTTTGCTTTTGCGCCATTCCAAAAAAAGCCATGTGAATCCAACCGCGATGTAAATCAACTGAAGGATTATGAAAGAGTCGTGGACAAGGCCGTTTCCGTGGCTCATGGTTGGAAAAATTCCGTCGTCGGAAAATTTTGTCCACGTGTAATACAAGTTGTGCTTTTTTAGCGTTATGATTGAAAAATAAACTGCAATGTGCGCGATGACCAAAATGTTTCTCAAGACATTTGGAAATCTGATTTTGCAAAGTTCCACCGTGAACAAAAAAAGAAAAAGAGTGATCCAAACGCGGCCCCCATAGGAGAACATTAGCGCGACAAGGTAGCTTTCTTTGTTGGTGGAAAGAAGCTGGAAAAGATAGCCCACGTTGTTGGCCAATGTGGCAAGGCAGCTTAGAAACAAATATGAAAGGGGGGCGCTCTTTAGCCTGCGAAAAATAATCCAGCTTTCTATGAACAAGCCAATTATGCTCGCATACTGAACTGCAAGTAAAACGCCGCGCATTGTTTTCTCCCTTTTTTTTTAAGTATATGCGTTTTTTTGCTTTTTCGCAATAGCGGCCGCCGCGCCGACGCAGGCGTCAAGGCTTGAAGACAAGCGGACAAATAAAAATTCACAAACGCGTGAATGCGCGCTATAATAAAAAAAGGAGAAAGTGATGAAGGATGTTTCCAAAAGGTTTTGCAAAACGGCGGCCGCGTTTCTTTTGAGCGCCGTGGCTTGCCTTTTAGCCGCCAATGACGCGCGGGCCTGCACGGCCGTTTATGTAGGAAAAGACGTCAGCGCCGACGGAACGACAATCTTGGCAAAGTCCAACGACAACCAGTGTGTTTGGCCAAACTACATCGATGTCGTAAAGCGCGTCCAAAAAAAGAAAGGCCGAAAGATGCCGGTTGACGCGGGCCGAACGGTCTTTGCGGAAATTCCTGAAACAACTTATAAATATGTTTCCACGCCTTGGATGGATTCTACGACCGCGATGAATTCCCTTCCGCATGACGCGGCGATTTGCGCCAACGAGATGGGCGTGGTCATGCTGATGTCCATAACTTCTCTTTCAAACGACGACGCTTTGGCCGCCGACCCCTTGGTCAAGAACGGCTTGACTGAATGCGCCGCCGTTGACCTTGTCGTATGCCAAAGCGCGAGCGCGCGCGAAGCCGTAAAAGTTTTATGCTCAATCATCGACAAGTACGGAAGCGCCGAAATCAACATCGCGCTCATCGCCGACCAAAATGAGGCTTGGTATGTCGATATGTACACAGGCCGCCAATACGCGGCGGTAAAGCTTCCGGCCGACAAGGTTTGCGTTTTTGGAAACGAGTTTGCGCTGGAGTATTTGTCCGATTATGAGGAGGCGATTGTCTCTGCGGATTTGCAAAGCCTTCCTGAGCGAAAAGGCTTCGCGTCTTACGGAAAAGCCGGCGAGCTTAACCTTTTTAAAACATATTCCGGCCTGTCTACGTTTGAAGTCTATTCCCACATGAGAACATGGATCGGCCACCAAATTCTTTCTCCGTCAGTTTACGGCGCGGACTACGACAAGGACGCGCTTTATCCCCTGTGCTTTTCTCCAGACAAAAAAGTCGGCGCGCAAGACGTTATGGAAATATTGCGCAATCGTTATGAAGGAACAAAGTACAGCCCCGACGAGACGGGCCGGGACGACATGCGCGTAATCGGAACCGACATGGTGATGAGCGTCCATGTCGCGCAAGTTTTTCACGACGTTCCCGCCGACATGTCGTGCGTCGTTTGGGAATGTCCGGGGCCCGCGCTTTACGGAGTCTTTGTTCCGATTTCAAACGCTTCCTTGCGCGCTGGCGCCGCGTACGCCAGGAACCAAGCCGCGAGCGAGGCGGGAATTTTTGACACCGACAATTATCCGTATTTTCGCATTAAGGAATTGTGCACGCTTTCTGTGGAACAGGATTCGTGGAAGGCTTACGGCCAGCCCGTCCGCGCCTATTGGCATGAGGCGGAAGCGGGAATGACAAGCGCAATGACCGCCGTCGTCAAAAACGCCGGAGCGATGAAAGACAAAAAAGCGGCCAAGCGCTACATCAGCGACTATTGCGCGGCGATGCAAGACAAGGCCTTTTATGACGCGGGAAAATTGTTGAACCAAGTCCGCTGGAACAAAAGCAAAAATTCCAACACGCTAAAAAACGCCCGCGATCCTGTGACCCGCGAAATAATTGAAAATCTTAATCCAATCGAGCCGATAAAGGTTGAGCTTGACAGTTCCTTTTACAAGGAAGTTCCGCAAGCTCCCGCCGGAGGAATTCCTTTGGCCGCGCTTCTTTTGCTTTTTGTCGCGCTGGATGTTTTTGCCACTGCATGGTTTTTGTCGCGCCGAGCGAAGAAAGACGGCAAGTGATTTTTTTTAGCGCTAAAAATTCCTCTAGCAAAAGAGTCCAAAATGCGCTAACCTAAACGGCATGAAACAAATTCGCGTGATTGCCGAAAGCAAGAACAAGCTGGTGTTGGACGAGGCCGCCGAAAAGGGCGACTGGATTGACTTGGCGCAAATCAATTCCGTGGACACGGGCTTGGTTGAAAAGGCGCTGGCCGCCGGGGCGGACAAGGTTTACCAAGAAAAGCTTCGCGCGGCAAAGAGCGAATTTGAGTTGCAAAGCCAAAAGCGAATTGCGGAACTGCAAGCGCAGATAGAAAAGGAAAAGGCGCAAGGCCAATCCGCGCTGGCCCTTAGAGAGCGGGAGTTGGAAGGCGGCTTTAACAAGCGCCTTGCGGAACTTAACGCGAAAATTTCTTCATTTGAAAACGAAAAAAAACTTGCGCTGGCCGAAGCGCTTTCCAAAAAAGATTCGGAAATTTCCGACTTAAAGCAAAAGCTTGCCGCGGGCGAATCGCAGAGCCAGCTGCAATTGCAAAAAATTCAGAGCGAAAAAAATCTTGAGCTTCAAAAACTTTCAAACCAACTTGAAAACGCGGCCAGCAAGGCAAAGCTAAACGAGGACAGCCTAAAGCAAAATTTTGAAAACCAGCTAAAGTTGAAGGACGAGCAAATAGCCTACTACAAGGACTTAAAGGCCAAGATGTCAACCAAGATGATAGGCGAGTCGCTTGAAGTCCATTGCAAGACTCTTTTTGAGCAGTACCTAAGGCCTGTCATGCCCTCCGCTTATTTTGAAAAGGACAACGAAGTTTCGCGCGCGTCCGGCAGCAAGGGCGACTTTATTTTCCGCGACAAGGCTGACGGCGTTGAGTACATTTCGATTATGTTCGAGATGAAAAACGAGGCCGACGAAACGGCGACAAAACACACTAACGAATCTTTCTTTAAGGAACTGGACAAGGACAGGCGCGAAAAAAAATGCGAGTACGCCGTTCTTGTTTCTTTGCTGGAAAAGGACAGCGAGCTTTACAACGGCGGAATCGTTGACGTTTCGCACAAGTTCCCAAAGATGTATGTGATACGCCCGCAATTTTTCATTCCGCTCATCACGCTTTTATGCAACGCGGCCAAAAATTCTTTGGAATGGCAGAGGCAGCTTGAAGTGGCGAAGAACCAGTCGATTGACATAACAAACTTTGAGTCGCGGCTTTCGGAATTTAAAAGCGGCTTTGACAAAAACTACAGGCTGGCCAGCGAAAAGTTTGCCACGGCGATTGACGAGATTGACAAGACGATTGACCACTTGAACAAAATAAAGGCCGCCCTAATCGGAAGCGAAAACAACTTGCGCCTTGCCAACAACAAGGCCGAAGACCTTACGATAAAAAGCCTTACGCGCGGAAACCCAACGATGACCGAAAAATTCGCCGCGCTAAAGTCGCAGGGCGCAAAGACGCTTCCTGGCGCGAAAGGCAAATCAAGCGCGAACGTGGCGGCCAGCGCGAAAGACGGCGCGGGCGCGAACGAGGCGGCCGCCTCCAGCGATTCCGGCGAGCAAGGCGGCTTGTTTTAACCTATGAAAACCCAGCGGGCAAAAAACAATCGGACGCTCATTTTAAATGAGGAAGAAATCCCCGCTTTGCGCTCAAAGCTTTTGACGGCCGCCGGCCTAAAAAGTCTGGCAAGCCCAAAAAGCGGCGGCGTCAACAGCGCGAATGACAGCGCCAAAATCGGCGGCGTCCTCGCGGACGAAATAAAAAACAAAATCATAAACGCGGATTTGTTCGCCGCGTTGCCGCTGCTTCCCGACGCGTTTGCCGACCTTATAATAATCGACCCGCCCTACAATCTTAGCAAAAATTTTGGCGGCCTAAAATTCGCGGGCCGCTCCGACGCCGCCTACGACGAATACCTTGACTCGTGGTTTCCGGCCGTTTGCAAAAAACTAAAGGCCAACGGAAGCCTTTACATTTGCGGCGACTGGAAGTGCTCGTCGGCCTTGCAGCGCGCGGTGGCCAAAGAACTTTCGGTTATGAACAGAATCACTTGGCAGCGCGAAAAAGGCCGCGGCGCAAAAAGCAATTGGAAAAACGCGATGGAAGACATTTGGTTTGCGGTGAAGAATCCCGACGACTATTACTTTGACGTTGAGGCCGTGATGCAAAAGCGAAAAGTTTTGGCCCCCTACACGCAGGACGGAAAGCCAAAAGATTGGGAGCGCGCCGCGGCCGGCAATTTTAGGCTTACGCATCCCAGCAATTTTTGGGACGACATTTCGGTTCCTTTTTGGTCGATGCCCGAAAACACCGACCATCCGACGCAAAAGCCGGAAAAGCTTTGCGCAAAGTTGATCCTTGCTTCGTGCCCAAAAGGCGGAATTGTCTTTGACCCTTTTTTGGGAAGCGGAACAACAGCCGTCGCTGCAAAAAAACTGGGCCGCGCTTTTTGCGGAATAGAAATAAACCAAGAGTATTGCTTGTGGGCGCAAAAACGCTTGGAGCGCGCGGAAGACGACCCAAGCATTCAAGGCTACGCCGACGGCGTTTTTTGGGAACGGAACACATTAGCCGAACAAGCGCGGCAAGGTTCGCGCGAACAGCGGCAGGCATAGGAGGATTTATGAAAAAATTATTCGCTTTATTTGTCGCTTTGTTTTCGCTTGTTCTCGCTTCATGCGGGCGTCGCGGCGAAGTTTCGATCGTTTACACAAACGACATTCACTCTTACATAACGAAGGACTTGTCTTACGGCAATGTGGCCGCGCTAAAACAGGACATGCTTGCGCAAGGAAAAAACGTCGCGCTTGTTGACGCAGGCGACTTTATACAGGGAACGGTTTTCGGCGCGATGGACCAGGGCGCCAACGTCGTCAGGCTTATGAACGCCGCCGGCTACGACCTTGCCGTTTTTGGAAACCATGAATTTGACTACGGCATGGAGCGAGCGCTTGACGTTATAAAAGAGGCGGCCTTTCCGCTTGTCGTCTGCAATTTTGTTCACGCCAAGGACAACAAGCCTGTCGTCGCGCCCTATAAAATTTTGCGCCTTGGAAAGTCGCGCGTGGCCTTTGTGGGAATCATGACTCCCGACACTTACTCAAAGTCTTCGCCCAAGCATTTTATGGACAAAGACGGAAAGACTTTTCTTTACAAGATTCTTGGCTGCGACGCCGCGGAAGACCTTTACGAGAGCGTTCAAAAAGCGGTTGACCAGGCCGCGCGCAAGGCCGACTATGTGGTTGCCCTTGGCCATTTGGGCGTTGACGAAAGTTCCGCCCCTTGGCGAAGCGAAGACGTAATCGCGCGCACGCATGGCATCGACGTTTTTATCGACGGACATTCGCACACGGTGATGGAAGAAAAGTTTGTCAAAAACGACAAGGGCCAGGACGTGCTTTTGACGCAGACCGGCTGCTACTTTGACGCGATTGGCCTTGTGGAATTGAATGGCGGCCAAAAGAGTTCGCGCCTGATAAAAGAGTATAAGTCTTCCGACGCGCAAGTTGACGCGCTGGTTCAAGATTGCAAGGCGCAAGTTGACAAACAAATGGGAACAAAAATCGCGTCCTGCGACTTTCCCCTTTGCGCCAATTCGCCGGTCGGAAATCACGAGCGCCTTGTCCGAAAGCAAGAAAGCAATTTGGGCGACTTTGTCTCCGACGCCTTTTACTGGCACTTTAATTTTGTGGAAGGTCTTGACTGCGACCTGGCGTTTGAAAACGGCGGCGGATTGAGAAGCGACATTCCCGCGGGCGACGTAACATACAGCGCGGTAAAAACCGTTTTGCCATTTGGGAACGACGTTTGCCTTGTGGAGCTTACCGGCCGCCAAATTTTTGACGCTTTGGAATTTGGAGCGCGCTTTGTTGGCGTGGCGGAAAACGGCGGCTTCCTGCACGCGGCCGGCTTGCGCTATAAAATCGACGCGACGATTCCTTCCGCCGTTCAAGCAAACAGCGAAAAATTGTGGACTGGAAATCCCGGCCCCTACCGCGTTAGCGACGTTCAAGTTTACGACAAAAAAAGCGGGGTCTACGTTCCGCTGGACTTTGAAAAGCGCTACGCCGTGGCCGGACTTAGCTTTACCCTGCGCGAGATGGGCGACGGCTTTGCCATGTTCGAAGGCGTCAAGGCCATAAAGAATTACGCGGGCGAAGACTTTGTAATCGCCACCAATTACGCCAAAGCCTTTGCCAAGGGAACGGACGGCAACGCGAAAATTTCTTCCAAGAACAGCCCGCTGGCTTCTTACAAAAATTATCTTTTGAACTACGAAAAGCCGGAAGGCTCGGGCAGGATTGTGATAAAGAAGTAGGCTGGCGCTCGCGCCGGCGACCGCTGCCATTCCCGCTCTTTTCCCCTAATTGTATTTTTTCCTCCTTTGCGGTATCATAGCGCATTATGTTAAAACCAGAGCTATTTTCTTCTCTTAAAAATTATTCAGCAAAAACATTCGCCTCCGACGCGCTTGCCGGAGTCATCGTCGGAATCGTCGCTCTTCCTTTGGCCATAGCCTTTGCCATCGCGAGCGGCGTTCCTCCAGAGGCCGGCCTTTTTACCGCGATTGTCGCGGGCTTTTTTATCAGCGCTTTTGGCGGAAGCAAGGTGCAAATCGGCGGGCCCACCGGCGCCTTTGCGGTGATTGTTTACGGAGTCGTTGCGCAGTTTGGAATCGAAGGCCTTGCGACGGCGACGATCATGGCCGGCGTTCTTTTGATTTTGCTTGGCGCCTTTAAGATGGGCGGCCTTGTAAAGTTCATTCCATACACAATCGTGACTGGCTTTACCGCCGGCATCGCGGTGACAATTTTTGCGGGACAAATCGGAGACTTCTTGGGCTTGTCCATAACGGCCTTTCCCAAAGGCTTTGACAAAATGCCCGGCGACTTTGTTGGAAAGATTGAGACATACTGCCTTAACATCGGCCAGGTCAACTGGTTCTCGTTCGCTCTCGCGGCGGTGAGCCTTGCGCTGATTTTTTTGTGGCCGCGCGTCACAAAAAGAATTCCAGGCTCGCTTATTGTAATCATTTTGGCCACGCTCACTTCCGTCATCGCGCGCGAAAAGTTTGGCCTTGTCACCGACACGATCGGAAGCCGCTACGGCTCGATTCCGTCTTCGCTTCCGCTTCCAAAATTGCCCGACTTGCGCTTGTCTTCAATCCGGGCGCTTTTCCCCACGGCCGTTTCTATCGCCGTGCTCGCCGCCATCGAATCGCTTTTGAGCGCGGTCGTCGCCGACGGCATGATCGGAAGCAAGCACGACTCCAACATGGAGCTTATCGGACAGGGAATCGCCAACATCGCAAGCCCCCTCTTTGGAGGAATCCCCGCGACAGGCGCCATCGCGCGCACTGCCACCAACATCAAAAACGGCGCCAAGACTCCGGTGGCTGGAATCGTTCATGCTCTTACGCTTTTGTTGATTTTGATTTTCTTGGGAAGGTTTGCCGTCTACATTCCGATGGCGGCCCTGAGCGCGGTCTTGATAAACGTCGCCTGGAACATGGCGGGCTTTGGAAGTATACGCGCCTTGGTCAAAGGACAAAAGAGCGACTCCTTTGTCTTTGCCGCGACTTTCTTGATAACGGTCTTCATCGACCTTACCGTTGCGATTGAAGTGGGCCTTGGATTGGCCGCCTTCTTCTTTATCAAAAAAATGTGCGACCTTTCAAACGTTCAGGCCAAGCGCGAAAACTTGACCGAAGGCATAAGCGGCTCGTCCGAAAACCAAGAGACCTTGGACATTCCCAAGGGCGCGATGGTCTACGAAATCGACGGCCCGCTATTTTTTGGCACCGTGCGAAAATTTGACGTCGCCGTCGAAAAGGCCGAAGTAAGCTACAAGGTGTTGGTTTTGCGAATGAGGAACACAATCTATCTTGACGCGGGCGGAATCCGCGCCCTTGAGCAAGCCAAGCAAGCCTGCGACCGCCGCGGCGTCACGATCGTCCTTTCGGGCATCCACACCCAGCCCTACATGCTCTGCGAAAAAACCGGCATGCTCGACAAGCTGGGAAAAGAAAACGTCTGCGCTAACATCGACTTGGCGCTGGCGCGGGCTAGGGAGCTTTTGGGAGAGAAGTAATAACCTCTAGAAAAAAAATATTTGCATTGATATAATTTATTTAGCATGATTGATTCATCAATTATAAAGGCCGCGAAGGAACATATTGCGCTTTCTTCTGTGATAAAGCTTTCGAGTGATGTTGAGGCTGTGGAGAGACAGGGTTTACAAAACAGATTTCTGGCAGAACGCCTGAACAGCGCGGAAACGGCTTGAAATTTGTTGCTGAAACTTCTGTCAATAAATCTTGGTCGTTGTATTACCAAACAGGGAACGGTTCTTGCGCGATTTGTGACGGAAAGATTGAATTTTTGCAAGCGGACGATTTTTGGTCTGGTTGCCTTGCAATTTTTGACTTTAAATGGGAGGACTAAACTATGGTTCTAGACGTTCATAATTTTGGCGATATTTTGATGTCTCGGCCCGCTGGCAAAGAACCGTTTGCAATGGCAAAGGCGTACATAATTAAGCCTCTGAATGAAAACGAAATAATTTCTCTCGACTTTAAAAATGTAAAAGTTCTCGCTCCTTCTTGGGCAGACGAATTTGTCACAAATCTAAAAAAGGAATATAAGAATCCCATCGAGTTTTTGAATACTGAAAACGAATCTGTGTCGCAATCTTTGAAGTACGTTAGCGCGTAGAAACACGGCTCCTTTACATCGCGTCCATTAATTGAACGATGGCCTTTAACTTTTTTTCGTCCAATTTCTTCGCTCTTTCTATCAAGTCGTGATATTTTTTATACAATTGAATTTGTTTTTGCGTTTCTTGCGCGTTTTTTGAGGCGGATTTTTCCGGCAATCCCAAAAGATATTCCAGCGAAACATTCAAATAATTTGCGATTTTTAAGGCCATATCCGCTTGCGGAATGCTGGCGTTTGAAATTCCTTTGCTTATTGTGGTCGGATCAAAGCCCAATTCGCTTGAAAGCTGTTTTCGCGTTTTGTTTTGGTATTTTAACTCTGAATCCACATTTTCCCAAAATGTCATAGTTTTAATCTGATGAATTCTTTCATTTTAGTCTTGCATAAGATGAGTAAAATCATTATGATTTGAAAGGTGAGTATAATCATTCATTAAGAGATGATGAGAAGTATCATTGAAATGGGGATATAAAGAATGTTTGTTAGGCTGAAAGACCTGTGTCTCTTATTGTTAATAAGATAGATCAGCCAGCAAATATTCTTAAAAAAGTCATTCGTTGAATGACGATAATAAAATCTTAAGGAGGATTTTATGAAAAAGAGAATTTTTATTATTCTTTTATTGGTCTCGTTGACTTCTATTTGTTTTGCAGAAACGATAAAGTATCGTTATGTATTTGTAACCGAACAGGGTGTTATGATAGCAGACTTTAAAGACAAATTACCTAATGAAAAATTAAATAATCCTTATCCGCCGCTGATTATACCTATGAATACCAAACAAGAACGCTTTACTGCAGAATTAGCATTAAAAAATGCTCAGGCAGATTTTTATAAAGGTACGCCATTTTTTTATGTTGATTATACAAAAAATGCAGATGATCCTGATATGGTTTGTATTGATTTATGGTCTGATGTTATTGCATATGTTAGAGGCGCAAAATAATGGATGTAGAATTTTCTGAGCAAGCAAAAAATGATCCAAATTGTGAAATTCGACTTGGAAAAG
This sequence comes from uncultured Treponema sp., assembly GCA_900316905.1. Taxonomy (GTDB): domain Bacteria; phylum Spirochaetota; class Spirochaetia; order Treponematales; family Treponemataceae; genus Treponema_D. The sequence goes on from ONET01000004.1 coordinate 21,220, forward strand.
CTAGCTGGGCCAATTCTCAAAGATCAGTAAAATATACTTGGTTTGATAAAAATGGAAAAACAACTCGAGGTGGAGAATTCCCTGTAGAAGCTTTGCCCCAAATGCTTGATTTTGCAATCAGAAAAGGTTATATAAGTTTATCTTAAAGGATACAAAATCAAGTTAGATTGATTTTGTATTTATAAAGAGGGGCAAGCCCACCTTTTTTTTGACAAATATAGGTTTTATTCCACTATTAGACAAGAATATATGTTCTTGGTGATTTTCAAATTTACTGATACATAAAAATGCAGCCATCATCATATTTGGGCTTGCGTTCGGAAGAAAAATCATGCTTCTTTCTTTCCTTGTTCGGCTTTCATCATTTCAAGCGCAGTTTTTTCATAGTCGGAGGCGATTTTTTTGAAGCCGCGAAAAATCAGCCCTTGGAGAATTCAAAATCTTCAAAAGAACGCTTTTCCCTTTGCTCGCGGGAATGTCATCTATTGTTTGTTAACGATTTATTCAAGCCATAAATATCTCCTGAACAATTATACAACATTTTATTGATAAGTTCCTAAAAAAATATGCATTTTTCTAAAAAATGCGCTATAATAATGTTGCAAGGAGGAAAAGAAATATGACAATGCAAGCGGTTTCTATAAAGATACCTGACACAATTGCAGAATATGCTGTTGTTGAAGATGAAAAAGATATGCTTATAAGAAACGCGATGATTCTTTTTCCTTACATAAAAAATGACACGATTTCTCACGGGAAGGCTGCGGAATTGCTGGGCATTCACAAAATGGATTTGATTGCCTTATACGGAAGCCTCGGAATTCCATATTTTGATCAAACGAAGGAAGAGTTGCAAAGCGATGTTGAAGTCTTAAAGAAGCTTCGGAGCAAAATCGCATGACAATTATTTCTGACACAACTCCTATAATCTCGTTAATAAAAATAAAACGGCTTGATTTGCTTGAAAAATTGTTTGGCGAAATTCTTATTCCAGAAGCGGTTTTTAGAGAGCTTACGACAAATGTTTTGTTTGCGAACGAAGCGGAAATCGTGAAATCCTCAAAGTTCCTAAAAGTGTCGCCGATTCAAAATAAGAAATCGCTTGAAATTTTGCAGGCTGCCAGCGGGTTGGATGATGGCGAAAGTGAAGCTATAATTCTGGCGGATGAGCTTAAATCTGAGGTTCTTATAATTGATGAACGGCGAGGTCGAAAAGTTGCAAAAAACTTGGGAATTTCAATTACAGGAACAATTGGAATCTTAATTCAAGCTCAAAATGAAAAGATGATTTCTGCCGACGAAATAAAACAATGTCTTGATTTCTTAAAACATAGCAATATTAGACTGAGCGACTCGCTTATTCAAGAAGCCTTGTCTATGATTCAGAACGACTAAAATCCCCCACAACGATATCCTCTCGCGGCAATTTGTTCCAGGCAAAAATGGCCGCCGCCTCTTGCAAGTCCATCGGCTTGTAAGCCGGGGACATGCCGCATAAAAACATAAGCTTTCCGATGATTTCTTGGGGCGAAAAGCGCGTTCGCAAATAGCCCATGTCCAAGTCCTTGTCGCGCTTGGAAAGGCGGCGGCCTTCCTTGTCAACCAATAGCGGAAAGTGCAGAAACTGCGGTTTTTGCAAGCCCAACGCTTCGTACAAAAACAATTGTTGGTGGGTCGAGGCAAGCAGGTCGCGTCCGCGCGCAACTTGGGTTACGCCCATGAGCGCGTCGTCAACGGTCACCGCAAGCTGGTATGAAAAATTTCCGTCGGCGCGGCGAATGATAAAGTCGCCTGCGTCGCGCGCAAGGTTTAGTTTTTGCTGGCCGTAGTGGCCGTCAACAAAAATCGATTCGCGGTCGGGGAGGCGTATTCTCTTTGCGGGGGAACGTTCCTTTAAAAGCCGCTCGCGGTCGGACGCGGAAAGGTCGCGGCATGTTCCGGCGTAGATTGGAGTTCCGTCGCTTGCGTGCGGAGCGGAGGCGGCCAATAAGTCCGCGCGGCGGCAAAAGCAGTCGTAGACAAGGCCGTGCTCTTCCAGCGCGCGAAAGTATTTTTGGTAAATCGTGTCGCGCTCGGATTGGTAGTATGATTTTGCCGCCGCACAGTTTTGGTCAGTGAAGCCTTCTGGTCGCGCCGCTTTTTTGTCTTGCAAAGATTTTTTGTCAGGGCCTTCATCCCATTCCAATCCAAGCCACAAAAGGTCGTCCATCAGGCGGTCGGCCCACTCGCGCTTGCAGCGCTGTTTGTCCAGGTCTTCGATTCGCAAAAGCCAGTGTCCGCCGTCTTTTTTTGCGGACAGCCAAGAGATGAGCGCGGCGTAAATGTTCCCCAAGTGCATTCTTCCGCTGGGCGACGGAGCGAATCTTCCTTTTGTCATACGTCAAGTCTAGCGCTTTTTGCCGCCCACGTTAAGGTCTTGCAAGCAGGTTAAACGAAATGGAAGCAGTAAAAAATGCGCGAGGGAGCGGGGCGGCTGGCGGCGACAATCGCTTTGCGCATGCCGCGATAGCGGCATATGTAGATAGTTTCAAGGCGCAATGCGCGTGGAGCGCAGTTATCAAGCGGCGCCGATCTGACGCAGCCGCAACTGGGAGCATTTTTATTATTGTATTTATATTATGTTTGCCATGGTGTAGAGACGCTTTGTTCTTGCATTAAGCCTAAAACTTAACCAACGGAATCTCTATCGCGAGCGCTTTAGTTCCTACGGTAATGGCGACTTTGTGCTTTTTGAAATTTCCGGGCGGCCCTTTTCCGTCGTAGTTTGAAAAGCCAAAGGGCTCTTTGGGGATTCCCATAAAGCCCGCGTTAAGGTCGCCGTCGCCGTTTGTGTCGTGAAAAACGCAAAAGGCGCATTCGCCGCTTTCAAGGCTTAGCTCGATTGTCGCGGACGGAACTGTTGCCGGAACGCGGACGGTCTGGACGGGCTTTCTCTTTTTAAAGCTTTCTTCGCTGTCGTGCGCGCTAAGGACGATTGTTCCGCTTGGCGTCGCGATATTTGTTATCGTGATTTTTACGGAACGCTTTTTGGCTTGCGCTTGCGGCGCGGCCTGTCCAAAAGCAAAGGCGCAGGCCGCCATAAGCGCCGCCGTTACGATTAATATTTTTTTGTTCATAAAACTATCCTATATTCCGCTGTTCGCGCCGCAGTTATGGTCAGTGAAGCCTCTTAGTTATGCAATTCCTTTTCGTACAAGTCGTAGCGGCACTGTTCCAGGACGCGCTTACCGATAAGGGTGATCGCGCGCGCGGGGCAGTGGTTTACGCAGCGGTAGCAAAGCGAGCAGGAACCGGGCGCAAAGACGGCCTTGCCCTTTTGAATCGCGATTGACTTTGTTGGGCAGCCCGACGCGCAGATTCCGCAGCCGGAGCACTTTTCAGCGTCGATTTTTAGCTTTGACCTCAAGGCTTTTACAGTCGGAATGAACCACAAGCGCTGGCCAAAAAGGCCTGCAAGGAAATGCCAAGCAGAAAGGCCGTCTTTTGGATAGCGGCCGTTTTTTGTGGACTCAACCGCGCGCGCGATTTTTTGTTCAGTTTGCCTTATTGTCGCAAGGTTTTTTGCCATCGGTTTTTTTAGCATCGGAACGTCGCCGATTGAGTCGGGCATTCTTAGGTGAAGGCCTCCAAGAATTTTGGCGCCCTGCTTTTTTAAGAGCCTGGCGCCCACTCCCGCTCCGTCGCCGCTAAAAAGTCCCATCGTTACGATGACAAAAATTTTTTTTCCGGCAAAGAGCGCGCCGTTTTTTGCGATAAAGTTTTTTACGATTAGCGGAACGTCGCTGTAATGGGTGGGGTAGGCTAATCCTACTTCGTCGGCCTCCGTTAAGGTCTGAGAAGCCTCATGGCCGCCCGCCTTATGGTCTTGCAAACAATTTTTGCCTTTTAGAATTTCCAACGCCTCGTCGCTTTCAATCGAGACGGCCCTTCCGCCAGTCGCGCCGGCAAAAAGTTCCGCGCAATGTCTTGTGTTTCCGCTTCCGCTAAAATAAATTACGTTCATTTATATTTCTCCTTATTATGCCGCTGTCCGCGCGCGCCAGTTGGCAAGCGCGGATGTTGCGGATACTGCGGCGCCTTTAGATTTAGGTCTTGCGAGCAAGCTCGTCGCCGCTAGTCCTCCAATTATTTCGCTGTCCGCGCGCGTTAAGGTCTGTGAAGCCTTTTTGTCACGCGCGTTATGGTTTTGCTTCCGTTCCCGGCCGCTAGAATTGGAACGCGCTCATAAAGTCAAAAATTTTTTCCTCCCACTTGAAGCCGCATTTTACGCCGCGCATTGTGGCGAGCGACGTGATTCCGTGGACAAAGGCCCAGAGCGAAATCGTGATGTCGTTCCATTTTTCCTTTGGACAATTCTTTCGCGCCAAAAAATCTTCTGCCGCCGCCTTGAAGATTTCGTAGGGCTTGTAGTTTTTTTGCGGATCGGCGCGCTCGGTCAAGTCCAGCGCGAGCTTGGTCTTTCCAAAAAGAAAGGCAAAGTAATTCGGCCGCTTTGAAAAAAAACGCAGGTAGGACTTTCCCAGTTCCATCAAAAGCGCTTCCTTGTCTTTGCATTTTGCGATTGTCTTTTCCAGTTCGGCGCTAAAACATTCGCTCACATGCTTTTGCATTTCTTCAAGCAAAACGTCCTTGTTCCCAAAATGGGAATAGGGCGCCGCGTGCGAAACCCCGCAAAGGCCCGCCACCTTGCGCAACGAAAAGCCGTCCAGCCCTTCCTTTGCCACAAGCGTGATTCCGGCTTCTATCAAGTCAACTTTTAAGTTTTTGTGGTGGTATGTGTCCACGCCCGCCTCCTTTTGTTGTTCGATTAATCTTTACGCTGTCTAGATTAGCGCGCAATCTTTACACTGTCAAGATGTCCGCCGCGCTTTTTTTGTCAGTGAAGCTTTTTTTTTGCCCGCGCGCTAAGGCTTTGCAAAAAGTTCCTGCCGTAGCGAATTTTACTTATAGTCTTTTCCTATTACTCACGATACAAATATAGTATATAAAACCTATTGACATACTAGGTAATTATGAGTATTCTGCCAACATCTTAAATGAAGTCCGCGACTCGCCTGTAAGCGGCCAACGCGGCAAAAGGAGTAAAATATGAGTAAGTATCGTTTTGAAACATTGCAGTTGCACGTTGGCCAAGAGCAGGCCGACCCCACGACGGATTCACGCGCCGTTCCGATTTACCAAACGACGTCGTATGTCTTCCACAATTCCAAGCACGCCGCCGACCGCTTTGGCTTGGCCGACGCCGGAAACATTTACGGCCGCCTGACCAACTCAACCCAGGACGTGTTTGAAAAGCGCATCGCGGCGCTCGAAGGCGGCGTGGCTGCCTTGGCCGTCGCTTCAGGAGCGGCCGCCATCACCTACACGATTGAGGCCTTGGCCCAGGCCGGCGACCACATCGTGGCGCAAAAGACAATCTACGGCGGAAGCTACAACTTGCTTTCCCACACGCTAAAGCAGTTTGGCGTTGAGACAACTTTTGTCAATGCCCACGACCTCAAGGAAGTCGAAGGCGCCATAAAGGCCAACACCAAGGCCGTCTACCTTGAAACTTTGGGAAACCCCAATTCCGACATTCCCGACATTGACGCCATCGCGGCCATCGCCCACAAGCATGGAATCCCCGTCGTAATCGACAACACTTTTGGAACCCCATACCTTATCCGCCCGATCGAGCATGGCGCCGACATCGTGGTCCATTCCGCCACAAAATTCATCGGCGGCCACGGAACTACGCTGGGCGGCGTAATCGTGGATTCGGGCAAGTTCGACTGGAAAAAGAGCGGAAAGTACGCGCCAATCGCGGCCCCCAACCCCAGCTACCACGGAATCAGCTTTGCCGACGCAGTTGGCCCGGCCGCCTTCGTCACATACATTCGCGCCATTCTTTTGCGCGACCAGGGCGCTTCCATCAGCCCCTTCAACGCCTTCTTGCTCTTGCAGGGAACCGAAACGCTTTCGCTCCGCCTTGACCGCCACGCCGAGAACACAAAGAAAGTCGTTGAATTCCTTTCAAAGCACCCCAAGGTGGCCAAAGTCAACCACCCGTCTTTGCCGGAACATCCCGACCACGCGCTTTACCAAAAGTACTTCCCCAACGGCGGCGGCTCGATTTTCACTTTTGAAATCAAGGGCGGAAAGGACGAGGCCTGGAAGTTCATCGACAATTTGAAAATCTTCAGCCTCTTGGCCAACGTCGCCGACGTAAAGAGCTTGGTGATTCACCCGGCCACAACGACCCACAGCCAGCTTAGCGACGCGGAGCTTGCCGACCAGGGAATCAGCCAAAGCACAATCCGCCTTTCCATCGGAACGGAGCACGTGGACGATATTATAGAAGATTTGAGCCAAGCCTTTGACGCGATTTAGTCCTGTCATTCCCGCGCCTCGACGCGATTTGACCCTGTCATTCCCGCGCCTCGACGCGGAAATCTTTGGGCATATCTATAAAGGGGAGGAGTTAAAAATAAATAGTTAAAAAAGTATATGGAATAATATAAAGCGCGCGGATTGTCGGGAAAGCTGGCGTCCGCGCGTTTTTTTTTTGAATTTTTTTCAATTTTTTTAAAAATTTTTGCGCGTTTTTTTAAATTCTGTGTTATAATGCTAAGACTATGAACAAGAGAGATTTCCCCAAAATCCACTTTTACGACCAGGATTTTGTCGATATTTACAACAAAACATGGAACTGGATTGCCGATTATTGGCTTGAGCCCAAAAAGGGTGCCAAGTCAAATGACGGGTATTTTGTTTACCCGGAAGACGGCGTTAATGTTTTAAAGCATTTGGATTCTATATTCTCTTCCTTCTTTTTGGTGTATTCTAACAGGAACTATTCCGCAAGCAAAAATTTGGACTATTTGTATTCCAAGCAGGAACGCGACGGCGCCATCCGAGCCGCCTACGACTTAAAGAGCGGAAAGCCTGTCTACGAAAAGGGAAATCCCGAAGGCGTTTGCCTGCCGCTTTTGGCTTGGGCGGAATTCAACCTTTACCACAAGCTGGCCAACAAGCGCCGCGTAAAGGAAGTCATTCCATACATCGTAAAGTACGTCAACTGGATTGACAAAAAATTCAAGAAGCCCAACGGCCTTTACGCCGCGCCCGCCACGGCCAGCGGAATGTTCAACAGCCCGCGCGACAAGTGCGTCTACCCGATTGACTTCAACGCCGCCATGGCCCTCAACGTATTGCACCTTTCCGCCTTGGGCGACATCATGAACGACAAGGAATTGAGCTTCATGTACAAAAAGGCTTACTTCTCGCTCAAGACCAGAATCAACACGATGATGTGGGACCAAAAGACCGGCTTTTACCACGACCTTGACAAGGACGAAAAAATCCTTCCGCAAAAGACAATCGCGGGCTTTTGGCCTCTCTTGGCGGAAATTCCCAACGCCGACCGCGCGGAAACTTTGATCGCGCATTTGACCAATCCAAAGACTTTTGGCACAGACCATCCCTTCCCGACGCTTAGCGCGGACAGCCGCGACTTTAAGGAAAGCGGAGAAGGCTACAAGGGAAGCGTTTTCCCTGCGATGAATTTTATGGTCACAAAGGGCTTGGAAAAATACCAGCGCTACGACTTGGCGCGCGAGTGCGCGATCCGCCACTTGTACTACATTTTGGAAGCCCTCACGCCGGAAAACAAAAAGGAAAAGGGCGACCTTTACGAAGCCTATCTTCCGTGCAAAGAAGGAAAGGCGGCCCTAAAGGGAAAGCCGGCCTTCCCGCGCCCGCGCTACTTGCAGACCGTCGCGCTTTCCACAATCGCGCTTATGATAGAAAACGTCATAGGCCTTTTGATAAGCCTTCCGCGCAAAACGGTTGACTGGATAATTCCCAACTTGGAAATCATGGGAATTGAAAACCTTTCGCTCAAACGCAACTTAATCACGATTTTGTCCAACAAGTCAAACCGCGGTTGGGAAATTCAAATGGAAAGCGAAAAGCTTTATTACTTTACAATCAACATTCTTGAGCAAAAGAAAAAGACGCTGCCGATTCCTTCCGGCCGCTGCTCAATGTTGATTGACAAGCTATAGGAAATGAGCGCAAGGCAAAAAAAACAAGTTCCGCAAGTAAGGCCGGAAGCCATAATAGAAATCGCCTCTACGGGAATCCGTCTTAGCGTCGTTGAAATTTTGCCGAGCGGACATTGGAACACCCTTGACCGTTCCGACATGCCGGTCAACCTGGGAATGGACATCTTTACCGGCGGTTCGGTAAAACAAAGCACAATCGGCCAATGCATTCAAATTTTAAGCCGCTACAAGGAACAGCTTAAGTCCTGGGGAATCGAGGCCGCCGACACAAGCGTCATCGCCACCGCCGCCTTGCGCGAAAGCCGCGACAAGGATTCAATCATTGACAGAATTTTCATCCGCACCGGTTTTGTCGTCCGCGTGATTGACGGCGTAGAGGAAAACCGTTTGATGTACCTTGCCGTGCGCGAATGCTTCAAGGACTCAAAGTTTGACTTGGCCAACGACGACTACATTATTCTTGAGGCTGGCGGCGGCTCTTCCGAAATGATGCTTCTAAAAAAAGGCAGCATCGTGAGCGCCCACTCCTTCCGCTTGGGAACGATTCGCGTCGAGGGCCAAATCGGCCAAAGCGGGGAGAGCGACACGGCGCGGCGCTTTATCCAGCAGTTCATCCTAAACTCAAAGACCCTTTTAAGCGAGGAGTTCAATTCCCTAAAGCTAAAAAGTTTTATCGCCGTCGGAAAGCAGGCGCAAGTGGCGGCGCTTAACGTTGGCCGGCCAATATCGACTTTTTTGTGGGAAATGCCTCGGCAAAAGTTCATAGACTTTGTTGACGAAATTCAAGAATATTCAATAGAGGAATGTCTCGCGCGCTTTAAAATCGCTTACTCCGACGCGGCGCAATTGCGCATCGGCCTTTTGATTTACAAAATGTTCGTCGAGATAACCAACGTCGCCAGCGTCATCGTGCCGGAAACAAACTTGCGCGAGGGCGCGCTTATCAACAAGCTGGCCGCCCCCAACGAGGACTTGCAGCGCGACTTTTACAAGCAAATCACGGCGGGCGCCCTTAACCTTTTGCGAAAGTATCACGGCGACGAGGGCCACGCGCAATTTGTGACCGACGTCGCCCTAAAAATATTCGACGCGCTCAAGGCCGAGATTGCCTTGGACGAGCGCGCCCGCGTGTTGCTGGAAGTGGCGGCGATGCTTCATGACATCGGAATTTTTATCCGCATGGAAAACCACCATGAACATTCCGCCTACATCATAAGCAACTCGGAATTTTTTGGCCTTACAAAAAACGAAATCACAATCATTTCGCAAATCGCAAAATACCATCGCGGCCATTCCAATCCGCAGGACGACGACCATTTTCAAATGCTTCCGCGCGCAAGCCGAATGGCGATTCTAAAGCTTACCGCCATTATCCGAATCGCCGACGCCATAGACCGTTCGCACACGCAAAAGTTCACCCAGCTTAAAATCACCAAGCAAAAGGATTCTTTGGTGATTCACACCGGCAACAAGCACAACACGGTTTTGGAGCGCCAGGCTTTGGGCGAAAAAGGCGGAATGTTTGAAAGCGTCTTCGGCTACAAGGTGATTTTGTCATAGGCTGCGCGGGCAGCCGTATTGTTTGGAGGAATCAAATGGTTCAAGCGAAATCGTCGGCAAAAACAGCGGGCAAGAATATTTTTTTAAACCGCGAGCTTTCTTGGATAGAGTTTAACGACCGCGTTTTGCGCGAGGGCTTGCGGCGCGACATTCCGCTTTTGGAACAGTTGACATTTCTTTCCATTGTAACAAGCAACTTTAACGAGTTTTTCCAAGTGCGCGTGGCCAGCGTAAAGCGCCTTCTAAAAAACGCGCCCGGCGGAAAAGACATTTCGGGCCGCACTCCCAAGCAGCAATTAAAGGACATTTCGGCGCGGGCCCGCCAAGTGATGCTGGCGCAGCAAGAGGCGCTTCAAAAGCAAATAATTCCGGCTTTGGCAAAAGAGGGCTTTGTCTACAAGCGGCCCAAGCAGTTTAGCGTGGCGCAAAAGGAATTTGCCCAGGAAATTTTCAAGGCGCAAATCCTTCCGCTTTTAACGCCGCTTAGAACCGACAGCGACGAGTTTCCAAAAATCGCCAACCTTAAATGGCACGCGGCCTTTTTGCTTAAGCCGATTGCCGGAATAAAAATCGCCAACAAAGAATTTGCCGCCAAGCCCGGCGCTCCGATTGTGGCGTTGGTTCAGATTCCAGACGCCATTCCAAATTTGATTTGGCTTCCCGGCGACAAGGCCGCGGCAAAGGAATTTACAAGCGTGAGCGATTTGGTCTTGCAATACGGCTCGCAGGTTTTTGACGGATACGAAGTTTCAAAGTCGCTTTTGTTCAACGTCGCGCTTGACGCTGACTTTGCGGTTGACGAGGACGCCAACGACATCGTGCAGGCGATGCAGGAAGTTTTGGTGGCGCGCCAGTCTTCGTTTGCCGTCAGAATGGTTTGCGACAAGTCCAGCTCGGAGCTGCAAAAATTTTTGGCGCAAAAGCTGGGCCTCAAGTCCGACGACATCTACGCCTTTGACGGTTTGGTTGACGCGGCCACTTTATGCGAAATCGGCGGGGCGGAAAACACCGACCATTTGCGAAACGAAAGCTGGAAGAATTTTCCCAACGCCGCTTTGCCGGAAGACGAGCCTTACTGGGACGCGATAAAGCGCCGCGACGTTATTTTGCACGTTCCCTACGAGTCCTACAATCCGGTCGTGAAATTCTTGAACGACGCGGCGGACGACCCCGACGTTCTTTCCATTAAGATGACCCTTTACAGAACCGGCCGCGGCTCTCCGATAATTTCGGCCTTGGAAAAAGCGGCGCGAAACGGAAAGCAAGTCACGGTCTTGGTGGAGCTTAAGGCGCGCTTTGACGAGGAGCGCAACATCGCTTGGGCCGAAGAGCTTGAGCGCGCGGGCGTGTTGGTCGTTTATGGCTTGGTCAACCTTAAGGTGCACGCAAAAATTTTGATGGTCATCCGCCGCGAGCAAGACGCCTTCAAGCGCTACGTTCACCTTGCCACCGGCAACTACAATCCAAGGACCGCGCGAATCTATTCCGACCTTTCGCTTTTTACAGCCAACCACGAAATCGCCAACGACGCGACAAAGTTCTTTAACATCGTCACCGGCTATTCTGCCCTGCAAAAGATGAAGTACCTTAGCATGGCGCCGGTAGACCTAAAGAGCAAGCTGCTTTCGATGATTCAGCGCGAGATTGAGCTTTCCACTCCACAAACGCCGGGCTTGATAATCGCCAAGATGAATTCGCTTGCGGACGAAGAAGTAATCGCGGCCTTGTACCGCGCCAACCGGGCGGGCGTGCGCGTAATGCTTAATGTTCGCGGCATTTGCATGCTGCTTCCTGGCGTTGCCGGAATGAGCGAAAACATTCGCGTCGTTTCCATCGTTGACCGCTACTTGGAGCATTCGCGCGTCTTTTATTTTCAGAACGGAGCCTCGCCCGAAATTTATTTGGCCAGCGCCGACTGGATGCCGCGAAACCTTGACCGCCGCATAGAATTGATGTTCCCGATTTTGGACGTCGCCGCCTTCAATGAAATAAAGCATGTCCTTGACGTTTACTTTGAGTCAAACATAAATTCTTACGAGCTTCAAAGCGACGGCTCTTGGCTTGCCCTAAAACCCAAGGCGGGCGAGGCGGCAAAGCGCGCCCAAGAAATTCTTTACAATGAGTATAAGGCTCGCGCGGAACGCAACAAGGCGCCAAAGACGCGGTTCACCGTTCGAAGAAAGTGAGTTATGAAAGTTTTTGAAGGAAAAATTGTTGATGTAGTAAAGCGGGAAGTTTACGGCGGAAAAGTTTTTGTCGAGGACGGCCGCATAAAAAAAATCGAGCGCTGCCAAACCGCCGAGCGAAAGTATCTTGTGCCCGGCTTTGTCAGTTCCCACGTTCACATAGAAAGCAGCATGGTTACGCCCCAGTACTTTGCGTATGAATCGCTTAGGCACGGCGTCATCGCGGCGGTTGCCGACCCGCACGAAATCACCAACGTTTGCGGAGCGGCGGGCTTTGACTTTATGCTAAAGGACGCGGCCCGCTCTCCGATGAAAATATACTTTGCCGTTCCGTCCTGCGTTCCGGCCACAAAATTTGAAACTTCAGGCGCGGTCTTGGATTCCGCCGCCGTCGAACGTCTTTTAAAGAACAAGCGGGTTGTAAGCCTTGGCGAGATGATGAATTTTCCAGGCGTCTTGGGCGGCGACAAAGAGGTCATGGCAAAAATCGCCGCCGCCAAAAAACACGGAAAGCCAGTTGACGGCCACGCTCCGATGCTTAGCGGCGAGGCGCTGAAAAAATACGCGGCGGCGGGCATTTCCACCGACCACGAAAGCGCCTCCTACGAAGAGGGCTTGGAAAAAATTCAATGCGGAATGTTCGTTCAAATTCGCGAAGGTTCCGCCGCAAAAAACTTAAAGGCGCTTGCTCCGCTTTTTAAAGTGGCGCCCGAAAAACTTATGTTTTGCGTCGACGACTTGCATCCCAACGACTTGGAGCAAGGCCTTCTTTGGGGGGTGGTCAAAAAACTTGTCGCGGAAGGCTACGATTCCTTTGACGTTTTGCGCGCCGCCACCTACAATCCAATAAAGCATTACAAGCTTGACGTAGGCCTTTTGCAGGAAGGCGACAGCGCGGACTTTATCGTTGTCAGCGGCATTAAAAAAATGAAAATCGAAAAGGTTGTCGTCAACGGACAAACCGTTGTAAGCGGCGGCCGCTCCTACTTTAAGCCTACGCGCGCAAAAGGCATAAACAACTTTAACCGCAAGAGAATCACCGCCGGCGACATCGCCGTCCGCTCCGACACCGCGCAAGTGCGCGCGATAAAGGCCATCGACAAGGAAGTCTTTACAGAAAGCGCCTTGATGTACGCCAGCTTGGAAAACGGCTATTTAAAGTCAAACTTAAAGACCGACGTTTTAAAGCTGGTTTGCGTCAACCGCTACAATCCAAACGCCAAGCCCGCCGTGGCTTTTGTGAACGGCTTTGGCTTAAAAGCCGGAGCGCTTGCAAGCAGCGTGGCGCACGATTCGCACAACATAATTTGCGTCGGAACCGACGACAAGTACATCGTCAAGTGCGTTAATAGAGTCATTCGCAACAAGGGCGGGCTTGCGGTGGCCAACCGCGTGCGCGTCCACGACATTCAGTTGAACGTCGCCGGCCTTATGACAAGCCGCTTGTGCAAAAAAGTCGCGCGCGACTACGAAGTCCTTTGCTATTGGGCGCGCATGATGGGCTGCAGGCTCAACGCGCCTTACATGACCCTTTCGTTCTTGGCGCTGCCCGTAATTCCAAAATTAAAGATTACCGACTTGGGTTTGTTTGATTCGGAACGGATGGAATTTGTGTAAGTCACATTCTCGCCGCGCGCGCGTCAATGAACTCAATATGAAGTTTTTTGCCAAGAGCTTCCGCCACACGCTTTAGCGTTTTTAGCGAGGGGTTTGCCTCTCCGTTTTCCAAGCGGCTTATGTCCGCTTGCGTGATTCCGGTTTTTGCGGAAAGCTCTTTTTGCGTAATCTTCTTTTCTTCCCGCGCGGCGATTATTGCGTTGATGATTTGGTATTCAGGTTCAAGAGCGTTCCATTCAGCTGTGAATTCGGGATTTTGAAGCTGTTGGTCGAGATACTTTCTAAAGTCGTCCATGTTAGTCCTCCGTTTGGATTTGCGCAAGGTAATCTGAGCGATATTCCTTGGCTTTTTGAATTTGAGCGCGCGGCGTTTTTTGCGTTTTCTTTACAAAGCCGTTTGTGAGGACGGCTTTTTTTCCGGCAAAGAAAAAGTAAAGCAGGCGCGTAATGTTGGATCCCTGCTTTGCCCGCAGCTCGAAAATTCCGTCTTCCAATTGCTTGGAATACGGAAGCCTAAGGTTTGCGCCATGCTCCCTGAGCAAGGCGACCATTAAAAGCGCCTTGGCCCGCATTTTTACGTCCAGCGAGTCCAAGAATTCTTGGATGGGACATTGGCCGCCGCGCTTTTTGTAGAAAACTATCTCAAAGTTTTCCGATTCGTCCTTTCTATCAATATATGTTATATAACATATATTGTCAAGCGTTTTTTTGTATTTTTTCATAAAAAACTCCTGCATATAAGATAGGGTTTTTTTATGAAAATTTAGCGATTTTTATAAAAAAAAAGAATTTTTTTTAGAGCTCTCGCCGCGCGAATCTTTTGCATGCTTAAGCCGCGTCTGATGTCATTGCCGGACTTGATCCGGCAATCTTTTGTCAAAAGGATTCCCGCGTCAAGTGCGGGAATGACAGTTCGCAAACAAAAAGCCGCTCCACAATCGGAGCGGCCTTCTTGTCTTGTCTACAACCCGCGAGTTTTAATTTGCCTTGCAAATTAAAACTCGTTGAGAAAAACTGACTTTATTCTTCTTCCTTGTGAGGTTTGCCAACCATTGTCCAGCAAACGATCATCGCAACGATGTAAAGCGCGATGGTCACGTAAAGGACGTTTTGGTAGCCAACCGGGTTTACCTTTACGGCGCGGCCGTCGGCCAAAACTTTTTCGGTAAACTCGCCTGTGTGGCGCACGATCCAGCTGGCCATTTGGTTTCCGGTCAAGCCGGCGATGGCCCAGGCGCTAAGGCACATTCCGTGGACGGAAGAAATGCTCTTCATTCCAAAGTGGTCGCTGAGCAAAGTGGGAACGTTTGAAAATCCGCCGCCGTAACCCGCGTTGACTACGATAAGGAGCGCGATGCACAAGGCCATAAGGACAGGCTCCGTTCCGTTGATGATTCCGCGTGTGGCGATGATGATTCCAGTGAACAAAATCGAAAGCGCGAAAATCCACTTGTAGATTGTGTTGCGGTCTTTTAGTCCGTCGGCGGCGGCGCTAAAGCCCAAGCGGCCTGCGGCGTTGGCGATGGCAGTTGCCGTTCCAATCGCGCTGATTGTCATAAAGCCAAGGCCGGTTGTTTGCAAAATCGGCTTTTCCTGCGAGATGAGGGCAAGGCCGCAGGCGATGTTGATGTAGAACATAATCCAAATGCCAAGGAACTCGCGGTTTGAAAAGCAAGTCTTGAAGTTTGAGCCGAACTTTTTGAGGAATTCGCCAATCGTTTGCTTTTCGTGGGCTTCCACCCAACCGGCGGGCTTTTTAAGAAGCAAGTGGCCGATGAACATCATCACGCAGTAAACGCCGCCCATAATCATGAACATATAGGCCGGGTTGTCGTCGCATCTTGCCACGATGGCTTGCATGATCGGAGTTGCGATTGCCTTGGCCGCTCCAAAGCCCGCGACGGCCAATCCGGTGGCCAAGCCCTTTTTGTCCTTGAACCAAAGCATCAAGGTTTTTACCGGCGAAAGGTAGCCGGTTCCCAAACCGATTCCCATAATAACGCCGTAGCAAATCAAAACGCCCGGGAGCGATTTGGCCAAAATGCTAAGGCCGGTTCCCACCATTCCTGTGGTGAAAAAAATTGTCGCGATCAACGAGCTTTTGTGAATGTCCTTTTCAACAAAGTCGCCCAAAAAGGCGGCCGACATTCCCAAGAAGAAAATCGCCAAAGAAAAGGCCCACTCAACGTGGCTTTTTGGACTGCCGATGTAGGCGGCGACTTCCTGGCTAAAAACAGACCAACAGTAAACTGTTCCGATGGAGCAGTGCAAGAGCAGCGCGGGAATGGCTCCGCGCAACCATTTGTTTTCAGGTAAATTCATAGTTATCTATTATAACATAGGACAAGGGAATTTTCAAGGGAGAAGCGCGGCTTCGCGCTTTTTGGACGCGTTCCGGCTGGCGGCGGGCAGCTTGCGAATTTCCTTGAATTTCTTGGGAAAGCGCGCTAAAATTATCTTTATTAGTAAAGTTTTGCGAGGTGATTTATGAAAAGTAGATTCTTTTTTAACGCCGTGTTGATTTTTATTGCGGCGGCCTTTGTACTGCCTCTTTTTTCTTGCTCCGACGCGTCCAACGACGTTGGCTCCGGCATGGTCTCTTTTTATGTGGACAAGGCGCTCATGCAAAAAACCGTGGAGCTTTCGGACAATATTTCAAAAGATCCAACCAACGATCCTCAGGAAGAGATGTGGCGAAAGTTCCGTTTTGAAGTGGCGCTTGAGGGCGAATACAACGAGACAAAAACCGTTTATGCGTCTTTCAAAGAAGAGCCCTATACGGAAGATCCAACTGGCGCCGAGCCGCGAGAGGGTCCGCGCTATAACTTTGACTCTTTTAGCATTGACTTTAACGTTCCTGTTGGAAAAACTATTTGGGCAAAAATCAAGATTTATGAGGAATCTGAACAGGAGCGGGACGAGCCGGTGAATGAGAGGCGCGAGCCCCTGTTGTACGGAAAATCACAAATCATCAGCGTGTCCAGCGGAACAAACCTCTTGTCTGTGGGCGCGTATACTTATCATGCGCAAGTTCCGTATAAGTTTGAGTTTAAATTTGACCAAGAGGTTGACCTTTCAACTTGTGACTCAATTGTTGTTTACGCGGTTGACCCCGCCTCCAAGTTTGTCGCAAAGCTGCGGGCTGCCAAAGACGACCTTGACCGCTACGAGGCTTGCAACGACTTTGACGAGAAGTACAGGGAAGACAGCTACCTTGGAGAAATGTATTTGAATCCTGCTGGCTTGAATTATTCCGAAGACAAAAAAACCGTCACGGCGGAAGGCGATATGTGGATTTTTGTGTCGGAGGACGACCCCGCCTCAAGGGCGGCGACGGCGCTCTTTGTCCTGATGTGCCAAAACTCTTCCGGCGACGCCTACAAGACAAAGTATTACGGAATGGCCAGCTCCGCCGTCACTCCAATGAAAAAGCAAGACAACATGGCTTCGATCAGCGCGCAAAAATTGAACGTGATTGACACTCCCTACGCGCTGTATAAAAAAGCGGGGGCAGAATATCCCTACCAGTTTTGTCTTGCTTCCAGTCCTTCAGAGCCCGCAACGACATTTGACATACAGACAAAAGGCGCAAGACAACTTACAAGTGAAGGTTATAATATTTGTGATGATTATTCTTTCTGCTTTGACGCGAACGGAAATTTTTACGCATTGTCTTCTTATGGTGTCTATAGCACAACTGAATCTTATATAAAATCCAACAATGAAATAATTGGCTCTGGCGGAACTTACGAATGCAAGGACGGTTCAGGCAATTGGATGCTGTTTACCGCAATCGCATGCGACTTAAAAAAGAACGAGCTCTACTTGTTGCAAGACAAATATTCCGCAGGGACCGGACACACGAACATTTTGTTTGGAACAGGTGATTTTATTGAAAGCGGAACAAACGCGCAAATCGCCTATGTGTTGAAGCGCGACAGCCTTGGGTTTGACACTCAAGGCGTAGCCAACAATGCCTTTGCGGTTTATGACGGAACGGCCTACTTTATGATAAAAGATCTTGAAGAAAATTATTATTTTGTAAAAGCTGTCCTTTCTAAAGAAAACACGAGCTCTGCCAGTTATGGACGTGAGACATACGATGTCAATTTGGAAAGAATCCATACCATTAGTCTTCCTTACAGCGCGTCAAACGATGATTTTGTAATTAACGACATGCTTTATCAAGACGGAAACGTGTATTTGTTGGGTTGCGAAACGTCAAAAAGTTTGTATTCTACTGGAGATGGAAGCAACAATACGGCGACTGCAGATGTCAAAAGCCGCGGCGTTGTTATTGGGGTGGATGTGTCGTCTGGCGCCCCTGTTTACGGTCATAGGGAATTAGGCTGGTATGTTGAAACAGTTGACAAAAGTTCAACATATTTTTATGCGTATAATGGAGTAGGCGCTAGCAATCCAATTAATTTGTATTCTGTTGCTGGCGACAGCGAAGGCAACAACGATGCCGTTAACAAAGTTGTTGCCAAGGCAAGCGAATGTTCTAAGGCTGGGACGCCGCTCGGAAATTTGTATCTTCATTCAACCGCAGATTCTGCATTTTTTTACGGGCCTAAAAAGTTTGTCGCAATCAAGCCCAAAAAACTGGTGATAGCGGATGACGGCATTGCTGTATATACCGATGAACTTGGCGTCCTTTGTTTTAAGAATGTGGATCGTGTTATAACAATTGATTTGGAAACGTTCTCAATGGCGGAGGTTGTAGATGCCAAGGTGCCTTTTGTTGCCGACACCACTTGGAATCTCATGGGCTGCTGCATGTACCAACCGGGCGGAACTCCAACCACTTATTACAAAGCTAGCGACAAATCCGCGCTTGAAGGCACGCAGTTTTATAAGTATGACTATACCCACGCTTGGGTTGAATACTATTCTGACGGCTGTCTTCTTACTTACAAGCAAAACTAAAAATGTTCTTAAAGCGCGAGCCGCTAATTTCTGTTTGCGTTCCCGTCTACGACACCGAGCCTTGCTTGGAACAATGCCTGCGCTCGGCGGCGGAGCAGGACTTTGACAATTTTGAAATTGTAGTGGTCAGCGACGCAAGCCGAGGCAAGAACGCGCGCGGCTGGAAAGCGAAAAAAATCGTCAAGGCCGTCCAAAAACAAAGCGACAAGGAGCGCAGGCAAAAAGGCCTTGCCCGCGTTCCAATCAAATTTATTGAGCATAGCGAAAACCGGGGCTTGGTTGAAGCGCGCAGAACGCTAGTTCGCGAGGCTTGCGGAAAATGGATTGCGATGCTTGACAGCGACGACGTTATGGAAGCGGGCGCTCTTTGCACAATGCATGCCGCTGCCTTGGAAAGCGGCGCGGACATTGTTCACGGCGCTTCGACTGCAGGCGTTTTTAACAAGGACGGAGAATTTACCCCTGCCGGCCAAAATGTCTATGGAAACATCACGTACGGAATTTTGGAAGGACATGACATTTTTTCGTCGTGGATTATGGAATGGAAGCTCACTTCAAACACTTGGGGAAAGTTGATTTTGCGCGATTTGTTTGTCCGCGCTTATGAGAACATTCCTTATATTGAATGCAATTTTGCGGAAGACGTTCTTTTGTTTTTTTTCATATCGCTAAACGCCGTCCGCTACATCGGCATACAAGACAAAGTTTACCGCTACAGGCTGAACGTTGGCATGACCAGCGCGCGCAAAATTGACACTATGCGCAAGTGGCGCATGATTTGTTCCGCCGCCAGCGTCTTTACCGCTATTTCGCAGTGGGTAGAGGAGGATGGGGGGCGCGTCAAGCCTGACGAGCTGGAAAGAATCCGCGCAATGGCGCGGGGCTACCTTGCCAACAATTTGCGCCAGTATTATGAAACCGTCGTTCCCGAACTGCAGGAAGAAGCCTACGCCATGCTCTGCGAATACTGGGGCGAGGGCTTCGTCAAAAAAGTTGACGCGGCGATGAATCCCGCCCGTGGTGACAAATGAATGAATGCGCGGCTTGGTGAAGCAAGTGAAGTTTACTTCATTAATTTCACTTGCGCTTCATTAAAAACTTCACTAATCCTGCTTTTTACTTCACTAAAAACTTCATTTTAAAGACCGTCTTGAAATAACGTCCCCAGGCGCTCTGTTGGGCGTTCGGCTTTTAAAAAAAGAAAAGAACATCGCTTCAATTATTCCGCGCCGTCGAAACGAAGTTATTTGCGCCGTCCTTGAAATGTGCCGCTATATGGAATCAAAAGGCTCTGGGTTTGATAAAATAGAACAGGATTACGCTGGCAAAGGAATTGGCTTTGAGCCTTATATTTCCGCGGACAGTTCTTCGTTTACACTCACGCTTCCCAATCTTGCTTTTAGGGATGGAGTTCTTGGCGAAGATTTCGTTCCGTCGATTCGGGCAAGCGTTGTCCTTGACGGAAAAAACGATGAAAAGACGCTTTCGTTTTGTTATGGCAAGAAGCGGACGGCAAAAGAAATAGCTGAATATCTTGGAATAAGGCCTTCAACATATTTTAGAAAAGAAGTTTTGGAGCCGCTTGTCAAAAAAGGCTTGTTGTTGACTGACAATGTTTCTCGCGGCGCGTCTTTTATCGCCAATGAGGATAAGGTTTTTTTGAATGAATAATTTGAATCCCGCCCGTGGTGGTCGAGAAGATTTGCCGCGGCCATAGTTTACCAAGAGGCGCGTTTGCGCTACAATGTTCCGCATGATTAAGATTCTCAAAGCATCTGAGTTGGAAGAAAGTTTTTTTGAGGGCCGCGACTTTGGAGATTCCATTGACGTTGTAAAAGACGTTTTGCGCGACGTTAAGAACATGGGCGACAAGGCGCTGTCTGATTATGGCGCCAAATTTGACGTTTCCGCGCCGGCGCATTTTGAGATTCCGCAAAACGAGCTTAAGGCCGCCGCCGAAAAAATGAAGCATGAAAACCCCGGCCTTTACGAGTCCCTTTGCTATTCGCGCGACTTGGCAAAAAAATTCGCCGAGCGCCAGCGCCAGTCTTTTGACGAATTTGAAATTGAGCTTGCTCCCGGCCTTTTTACCGGACAAAAAAACATTCCGGTTGACCGCGCGGGCGTTTACGTTCCGGCCGGCCGATTTCCGCTTTTGTCAACGGTCATCATGACGGTCGTTCCGGCAAAGGCGGCGGGCGTTGGGCAAGTGATTATGTGCACTCCGCCCCGCGTGCACCCGGACGACTTGGATGACGCCAAGGCGCAGGGAACGGGAATCCCCGGAAAGCCTTTTGTTGGAGGCCGCCCTTACGCCGACGAGGGAATCATGGCCGCCGCCTTTATTTGCGGGGCCGACAAAGTTTACGCTTGCGGAGGCTCGCAGGCCATCGGCGCTATGGCTTTTGGAACGGAATCGATTCCCAAGGCTGACGTTGTGGTTGGCCCGGGAAACAAGTTTGTGGCGGAAGCCAAGCGTCTTATTTACGGAACTGTGGGCATCGACATGCTTGCCGGCCCCACCGAAGTTTTTGCCATTGCCGACGACAGCGCCAACCCCAAGTGGCTTGCCGCGGACTTATTGGCGCAGGCCGAGCACGACGTCGTCGCGCAGCCCATTCTTGCCACCGACAGCGAGGAAATCGCCAAGGCCGTTCAGCAGGAAATTGAGGAACAGCTTAAGGACTTGCCCACCGCCGCCACGGCTCGGCAAAGCGTTGACACCTTTGGAAAAATAATCGTGACTTCTTCTATAGAAGAAGCCTGCGAAATCGCCAACAAAAAAGCGCCCGAGCACTTGGAGCTTGCGATGGACGCGGGCGAAAAATTGGAGGCCGCCAAAAAGCTGGTCCACAACTTCGGCTCGCTTTTTATCGGCCACGGCTCGGCCGAAGTTTTTGGCGACTACGCGGCCGGCTTGAACCACACGCTTCCGACAAGCGGCTCGGCAAGGTTCACAGGCGGCCTAAGCGTCCGCGCCTTTATAAAGACAGTCACCACGCTTAGAACAATAGAAGGAAAGGAAGGCCCTTTGGCCAGCGCCAAGGCCGCCGGCATTTTGGGCGACGCCGAAGGTTTGGCCGCCCACGCGCGCGCGGCAAGGATTAGAATATGCTAAAGATTTGCAAGTTGGGCGAGGAAGTTCTTCGCAAAAAATCAGTTCCGATTAAGGACGAAGAAATCAACGACGAGCTTCGCTCTCTTGCGGAGGAAATGTTTGAGACGATGGAAAACGCCAACGGCGTTGGCCTTGCTTGTCCGCAAATCGGAAAGAACATCCGCATGTTTGTGGCCGAGGCCGACGACGACGTAAAGCGCGTTTTCATCAATCCGCAAATCATCGCCACTTCCGACGACTCTGTTCCATACGAGGAAGGCTGCCTTAGCGTTCCGCAAGTGTACGAGAACATCATGCGGCCTTCAAAGGTGACGGTGCAGGCGCAAGACCAAAACGGAAAAAAATTCACGCTTGAGGCGGAAGGACTTTTGGCGCGCATCATTCAGCACGAAAACGACCACCTTGAGGGCGTGATTTTCATCGACCGGGGCGACGCCGACTTTGCCAAAAAGACAGCGGAGCAGTTTGCCAAGAGGGCGGAACGCGCGGCGCAAAAGGCCGCCGAAAAGGAAGCCAAGGCAAAAAAAATCGCCGCGAAGATAGCCGCAAAAAAAGCGGCCAAGGAAGCCAAGAAAAACAATGCTTAAAATTCTATACGCCGGAAGCCCCGCTCCCGCCGCGACAACTCTGCGCCTCCTGCTTGAAAAATGTTCGCAAGACAAAAATGCGGCCGCCAGCGGAGGCTGCTCGCAAGGCCAAAAAGGCGGCGGAAGCCAAAATGGTTCGCAAGACCAAAAAGGCGGCGGCTGGAAAATCGCGGGCGTGTTGACCAACCCGCCCAGCGCCAAAGGCAGGCATAAAGAGCTTGTCCCCACCGACGTGGGCTTGCTTGCCCAAGAGCGCGGCATTCCTGTCTTTTGCCCGCAAAAGCTTGACGCCGCCGCGCGCGACCAAATAGCCGCCCAAGGCTTTGACGCGCTTGTATGCTTTGCCTACGGAAAAATTTTCGGGCCAAAATTTTTGTCGCTCTTTAAGGCGGGCGGGGTCAACGTTCACCCGTCGCTTTTGCCCAAGTACCGGGGCGCCACTCCGGTTCCGGCGGCGATCCTTAATTGCGACAAGGAAAGCGGCGTAACGGTCCAGACATTGGCGCTGGGCATGGACGAAGGCGAAATCTTGGCACAAGAAATTGTCGCGCTTGACGGAACGGAAACCACCGACAGCCTTTTGGACAAAAGCGCCCAAATCGCCGCCGCTTTGTTGCAAAGCCTTTTGGACAAGGCCGCCCAAAATCCCGGCGCGGAAATCTTGAAAAAAGGCAAGGCGCAAGAGGGCGAGCCTAGCTACACAAAGACAATCAGCAAGGAAGACGCCCTTATAAATTGGAACGACAGCGCGAAAAATATCGCCGCCGCCGTCCGCGCCTACACAAGCGAGCCCGGCTCCTGGACAAGAATCGGAAGCGAGACCGGCGAAACGCTAAAGATTTTGAAAGCCGCGCCTCTTAGTCAGTCAGGCGTTTCGGCTTTGTCCGCGTCTTCCGGCCAGCCAGCCGTTCCCGGAACCGTGACGGCCTTTGACAAAAAACGCGGCATTTTGGTGCAGTGCGGCGACGGCCTTTTATGCGTGACCGAGCTGCAGCGCCAGCAAAAAAAGGCGATGGGCTACAAGGACTTTATGAACGGCGCTCGCGACTTTGTGGGCACGCGGCTGATATGATTTTTAAAATGCGTTGTCGCGAATAATCTTTAAGATTTCAATAACGTCATGTTGGTGTTTTTCTGAACAAAGGCCAAAATACGAAAAGATTTTTAGGAATATTTCCGCTTTTTCCTTTGTTGTAATTGTGTAATAGCCAAGTGGTATTTTGCTGGAATTGTTTCCGATTATATCATTTGCGTTGTCAAATGCTTGAACAGGGATTATCACATAAAGCATTGGTTGGACGCCTGTCGCGTACTGTTGTTTTTGAATTGAAATTTCAGTGAAAATTTCATTTTGAACTTCTGCATCAAAAGTAAAAGTCGGCAACGAGATTTCTGAACGAGTGCTTTTCATGCCGTTGATTGTTTCTGTTCCGGCGGGCTTCATCTGTATTTGGAAATTTTCTTGTAGGAACATAGCGTAAGAAACAATTTCTTTTAGCAGATTTTCAATTTGTTTTTTGCTTATTGAACCTATTTCGCAAAGTTTCCATGTGATTTCGGAAAGCTCATATAAGTATTTTTTGTTGCCATTCGCCCCGATGAAGGTGTTTTTTGTTAGTGATGTCGCTTTCTTTTTGCTTTTAACATCTTCGACTTTTGCATCATATCCAATTTGCCATTCAACATAAGACTTTTCATCAAAGGCTTCTGTCTTTGGCGCGAAACCTATCCCGTATTCATTTGCGGCGGAACGATTCTTGCAGCGAAATTTACCTTGGCTTTTTAGAGGAATCGAGAGGCGAATTTCCTTGTTTATTTCTTCAATTTGAATCTCATCCATAAACTTTATTATAGACTTTTTTCAAAAAAAATACTAGTATTGTCCAAGGTGGTGTATTATGACATTGTCAAAAAGCGTTCACTTAACAAAAGAGCAAGCAATAAAACAGGGCAGTTTTTTTACGCCGGAGCGCCTTGCAAAAGTTGTTTTTGATTTGACAAAGGAAAAAATTGCTTCCGATGACGTAATTGTTGATTTTGGCGCAGGGTATGGCGCTTTTGAAAAAGAGTTTTCAAAATTGGAAAACAATATTATCGCCACCGATATTGATCAAGACGCTTTGAATAAATTGAAGGAGAATTTTTCGAGCGTTCAAATTGTTTGCGAAAATTCTTTAGTCAACATCGCGCGTGAAAAATATTGCGGGCAAAGGCAAGGTCTTGTAGCTGTTGGAAATCCACCTTATAACGACGTTACGAGCGCATACCAAAAAGGCAAGAAAGGCAAAATGCTTTGTGACGATTCTGTTCGTTCGCGCGATTTAGGGATTTCTTTTTTGAAGATGTATGATAGAATTAACGCAAGAATTGTTTGTGTTTTGCATCCGTTGGCTTACTTGATAAAAAAAGCTAATTTTAATTCTTTGGGTGAGTTTAAAAAAAATTATTGCTTGAAGAATGCGTTTGTTTTTTCAAGCGCCCTTTTTGAGAATATAAGAAAAGGAAGCGCTGAGTTTCCTGTGGTTGCTGCTTGTTATGAACGGGATCCCAATGGAATGAATTTTGATTTTATTCAAAAATTCAATTTTAAGATTTTAGATTCCGATGAGAAATTCTGTCTTTCTGACTTTCAAACTATAGACGGGAAAATCCAAAAATATCCAGATAAGGAAAGCGGTGTTTACGAAGGCTTGCAGTTTTACACTTTGCGCGATATAAACGCGCTTAAACGCAACGCTACATTTTTGGATGGAAAGTGTTCCAATGGAATTAAAGTTACGGTTGAAAATTTGTATCAATATGCATGGCTTGAATGGTTTAAAGAAAATTTCAATCCTCAAAAAAACGCTTGGCTTTACGGAAATCTATCTCCATTCTATGATTCCTCAATTGAAGGAAAGGAAAAACGCCGCGACTTGGTTCGCTTTGCGTGGAATAAAAAGCCGATAATCCAAAAGTATTTTTCACGCGCGTCATTGGAGCAATATTACGGAAAGTTCTAAGGGCCCTTTCATCCGTATTATCCCTTCCCATTGAATTTATTCCCCTTTTCTGCTAAAATTATTCCACCTTTACGGAGCGAAATATGGACATAAAAAATAAAATAAAAGACGCTGGAATCTCATTGAACGAGATGGAGGCGGACTTGCAAAAAAGCTCTCCCGCTTTTATCGCTTACACAATCGCGGCGTTTTTGCTGATGTTCATCACGGCGCTGGCGGTTTTCTTTTTTGCCAACAAGGGCTACGAGCAGGTTTTGGTGCCGGACGTGACCGGAAAGAGTTTGACGCGCGCCTTGCTTGAAATGCAGGAGAAGGAACTTTATCCAAAATTGCAGCTGCGCTACAGCGACCTTCCAGGCCAGGCGGGCCAAGTGCTTTCGCAAAAGCCCCGCGCGGGCAGCATCGTAAAGGCCGGCCGCCGAGTCACGCTTGTCGTGAGCCGCGGCGTCATGATTGACCACATCGGAAATTACGTCGGAACCAACCTCGACGCGCTCAAGAACAAGTTGGACGCGCTTTACGGCGGCGTTGACACTCCGCAAATTACAATAGCGAATCCTGTCTTTAAAATGGACGCCTCTCCAATCGGAACGATTTTGGAGCAAAATCCGCCGGAGGGAACGCCGATAACTCAGCCGGTGGAACTGCAGCTCATCGTTTCTAGCGGACCTACCGCGCCGCGCGTTTCCGTTCAAAATTATGTAGGAAAGACGGTCGCCGAAGTTTTGGAGGAAATGGGAAAAACCCCCTTGCTTTTTGAATTTGAAAGCCACATCGCTAAAGACGACGAAGTTCCCGGAACTGTTGTCCGTCAGTCGGAGGTGGAAAATTCACAAGTGAACGAATATTCAAAAATTGTTTTGGAATTCGCTCTTCCTGAACTGAACGTGGGCTATAGCGGAGACACGATTGTTGACGCTGACATCAAGGGCCGCACCGAAGACGAAGTTGCCGGCGTGAAAAAAATCGACGGCTCAAAGTTGACCAACGGCATTTTCACAGCAAAGGTTTCGCGCTATCCGCTTGTCGTTCCTGTAAAGCTTGAGGCTTTTCCGCCGGACGGCGCTTCTTACACGCTTGTTTCATTCAACCATATTGGCGGCGAAATCTCAGTTCCCTACGCGGTGCCGCATGGAACCACGTTGGCCTTGAGCGTATTGAACCAAGAAAAGGAGCGGCTCACCGTTCAGTAAAAAAATGCAAAAGCCAAAAATTTGCCTGACGCTTACAGGAAAGACAATAAAAGAAAATTTGGATTTGGTTCGCCGCTACAGGCCTTACGTTGACTTGTTGGAATTGCGCGCCGATTTTCTTGACGAGGACGAAAGCCTTCATGTCAGGAAATTTCCTGAGCTGGCAAGAATGCCGTGCATTTTGACAATACGTCGCCGCGTTGACGGCGGAAAATACGTCGCCGGCGAAAGTTCAAGGACGATGCTTTTCGCGCGAGCGATGGCTTTTGCCGACGACCAAAATCCCGAGCGCAATTTTCAGTACGTAGACTTTGAGGAAGACTTTCATGTTCCCAGCCTGCAGGACGCGGCGCTCGCCTTTGGAACAAAAATCATCCGCAGCTTTCACAGCATGAACGAGCCTGTCCACGACATCATCAAGCGCTGCGACGAGATGCGAAAGACCGGCTACGAGATTCCCAAAATAGCCTTCATGCCAAAATCGCTTGACGACGTGAAAAACCTTTTTTACGAAACGCGCGACTTTACCAAGTACGAGCACATTCTTTGCGCGATGGGACCGATGGGAATCGCTTCTAGAATTTTGGCTTACAGGACCCATTCGTTTTTGACCTACACGTCCGTTCCGTCGAATGACTTTGAGCTAAGGTCCATCGGGCACATAGATCCGATAATGATGAACCAAGTCTATCACTTTAAGGACTTGAACGAAAAGACTTCTATTTTTGGAATCACAGGTTGGCCGCTTTTAAAAACCGACAGCCCCTTTTTGCACAATCAAGGCTACGTGAACCATTTTATGAATTCGGTTTACATTCCCATTCCGTCGGAAGACATTCACCAAGCGATTGAATTTGCCAACGAGATTGGAGCGCGCGGACTTTCTGTCACAGTTCCGCACAAAGAAACTGTTTTGCGCGAGCTTTACGAAACTGACGACAAGGTCAAGGAAATTTCCGCGTCAAACACAATCGTTAAAAAGAACGACAAGTGGTGCGGCTACAACACCGACTGCACGGGCTTTTCAAAAGCGCTTTTGGAATTTACCGGTCTAAAAAATTTGCGGCATAAGAGGATTTCGATTATCGGAGCCGGAGGAGCCAGCCGCGCCATCGCGTACGCGGTCAAAATGCTTGGCGGAAAGGCTTGCGTCTTTAACCGCACTCCAATGCGCGCCAAGTCCGTCGCGGACATGTTCGGCTTTGAATACGCGATGCTTTCAGTGGACGCGATTCCGTTGATTGAAAAATATTCAGACATCGTAATACAAACTACTTCTGTCGGAATGAATTCAACGGAGCCGAGCAACTCGCAAAACAACCCGCTTTATTTTTACCGCTGGACTGGAAACGAAATTTTGTTCGACATAATTTACACGCCAAAAGTCACTCCGATTATGGAGCGCGCGATGGCGGCCGGCTGCAAGGTTTGCAACGGCGAGACGATGTTGAAGTACCAAGGATACGAGCAATTCAAGATATTCACAGGAGTTGATTATGAAGAAACTAAGTCAGAGTGAGCAAAAAACTCTTGTCGCGAATTTTGCGATTGACACGCTCATAGAGCGGAAAAAAATTTTTAGCGGAATGAAAATCGGTTTGGGAACCGGCTCCACCGCCATGCCCGCCGTCCGCCGTCTGGCTGAGCGCATCGCCGACGGAACTTTGCGCGACATAAAGGCCGTGGTCACAAGCTTTCAAACGCAGTTGGCCTGCGAGGAATTTGGAATCCCGGTTTATTCATTGAACGACAAGGCGATTGGCGGACGGCTTGACCTTGCCATTGACGGCGCCGACGAAATCGCTCCCGACAAGGCCGTGATAAAAGGCGGCGGCGCGGCGCTCCTTCGCGAAAAGATTGTCGAATACAACGCCAAGGTTTTTGTCGTCATCGGCGACTCTTCAAAGGCGGTAAAAACTTTGGGAACAAAGTTTCCTTTGCCGGTGGAAATTATCGCCGACGCGCGCGTTCCTGTCCAAAAGGCTTTGGAAAAACTTGGCGCAAAGTGCGTCTTGCGCGAGGGCGTAAAAAAGGCCGGCCCTGTCATCACCGACAACGGAAACCAAATCCTTGACCTTTTGTGGGAAAAGCCGGTTGACCCAAAATTAATGGAAAAGAAAATCAATGAAATTGTCGGCGTTGTTGAAAACGGCTTTTTCACCAAGAACCGGCCGATTGTTTTTGTAGCCCAAGAAGACGGAAGTGTTCGCTCCCTTTGACGAAACAAAGGCGCGCCAAGTTTGCCTAAAAATGATGGCCGACTTGGAGCGCGACGGCTGCGAATGGACTGGAATGTTCGGCGCCCTTGTTTGCCAAGACGCGGCCGGAAACGAAGTGGTCCTTCGCGCCTTTGGCGGCTCGTTTGAAGGAAGCTGGAACCGCGAGGGCTGGGCGCCCCCGCTCTTTGACGAAGAAAAATACAAGGCCGCCATTTTTCCGAACGACAAAAAAATTCACGAGCTTAGCGAAGTTCCTGCAAACGAAAGCCCCGAGCAAAAGGCCGCTCGCGACAAGGAACGCTTGGCGCTTTGCAACGACACGCTCCAAAAAATTTATTCCCTTTACAGCTTTTGTTGCTTTGACCAAAAATGGCGGACCTTTAGCGACATCGCGCGCGAAAAACTTTTGCCCACCGGAACCGGCGACTGCTCGGCTCCAAAACTTTTAAGCCATGCCTTTAGCTTGGGCCTGCGGCCAATAAGCCTTGCCGAATTTTACTGGGGAAAGCCGAACAGCCGCCTTGTTCCAAAAAATTTTTATCCGCCCTGCGACGAAAAGTGCGCTTTGATTTTGCCCGCGATTTTGGGCCTAAAAATAATTTACCGCGACCAAAACATTTTGGTCGTTGAAAAGCCGTCGGGCCTTTTGTCGGTTCCGGGACGCGGGCCTGACAAGCAAGATTGCGTTGTTACGCGGGCGCAAAAACTTTTTCCGCAAATGATAAAGCAGCCCAGCGTCCACCGCTTGGACATGGACACAAGCGGCCTTATGGTTCTTGCCTTTGACGAGCAAAGCCACCGCGCCCTTAACGCGCAGTTTGAAAATCGTCTTGTCAAAAAAAATTATGTCGCTGTCTTGGACGGAGTTGTAAAAGAACAAGAAGGGCGCGTGGAACTAAAACATCGGGTTGACCTTGAAAATCGGCCGCGGCAAATTTTGGACGATGTATACGGTAAAGTTGCCGTCACCGAATGGAAGCGTCTAAGGGTTTGGACTCGACGCGACACGGCGGGAAAAGAACGCAAGGCGACAAGCGTTTTATTCTGTCCGCTTACCGGACGCACGCACCAATTGCGCGTGGCCGCGGCCTTTGCCCTGGGCGCTCCGATTGTTGGCGACAATCTTTATGGAAAAGAAGAGGAGCGCCTGCTCTTGCACGCGAGCGAGCTATGCTTTACGCACCCGGCGACCGGGCAAGAAATGCGCTTTGAGTCCGCGCCTCCCTTCCAGTATTAGGCGCGCTTTTTGGTCTGGAAACCGTGTCATTGTCGGGCTTGACCCGACAATCTTTTGGACAAAAGATTCCCGCGTATGTCGCTTCGCTCCATTTTGATATAGGATGCGATTCAACTGCGCTCTTGACAGAGCGCGGACAATCAAGCGCGGGAATGACAATGACTACTTTAAAAGGCGCGAGAGGCGGTCGTCCTTTTGCCGCCAGTTTTTGTCAACTTTAACTTGCAAGTCCAAGTCGATTTTGTATTCAAAAATCTCGCGCAGTTTTTTGAGCGACTCCGCGCGGATGGTCTTAATCATCGACGCGCCTTTTCCGATTACGATTCCTTTTTGGCTTTCGCGCTCGACGCACAAAAAGGCGCGGACCCATAATTTTTTGCCGTCGTTTTTGAATTCCGCGTCGGCGATGTCAACATAAAGCGCGTGTGGAATTTCTTGCTGCAAGCGGTTTATCGCCTCTCCGCGAATCACTTCCGCAATGCGAAATTCAACTTCTTGGTCGGTGTAAAAGCCTTCGGGGTAGAGGTTGGGCTGGGCCGGCGCGATTTGGTAAAGCGCGCGCAAAAGATCTTCCACGCCGTCGTCGGTTTTTGCTGAAATTTCAAAAATTCGGCCTGCAGGCAATTCCGGAAGCTTTTGGCCTACAAAAGTTCTGCAGGAGAGCGCGTTTGATTCGGGCAGGTCGCGTTTGTTTATGGCAACGACCGTCTTTTGCGCGTATGGGCGGACAAGGTCTGCGATGAGCGCTTCCTCCTCGCCGCTTTCCCGGGTGGAATCCATCAAGTACAGGACGGCGTCGGCTCCTTCAAGCTGGTCTTTGGCGGTTTGCTGCAGGATAAGGTTCAGTTTTTTTTCGGACTTGTGGTAGCCGGGCGTGTCCACAAACACTAGTTGGCCCAGCGAAGTGTTCACTATGCCGCGAATCGCGTTCCGCGTTGTTTGCGGAATTGGGGATACAATCGAGACGTTTTCTTGGCAAGCGTCGTTTAAAAAAGTGGATTTTCCGGCGCTCGGACGGCCCACAATCACCACAAGGGCGCATTTCTTTTCTTCCATAATAATAGAGCATAGCAAATTTAGTTGAAAAAATCTAGAAGAAGCGCTATACTTTAGCGATTATGGACCTACTGAAAAAATTGGAAGATTGCGCCCAGCGCTATGAGACTGTAAAAGAGCAAATTCTTGACCCCGCCCTTGTGAAGGACCAAAAAAAATACAAAGAAGTCATGCGCGAGAACAACTATTTGAGCGAACTTTGCGCGCTTTACGACGAATACAAAAAAATCCTGAACGGAATCGAAGAAGACAAAAAAATCATCACCGAAGAAGACGACGCGGACATGAAGGAAATGGCCCGCGAAGAGCTCAAGGCCTATGAAGAAGAGCAGCCCAAGATGGAAGAGCGCATCAAGATGAAATTGATTCCGCCTGATCCTCTTGACGAAAAGAACATCATTTTGGAAATTCGCTCGGCGGCCGGCGGAGACGAAGCCAGCCTTTTTGCGCGCGAGCTTTGGGAAATGTACTGCCACTTGGCGGAACGCCGGGGCTGGAAAACCGAGACTATGGAAGCGCAGGAAACTGAAGTCGGCGGCTTTAACAAAATCGTAACTTCCATCAGCGGAAAATTTGTTTACGGAACCTTGCGCTGGGAGTCAGGCGTTCACCGCGTCCAGCGCGTTCCCCAGACAGAAAGCCAAGGCCGCCTGCAAACTTCCACCGCCACCGTGGCCGTTTTGCCGGAAGCGGAAGAGACCGACATCGACATCAATCCAAACGACGTGCGCGTTGACGTAATGCGCGCTGGAGGACCTGGCGGCCAGTGCGTAAACACGACCGACTCGGCCGTGCGCCTTACCCACATTCCTACGGGAATCGTTGTAATCCAGCAGGACGAAAAATCGCAAATAAAGAACAAGGCTAAGGCGTGGAGAGTTTTGCGCGCCCGCCTCTTTGAATTGGAAGAAAGCAAAAAGAATGCCGAGCGCGCCGACGCAAGAAAAAGCATGGTTGGTTCCGGCGCCCGTTCCGAAAAAATACGCACATACAACTTTCCGCAAGACCGCGTGACAGACCACAGAATAAATTACAGCGCGCACAACTTGCCCGGCTTTATGATGGGCAACATGGATGACATGCTTGACGCGCTTAATGTATACGCAAAGGAAGAACAGTTAAAGGCAGACGTTAGCGAACTTGGAGCGTAATGACTTTACCTACAATTTTATTGCTGAACGATGAAAAGAACAATCTCTCTTCTTTGAAAAAAATTCTTGAAAAGAAATTTTTCATTTTGTTCACTTCGTCGGCAAGGGAGGCCGCGCAATTCCTAAAGGCCAATCCAAGCCTTGTCAGCGCCGTTTGCGTTTCCGCCGAATTGGACCAAACTTCCGCCTTAAGCTCAACGCAGAGCGCCTTTGTTGAATTTTTGCGCGACGTGCAGTCTTACGCATGGTCGTCGCACATTCCGATTATTGTGAGCGCAAAACGACATTCCGAAAAGGCCGAGCTGGAGGCGATGGAAAACGGCGCCGTTGATTTTGTCCACGAGCCTTACGACGAGCAGATTGTTTTGCGCCGTTTTGAAAACGTGATTCGCTTGCGCGAAACTTCCATCACGATGAACACCGTGAGCCGCGACGACTTGACGGGCCTTTATTCCAAGCCGTATTTTTTGATTCAAGCCAAGAAAATTTTGGAAGAGCGCGGCAACAAAAGCTATGACATCATTTGCATTGACATCGAGCGCTTTAAGTTGGTCAACGACATTTGCGGCGTGGAAGTAGGCAACAAGATTTTGCGCGACGTAGGCCAGCTGATTTTGGAAGAGGCCAGACAGCGCGGCGGAATCGCCGGACATTTTTCGGAAGACATATTCTTCGCGCTTAACGAGCGGCCGACTTCGTTTGCGGTGGACGGATTTAAAAAAATCAATGACCGCTTGAATTCAATCGAAGACGTAAAGAATTACGGCTTGCACTTGCATTTGGTTTTTGGCGTTTATCAAATTCAAAACATGCGCGCCTCGCTTTCGGTTATGTGCGACCGCGCTCAGATGGCGGCCGAAAAAATCAAGGGCCACTACGGCGTTTATTATTGCTTCTACGACGATTCAATCCGAAAGAAAATGATTGCCGAGCAAAAAATCGCCGGCAGCATGGAGGCCGCCCTTAAAAACCGCGAGTTCCTTGTTTACTACCAACCCAAATATGATTTGGCCACGGAGACGATAGCTGGCGCCGAGGCGCTTGTGCGCTGGAGAAGCGGCGAGATGGGAATGATGCCGCCCGGCGACTTCATTCCGTTGTTTGAAAAGAACGGCTTCATCACCCGCATGGACATGTTCGTGTGGGAAAAGGTTTGCATCGACTTGCGCGCGTGGATTTCCGCCGGCAACAGAATCGTTCCTGTAAGCGTGAACGTGAGCCGCGCCGACCTTTTGAATCCCGGGCTTGTTGAAACGCTTTCTAATCTTGTAAAAAAATATGACATTCCGCCAAAGTTCCTGCATCTGGAAATAACTGAAAGCGCCTACACGGAAGATCCCGAGCAAATTGTAAAAATCATTTACGAGCTTAGAAAGCGCGACTTTATGATAGAGATGGACGACTTTGGCTCCGGCTATTCTTCCCTGAACATGCTGAGCGAAATGCCCATCGACATTTTAAAGTTGGACATGACCTTTGTGCGCAATGAGATGGAGCGCACGAACGGCAAGGGAATTTTAAGCTATATCATAAGCCTTGCCAATTGGCTGAACCTTAAGGTTGTGGCGGAAGGCGTTGAGACAAAAGGACAGGTCACCCAGCTTAAGCAAATGGGCTGTTCTTATGTGCAGGGCTATTATTTTTCCAAGCCGCTTGACCGCGATGAATTCTTTTCGCTCTTAAGCAAGTCAGGAATTACCGACATGAACGCGCCGATAACTTATGGCGTGGACAGCTTGACAAGGGCAAACATCGAAGGCGCTAATTTTGAGGACGGCGACAAGTCCAACGGCACAATGCTTGTTGTTGACGACATTGAGTCAAGCCGAATGATTTTGGCGGAGATGTTCAAGAAGGAATTTGACATTGCCCAGGCGGCCAATGGCGTTGAGGCTTGGAAATACATAGAAGCCAATTACGAAAAAATTAGCATTGTTTTGCTGGACTTGGTCATGCCGGTCATGAACGGCTACGAGGTCCTGAAAAAAATTCGCGGCGACAGCCGGACAAAATCTCTTCCTGTAATCGTGACTTCGCAAGGCGACGAGGACAGCGAGCAAAAGGCCTTTGACCTCAACGCCGACGACTTTTTGCAAAAGCCATACAACGCCAACATCATGCGCCATCGAGTGCGGAATGTTGTCGCCCATTCAGTTGTAAAAAGGCTTGAACAAGAAAAGACGCTGACAAAAAAACTTTTGGACATAGAACGGCAGGCCCATTCGGACTTTTTGACCGGCTTGGACAACCGCACGATTTTGGAAAAGTCTGTGAGCGAGTTTTTTGTAAAGAGCGCCAACTACGACGCGGTTTTCATCAGCCTTGACATTGACGACTTTAAGACAATCAACGACAATTTTGGCCATATGACAGGCGACGACACGATAAAGAAAGTGGCCAACATTCTTTCAAATTTCTTTGACAAGAAATCTTGCGTGTGCAGAATGGGCGGCGATGAATTTGCCGTTTTTGTTCCAAAAAAATATGCCAAGGAAGAATTGGAAAAAATGTTGGGCGACTTGCGCGCGTCCCTTTGCTTTGACGTTGAGCGCTTTAAGGTTTCTTGTTCCATCGGCGTGGCCGTCTCGCCCGACTTTGGAATGGACTATCAGACGCTTTACAACAATTCCGACATGGCGCTCTTGGCCGCCAAGCGCTACGGCAAGAACCAGTTCAATGTTTTTGCCGGACAAAGCGTTTTGCCGTCATATGTCTTTTACAGGAACATGGACTGGCTTTTGGACGAATTTTCCGACGCGGTTTATGTTTGCTACGCCGACAGCTACGACTTGATTTATGTGAACAAGATTGCCTGCAAGATTTGCGGCAAGGAAAAAAAGAACTGCATAGGAAACAAGTGCTACAAAGTTTTGTTTGACCGGGACGAGCCTTGCGAATTTTGCATAAAGGACGACGGCGTTTACCGCGACTTTGTTCAAAAGAACATTTTTCCCAAAAAAGACGAATCAACTTGCTACACCATGCGCGCCAAGGTTGTAAACTGGAGCGGCTTTGACGCCCGCATTCAGTACATGAGGGAAAGCACATTCAACGCAAATCTTGCCAACACCCTGAAAGAAACTATGATTTATTCCGCGCGTGACTTGGACAAGCTTCCTAGCGGCGCGTTAAGGATTGACGCCACTTTTGCCGACGACCAGCTTTATTCCACCAACACGACTTTGTTCGAGATGTTCGGCTACGACAAGGAAGAGTTTGAGGACAAGTTTGAAAACAAATTCTCAAAGTTTGTTTGCGAACAAGACTTGGAGCAAACGATTGAAAAAATAAAGGAACAGGCCCAAGAAAAAGATTTGGTCCTTGTGAAATTTCGCGTGGAAAGCGTTGACGAAAGTTTGCGCCAAGTCGGAGCCTGCGGCCGTGTCTTTGACGGAAGGGACGGACGGCGCTGGATTTTCTTTAACGTTGTTCCCGTCGAGTTGTTGCGCTCAATCGCTCCGGAAAATTAAGTGACAATTCAAGAAGCAAAAAAATATGTCATTAAAAAAATAAAGGCCTCAAGCGCAAGCCCTGAGCTGGACGCGGACGTTTTGTTGCAAGCGCTTTTGGGAAAAGACAAAACTTTTGTTTTGCTAAACCGCGATTTGGGGCTTTTGGCGGAACAAGAATCGCGCCTTGAGGAATGGTCGGACGCGCGCGCCCAAGGCCTTCCGGTTGCTTACATAATCCAAAAAAAAGAATTTTACGGCCTGGCTTTTTATGTAAACCAATCCGTCTTGATTCCAAAGCCCGACACAGAAATTTTAGTCGCGCGCGCGGTGGAAATTATTTCCGAGCGGATAACGGCCAGAAGCGGCGGGGCGGCCGCGCTTTCTTCAACGCCTAAAACTGGCGGCCCGCTTTTCGTTTGCGACATGTGTACCGGAAGCGGCTGCGTGGCCCTTAGCGTGTTCAGGACCTTGCTTGACGACGAGCGAATCCCTTTGGACGAAACGCCGTTTTTTGTTTTGGCTGACATTAGCGCCGCCGCCTTGGATGTTGCCCAAAAAAACGCGCGCGCCCTTTTGTCAAGCCAAGAGTTGGAGCGCGTCAAATTTGTTCAAAGCAATTTGTTTGAGCTTGTCCCGCAAAAGTTTGACATAATCCTTTCAAACCCGCCATACATTCCGCATGACCAGGCGCGCGCTTTGTTGCAAGACGGCAGAAGCGAGCCGCTTTTGGCGTTGGACGGCGATGTAGGCGCGCGGGGCGACTTTAGCGGAAGCGACGACGGCCTTGAAGTCTTTAGGCGGCTCGCCTTGGAAGCGAAAGAGCGCCTTAATCCCGGCGGAAACTTTTTGTGCGAGACCGGCGAATACAACGCCGCCGCGGCCGCCGAATTTTTGCGCGCCAACGGCTATGTCAACGTTGGCATTGAGCTGGATCTAGAAGGCCAAAAGCGTGTAGTTTGCGCGCGAGCCTAGGCTATTGGGGCGCGAAAATTTTGTTCGCGCTCCAAAAGACTTGTGTCAAGGCCTTGAGCGAAGCGTGCCTGAACAAACTATTGGGGCGCGAAAATTTTGTTCGCGCTCCAAAAGACTTGTGTCAAGGCCTTGAGCGAAGCGTGCCTTGACGCAAGTCTATTGTGTCTGACCGAGCGCCTCGGCGATTCCAAAGGCGCGGTCGCCGATCTTTTCGATTTGGCGGACGATGTCGATGTACAAAAGCTCGGCCTTTACGTCGGCGCCTTTTTCCAAGCGCTTTCTGGCGATGCGCTTAAGATTTTTTCTGTACCGCGTCAAGATGCTTGTTGATGTTGATGTGGATGAACTGCAGGAACTGTCGCGCGAGTTCCACATAAGGAATAAGTTGGTCAGCGTCTTCTGTTTCAAAGCTCATGTTCTTTTCAATCGCGCGCTTTAGAAGCAGGGCGATGTTAAGACATTCGTCGGTCATGCTTTCCAAGTCGCCGATAATCGAAAGCATGAGGGAAAGGTTTTCCATTTGCTTTTCGTTTACCGCCATGCGTTCAATGTGAACGATGTAGCGCGTAAGCTGCTCATGCATTTGGTCCGCGTAATTCTCCATCTGAACGATTTCTTCCATGTGCTCGTCGATGAAAGTTTGGTCGCGCTTTTTGAGGCCGATTTGGATTATGTCGAACATGTCGGTGGCCAAGTCGGTCATGTCCTTGATTTCTTTTTCTGCGCGGACGATGTAGGCGCCGACGTTTTCTTTTACAAGCGCGCTTTCGATGAAGTCAAGGCGGTAAAAGTTGTTCTTGCCTTTTTTGTCGTCGGGAATAAGGCGCTTGCAGAGCGCGATTCCTTGCTTGGTGAACGGCAGGAAGAGAATTGTGCTTATGACCTTAAAGGCGCTTTGCAAGATTGAAATTTGAATTGCGATGTTGGCCGCCTTGGGCGTTAGGAATTCCACCAAGCTTAGGAAGGGATGGTAGAAAATCAATACTAGAACCGTTCCCATAACGTTGAACAAAACGTGAATCAACGCCGCCCGCTTTGCGTCGGCGCTTGTTCCAAAGGCCGCCAAAATTGCGTCGATTGTGCTTCCGATTCCGCTGCCCAAAATTAGGGCCGCCGAAAATTCCCAGCCGATCAAGCTGTTGTAGGCCATCGTTATGACAATCGCGCTGAAGGCGCTTGACGAGTGCAAAATCGTTGTCACGATGATTCCGACTACAATCGCGATTGTCCAAGAAAACGCGCCCCAAGACTGAATGTCGTCAATCCAAGAAAAGCGCGAAAGTTGTTCCGGCTTAAAGGAAAGCGAGTCGCTTAGCATGCTGAGGCCTAAAAACAAAAGGCCAAAGCCCATGAGGGCTTGGCCTATGTTCTTGTTTAGGTTGCGTTTTGTAAGCGTAAGAAAAAAGCCCGCGCCAAAAATTGGAATGGCGAAGGCCGAAATCTTAAAGTTGAATCCAAAAATTGAAACTATCCACGCCGTTATTGTAGTTCCGATGTTGGCGCCAAAAATCACTCCGACCGATTGCTGCAATGTCAAAAGGCCGGCGTTTACGAATGTGACGACCATCACTGTTGTGGCGCCGGACGACTGGATTACCATCGTTATGAAAAGGCCGGTCAAAAGGCCCTTGAAGCGGTTTCCAGTCATTACGGAAAGAGCGCGTTGCAAGCGCTCGCCGGCGCTTTTTTGAACGCCGTCGCTCATCAATTTCATTCCATACAAAAGAAAGGCGAGGGCGCCGATTAGCTGTAAAAGCCCTATAACAACACGCATGGACATATTCTAACGAAAAACGGCGCCTTTTGCAAGTTGCCGCCTGTGTTGAAAAAAAAGAGCGCATTTGATATTATTGTTCTATTATGAAAACATTCGCTTTGATTTTTGCGGTCCTTTTTTCCGCGGCTCTTTTTTCCTGCAAAAAGGAAGAGCCTCCAAAAAATTCCGCCGACCCCTTTGAGATAGAAGTTTCCGAAGAAAAAAAATCTCTGGCCAGCCTGCCGTCATGGCATCCGTCCGAAAAGAAAATCTGCGTTGTCTTTGGCTACGGCTACAACGACAAGCATTATGTTCAGGCAGTGTTGGAAGCTCTTTCGGCAAAATACGGGCTTGACGACGGAAGCGACGAGGGCGGCTTGATATTCGCGCTTGTCTATCCCGACGATTTTCCGATGGAACGAATCAGCCGTCTGTCTTCTTTGATAGGCGAGCGGGAACTTGCCGGCTTGATTGTTGTCGGCGCTCCGGAAAACACAAACTACGCGATCGCAAAACTGGAGGACGAGTATTCTTCGCAAGAGACGATGATACCGTATCCGGTCTACGCTTTTTTTCCGCAAGACGATGTTGCCGGAATTGAGGCCACGGCCAATTTTGTCGTAGACCGCGCGATGGAAGGAAGCGGTTCCGCCGAAGACGATACAAACAAAGAGGAAGTCGTTCAAACGCAAGTGAAAGACTTGGAAAAAATTTTGGACAACGCGATTGAATATATGCTTTTGACGCAGGCGCCCCTTCCCGGAGACGAAGACTTGATGGCGCATGTTTCGCGCATCGTGGGAAAAAACTACAAGCTGTCGCGCTACGTTGACGCGGAAAGCGGCTTGCAGTCAATCAACCATTTTGTAATCGAAGAAAAATGATTGAGTTAGTTCAGCAGGCGGACGGAACTGTTGGAAGCGCCGAAGCGATAAAAGCGTTGGCAAAAAAAGAGAGCGCCTCGCTTTTAGTTGTTTCAGACTCGCACGGCCGGCCCGACGTTTTAAGGGCAATCGTTGAAAAGTTTGGCGAGAGGCGCGACGCGCTTGTCTTTTGCGGGGACGGAATCGGAGACTTTTGTTCCGTCTTGGAAGCGACAGGCAAAAACAAAAAACTGGCCAAGGCCTTTCCTCCCGTGGCGATTTTTGCCCGAGGAAACGGCGACTATCCCGACTTTCCGTTTGGCGACGGCGAGATAAAAGTTCCCTTGCATCAATTTTTAAAAGTCGCCGGAATGAAAGTCATGGCCACGCACGGCCATTCCGAAGGCGCCTACTACGGCCTTGGCCGCATGAACCAAGCGGCGCTGGAAAACCAAGCCGACGTAGTTTTTTACGGCCACACCCATATCGCTTCTCGCCAAGAAGAAGACTGCACTTTTTTTATAAACCCCGGAAGCTGCTCGCATCCTCGCGGCGGCCAAAAAGCCTGCTTTGCCATTACGCAAATTCCCGGAAACCAAGAGCGCTGCGAGACCACGTTTTTTTCAGTAAGCCTGTCGCTGGACGGCTGGGACTTTTCGCCCTACACGCCGCCGCTGTGCGGGTGGTAGCCCCCCCTCCTATCTTCTTCGGTCGATGCCGCGCTCCTTGTAGAACTTTTCCTTTTCGGAATACATGTCGGCGTCGGCAATGCGCTCAAGGTCGTCGATTGAGGCGGACTTGTGGCTTTGCGCTTGGGCGTAGCCGATTGACATTGTCATTTCTTCTGTGTGCATGCCGTGCCATTCGGAGGCTTTTTTCTTGATTTCTTCGCGGATTGAGTCGGGGTTTTTTACGGAAACGATGGCCATAAATTCATCGCCGCCTGTTCTGTAAACTTTGCCGAAGTTTCGGACGGAGAGCGCAAGGCAGTCCGCCGCGCCTTTTATAAGCTCGTCGCCGGCGGCGTGGCCTTTTGTGTCGTTGACGGTTTTTAGGCCGTTCACGTCGATTGAAAAAATAACCAAGTCTTCGGGCGCCCCCTTAAGCCTGTATTCCTCCAAGTCTTCCTCGTAGCAGCGGCGGTTGTAAAGGCGCGTCATTTCGTCGGTCATCGAAAGGCGGATCAAGTGCTCCTCGCGCTGCTTTTCTTCGTCAACGTTTCTTGTCGTGTAAATTACTTTGTTGGGAATTCCGTCAAGGGTGGAGTCGACCGTAATGTATTGCGCGCGGAACCAGCCGGAGACCACGTCGATAAAGTCGGCCGATATGAGCTTTTTGTGCGAGAGCCTGGCGCGAACGGTTTTTATGTTGGTGAAGGTCAAGAAGGCGTCCAGCTGGTCGGGGCATCTCGGTGTTGTCGATGAAGTTGATGAGGTTCACGTTGTCGTAGATTTCGACCATTGAATTTAAAAGCTCAAGCTTTTCGCCCATGTCCTCTTCGTGGCTTTTGATTGTTTCGTATTGCATGAAAAGCGTTCCAAAATAATCTTTGACAAGCTTTGCGATTGTGTAGCCGGCCGCGAACATTATCAAAGTCTCGATTGTAAAGCCTCCGATTCTGTCCAAAAAAAAGTCAAGGCTGTTTTCGTACTTTGAATTGAGCGCCGCGTGGTAGGGGGCGGTGAAGTATGTGGCCGCGAACATCAGCGCGTAGTTGAGCGCGGTGGAATAAAAATAAATCATCTTATCCACAAAAAGCAGGCTCAAAAGCGGAACCAAAAACCAAGTCAAAAGAATGCTGACATGGCTGTAGGACATGTAGACGATTATCGCGTCCAAGGCCGTAAGCGCGAATACGCTTGTGACAATTGACTTGGGAAGCTTTATCAAAAGAATCCTATGAATGATCGCCAAGGCCGCGACGCCAGTCGAAATGATAAAGCAAGTCGAGTATTTTATGTCAGGAAAAAAATCCGTCTTTATTCCCAGCGCAATCGCGGGACCTGTGATTATGAAAAAAAGAAGGGCGTTGTTTAGATAGCCGTTCACCCTGATTCTGTTCTTTACGATAAAGTCGTTGACGCTGTTGCTTTCCCTAATCGTGTTTGGCATAAACATTCTCCTTGCTGTTGTTTCTTATCCTAGCTTTTCGGCCGCTTCTTCCCATTGGGCGTTGAGCGCGTCCAATTCGGCGGAGGCGGCCGCGATTTGCTTTTGAACTTCCGTGGCCTTGGCGCCGTTGGAATAAACGGCGGGGTCGGACATTTTTTCTTCCAAAGCCTTTATGGCTTTTTCCTTTTCTTCTATTTGGGCGCCAAGGCTTTCGATCAAACGCTCAAGGCGCTTTTTTTCGTTGGCGGCTTTTTTTTGCTCTTCCCAGCTAATCGCGGCCGCCGATTTTTGGCCTTGCGACGGGTTCGCGCTTGCGGAGGCTTGCGAGGCGTTTGGGGCTTGCCTTGAATTTCCGCCGGCAGCGTTTTGGGCTTGCGAGCTTTTCGCGCCGCCGGAATTTTGGCCTGCTACAGTTCCGCCGGATTCGGAAGCGACGCGCTCCAAGTAATACTCGTAGCCGCCCAAAAAGTTCCTCGCGCTTCCGGGCTTTAGTTCCAAAACCCGCGTGGCCAAATCTTGGATAAAGCCGCGGTCGTGGCTTACAAAGACCACCGTTCCGCCAAAATCCTTAAGTGCCTCCAAAAGCGCGTCCTTGGACTGCATGTCCAAGTGGTTTGTCGGTTCGTCCAAAATCAAAAAGTTTATCGGCTTTAAAAGCAGGCGCAGCAGGGCCACGCGAGACTTTTCGCCTCCGCTCAAAACGTCAAGGCTTTTAAATACGTCGTCGCCTCGGAACAAAAAGGCGCCCAGCATGTCGCGGGCTTTGGGAACAAGTTCCAGCGGGCAAATGTCTTCTATGCTTTGCAAGACGGATTGGCTTCCCTTTATTGTCTCCGCGTTGTCCTGGCTAAAGTAGCCGATCTGCACGCCGGAACCCGGAATCAACTCGCCGCTAAAGTCTTTGTCCACGCCCGCGATTATGCGAAGTAGCGTTGACTTTCCGGCGCCGTTGTGGCCCACGACTACAAGGCGCTCGCCGTTTTCTATCTGCAAGTCCAAGTTGTCCAAAACTTTTGTCGCGCCGTCGTAGCTTTTTGTGACGCACTTTGCCCTAAAGACCAGCTGGCCTGAATGCGGCGCGGGCGGAAACTTAAAGTGAATTTTTTTAAGCGACTCAGGGATTTCTATCGGAACGATTTTGTCCAGCATCTTTTGCCGGCTTTGCGCTTGCACGGCCTTTGAAGCCTTGTAGCCAAAGCGGTCGATGAAGGACTGCAAGTGGGCGATCTCTTCCTGCTGCTTTTGGTATTCGGCCATCAAGGTCTTTAGCTCGGCCTCGCGGACTTTTTCGTAGTGGCTGTAGTTTCCGGGGTAGCATTTTAGCTGGCCGTTAAAAAGCTCGTAGACTTCGTTTATCGTGACGTCCAAAAAGTAGCGGTCGTGGCTTACAAGCAAAAAGCCGCCCTTGAAAT
Source organism: uncultured Treponema sp. (assembly GCA_900316905.1). Taxonomy (GTDB): domain Bacteria; phylum Spirochaetota; class Spirochaetia; order Treponematales; family Treponemataceae; genus Treponema_D. The sequence continues at coordinate 63,687 of ONET01000004.1, forward strand.
TTTGCAGGAACGATTCAAGCCAATCGCGCGCCTCGATGTCCAAGTAGTTTGTCGGCTCGTCAAGCAACAGAATGTCCGGCCCTTGCATCAAGGCCTTGGCAAGCGCGATTCTCATCTGCCAGCCGCCGGAAAATTCGTCGGTCATCTTTGCAAAGTCGGCTCTAGAAAATCCAAGGCCAAGCAAAACGCTTTCGGCAAGCGCGTCGCGGCGGTACCAGCCCGACTCTTCAAGCCTTGCAAGAAGGGCGGCGTGGCGCTCCAAAAGCTCCGCGCTGTTGGGCGGGTTTTCCTTTAGCGCGTCGCCTATCGAGTCTATTTCTTCCTGGATTTTGTAGCCGTAGTCAAAGGCGCGGTCGGCTTCCTGCAAGAGCGTGGAGCCGGAATGGGTAAGGCCCGATTGGGGAAGGTAGACGATTCGCGCGTCCTTTTGCGCGACGCGTTCCCCGCCGTCAGGTTCCTGAAGGCCCGCCATGATTTTTATCAGCGTTGACTTTCCGGCGCCGTTGGCTCCCGTGAGCGCGGCCTTTGTTCCGGTCTTTAAGTTTACGCTGACGTTGTCTAGAATTTTTTTGTCGCCAAAAGAAAGCGACACTTTTGAAAATTGAACAAAGGCCATGTTTTAGTTCTACCTGCTGAAGAAAATTACAATCGGGCTTTTTGACTGGCTTTGCGCGACATTGTTCTTTATCGTCGCGTCGCTCGCGTCTTCAAGCGTAAGGCCGTTTGGCGAGTTCTTGTAAAAGAAGTTTACCTCGTTGCTTGTGTTGTCAAAAACGAATGTCAACATTCCGTCAAAGCGGCTCTGCAAGTCCTTGCCCACCAAATACTTGATTGAAACTTTTCCCTTGCCCTTTGCGTTTTCTGAAATCACGTTGGGAACCAAAAGCGAGTAGTTGTTCCAGTTAAAGGTTCCGTTTCCTGTAAAGGTCAGCGTTCCGTAGTTCGCGGAACGGAAGGAGTCAACCTTGTAAAGCTTTTGCATTTCCTCGGCGCGGCGCTCGCCTTCCGCCTTGATAAGCTCGTCGATGTCGTAGTCCGACGAAATCGTGATGAACGTGTAGGCTTCGGGTTTGTTGTCGTTCCCCGTGTAGTTGACCACGATTTGGTTCGCGTCGCGGATGATCATTTGGAAGGGCGTTCCGTTAAAGTCGTAAACCTTGTCGCGGACTTTCGTTATGCCTGAATAGTTCGCCGTTCTGTAGCGGCCGTTTATGTTGATGGAAACTTTTCCGCTTTCAACGCCGGTGTCAAAGCCGTAGGAGCTTTTCATCGATTCCAAGTCGATCGTGTTTTCTTCCAGCATGCGCTGGTAGCTTTCGGGCCGCCACTTGGCCTGCAGGACTTGGTTCAAAATCGCGTCCTCGTCTTCCGCCGGAGCCTCTTCGATTTGGCCGCCGACAATCTTTCCGCCCTCGCCGGTTTCAAAAATCAAAAGGTTGTGCGAAAAGCACCAGCCCTGGGTTCCTCCCGTCGTCAAGACGCAAAGCCAGTCGCCCTCAAGCTTTTCGCCCGAATGCATGATTACGTCCTGGCCCTTTCCCTTGTAAAGAATTTTAACCACCTCGTCCTTGTGCAGGCGGTACTTTTGCTTTGAAGTGTTGACCGGGTCGGCGCGGACGGGAAGTCCGTCGATTTTAATCTTTGCGTACTTGTGCTGGTACTCTGCGTATTTTTGCGCGGCCTTGAGCGCCTTCTTTTTTGACATGGGCTGGGTCAGCTGCCATAGCGGAACTTCCAAATTTTCCTTGGAATCCGGAAGCCCGATTACATAAACGTGGCTGATGTTGGACTTAAAGTAAACCTTTACGATTTGTCCGTCCTGCAAGTTGTTTTGCGGAATGTCCCAAAGCAATACAGAGTGTCCGATGGAACGGTGGCAAGAGGCCAAAATTGTCGTCAATGCAAGCGCGCAAGCCGCGAAAGCGATCGCTGGGCGCGAAAATAGTCTTCTTTTCATAGGAAAATTATATTACCATAAATGGTAAAAATATTCTATATGTTGGAGAAATGAGCGAAAACGGCGCCTTTATTTGTTGAAGAGTTTTTCTTGACAAAAACTCAAATAATACTATAATAAAAGTGAAGAGTAATACAGAAAATATATTATAGGAGGCTGCGGCATGCTTTATGATTCGCTTTTAAGGGATTACGGCGTTAATAAACCGATTTTCGTATCTCAAGTCGCTTATGGCTCCATGACAAAGAACAACATTCGCCAAAAGATAATGAACTATACGGTTCGCGGGAAGCTAAAAAAATATGACACTGGAATTTATTACATTCCCTCAAGAAGCATTTTTAAATCCGGGAGCCAGCTTTCCCAAAACGATGTGATAGAGCGCAAGTATCTCGTCTCGCAAAACAAGCGTTGCGGTTATATGACTGGAATGAATTTTGCCAACGCCATAGGAATTACAAGCCAAGTTCCCGCAGGCACTGAGCTAGTCACCAACAAAGCCAGCAAGGATTACCGAGAGACATATCTTTCTTCTGAAAAAATTATTTTGCGGAAGCCGCGCGTTGAAGTCACCGAGAAAAATTACAAGGCCCTTCAATTGCTCGACCTGTTAAAAGACATTGACTTGTATTCAGAACTTTCAGATGCCGAAGCGGGCAAAAAATTAAGGGCCTACATGGCAAAAAACGCAATTACTTTCGTTTCGTTAAAGCCGTATTTGTCTTTGTATCCAGACAAGCTTTTTAGAAATATGTATGCAATGGGAGTGTTGAATGGATTTTCTGCACAATGACAAAGACATTTTTTTGCAGGTTGTTGGGGTTTGAAATAATAAATTTGGACAGCACAAGAAGCCGTCGCGATTACAATCGCTACGAAATCGCATACACTCCTTTGCGTCGCGCAGAAGATTACGCCGTCAAGCCAATGGTTTTGCTTGAAACTTCATATACGGCTGTTTCGTTTCCAACATCGCTTTTGCCGGTTAGAAATTTTATCGGCGACATGATGGAAACTGAGGCTCCTGATTATATTGAACAATATGGATTGTCGCCATTCAAGATGAAAGTTCAAAATTTGGACAGAACTCTTTGTGACAAGGTTTTTGCAATTTGCGATTATTATTTGCAAGGAAAAATATCCGGCCATTCACGGCACTTGTATGACATATATAAATTGCTCCCCCTTGTTTCTCAAAATGCGGATTTCAAAAAGCTCGTTAAGGAAGTTCGCTTGGTTAGGGCATCTTCTCCTGTATGCCCATCGGCAAAGAGCGATGTTGACATTTCCGCTTTGCTTGAAAAAATAATTTTGGAGAACGCCTATAAAGCGGATTACGAAACTGTCACCGAACGTCTTTTGCAAGAAAATGTTAAATACGAACAGGCGATAGAAGCGTTGAAAGCTATTTTAAGCGGCGGAATGTTTTAGGAACTATATCACACGCCGTTTTTACTAATTATGTGTTTTTTCATCTTTTTTTTACCAGACAACAGATCCATGTATTATGGGTCTGTTGTTTGTTTCTTTTAAAATTATCGTTTTGCATTTGCTTGAGATACGAGGTTTGCTGCAAAACTTTTTTTATCTTTGATGAATTAGGGGTTCTTAATGCTTTTCCGGCTATAGAGCCTAATTCTTTTGATGTTTGCTTCTTATTTTTCATAAGACGCTCCTTTTGTAAAAGTCATTCTTTTCAGAATGCTGGATATATTCTACAAAAGAAAAAAGAAGCGATTAAATTCTGCATCTATTTTTTTTGACAAATATTCGCTCTAGCGCATACTCTATACCCCATGAAAGACGCGATAAAAAAGATGGAAAGCAAAATGTCCGCTGAGTCCGTAAGGCGCGCCCGAATAAAAGCGGAGCAGGACATTATGGCCATTCGCCTTGCCCAGCTCCACTTTGTCACAAAATCAAGGCAGTTTTGACGAAATTTTGTAACAAAATCAAGGCAATTTTGTATCTCGCTTTTTTTTGCTCAACCGGTTGCGTAAATTCTCTTGCTTTTTGCGCGGAACTGTCGTATAATTAAAAGCGTGCGGCCCCATTTTGGGCTCGCGATTATAAGGAGTGTAATATGAACGTTTTGGTTATCGGCGGAGCGGGCTACATCGGAAGCCATGTCGTTAAGGAATTGAACAAGCAGGGACACAAGGTGACGGTTTTTGACAACCTTTCTAGCGGCCTGCGCCAAAATCTCTTTAAGCAAAACGGCTTCATTCACGGAGACATTCTTATAAAGGAACAGTTGGACAAAGCCTTCGCGCAGGGCTTTGACGCCTTCATTCACTTGGCGGCATTTAAGGCGGCGGGCGAATCGATGGTAAGCCCCGAAAAATATTCGGTCAACAATATCACCGGAACGCTCAACATCATCAACAGCGCGGTGGAACATGGCTGCAAGCGGATGGTGTTCTCCTCAAGCGCGGCGGTTTTTGGCGAGCCCCAGTATTTGCCGATTGACGAGGCCCACCCAAAGAATCCCGAAAACTATTACGGTTACACCAAGCTCGCTATCGAAGGGTTCCTCAAGTGGTACGATCAGCTTCGCGGTATCAAGTTTGCGGCGCTCCGTTATTTCAATGCCGCTGGCTACGACGTGAAGGGGCGTATCAACGGACTCGAAAAGAACCCGGCGAACCTGATTCCGGTGGTGATGGAAGCGTTGCTCGGCAAGCGCAAGGAACTGCTCGTGTTCGGTAACGACTACGATACGCCGGATGGCACGGGCGTGCGCGATTACATTCACGTGAACGACCTTGCAATCGGTCACGGGATGGCGTTCGATTACCTGCAAAAGAACAACAAGAGTTTGATTGTGAACCTTGGCGTGCAGCAGGGAAGTTCCGTGCTCGACGTAATCCACATGGCAGAGAAGGTGAGCGGTCGCAAGTGCCCGTACCGCATCGTGGAACGCCGC
>ONET01000039.1 GCA_900316905.1 uncultured Treponema sp.
TAGTGAGGAAGTATGGCTAAGAAATCATTGGTTATCAAGGCTGACCGCAAACAGAAATATAAGACACGCGAATACAATCGCTGTCAGATTTGTGGCCGCCCTCGCGGATATCTTCGCAAGTTTAAGATGTGCCGTATTTGCTTCCGCAAAATGGCAAGTGAAGGCCTGTTGCCAGGCGTAACAAAATCTAGCTGGTAGTGGAGGAATAGAAATGAGTGTATCAGACCCAATCGCAGACATGCTGACTAAGGTTCGTAACGCTGTTCAGGCTCGCCACGAAAAGGTTGATGTTCCAACATCAAAACTTAAGCTGGAAATTGTTAAGATCCTGAAAACAGAAGGTTACATTAAAAATTTCAAGAAAGTTCAGGAAGAGGGTAAAAACATTATCCGTATCTTCTTGAAGTATGATGATTCAAATAATCCGGTTATCCACGGAGTTGAGAAGATTTCAACACCAGGTCGCCGTGTTTATTCTGGTTACAAAGATTTGCCACGTATCTACAATGGCTTGGGAACTTTGATTGTTTCTACTTCTGCTGGTGTTACAACTGGTAAGAAAGCAAGCGAGAAGATGGTCGGCGGCGAATTGGTCTGCAAAGTTTGGTAATGGGGGAAGAAAATGTCTAAGATTGGAAAACTTCCTGTTGCCGTTCCTGCAGGCGTGACAGTAACCGTAAAGGACAACGAGATTTCTGTAAAGGGAGCCAAGGGCGAGCTTAAGCAGAAGTTCAGCAAGAATGTTGAAGTTGCCTTTGAGAACAATGAAGTTACGGTAAAAGCCCTTAATTCAAGCCGCCAGGCTAACGCCGATCACGGTTTGTACCGCGCCCTTATCAACGACATGGTCAAGGGCGTCACAACGGGCTTCACCAAGTCTTTGATTATCAATGGCGTAGGTTTCCGAGCCGAAGTAAAAGGCAAGGAACTCGTAATGAACTTGGGCTATTCAACAGATTTCATCGCCGTAATTCCCGAAGGAATCACGGTTGCCGCTGATCCGTCTGGAAAAATCGACGTTTCAGGCATCAACAAGCAGCAAATCGGTGAATTCTGCGCTCAAATCCGCAAGTTGCGCCTTCCCGAGCCTTACAAAGGAAAGGGAATCCGCTATTCAACTGAAGTTATTAGACGCAAAGTCGGTAAGACTGGCGTTAAATAAAGGCGGGCGATATGATTAGAAAACTTAACGACAAAGATAGAAAGCGCCTTCACAGAAAGGTTCACATTAGAAAGACTGTTTACGGAACGGCCGAGCGCCCCCGCATGACAGTTACTCGCAGCAACAAGAACCTTTATGTTCAGGTTGTCAATGACGACGAGGGAAAGACTCTTGCCGCCATTTCTACGATGGAAAAAGATTTTGCGAGCGTCAAGCCGACTGTTGAAGGCGCCGCGAAACTTGGCGAAGCTTTTGGCCAGCGCCTTAAGGAAAAGAACATCACCACTGTGGTCTTTGACCGCAACGGTTATCTTTACCACGGCGTTGTAAAGGCTCTTGCTGACGGTACTCGCAAAGCGGGCATCATATTCTAGGAGATACTATGGAACGCCAGAATAAATTTGACAAAGAGCCTAAAGAAAAAGAGTTTGTTGAAAAACTCGTTACGCTTAACAGAACTTCCAAGACCGTAAAGGGCGGACGCAGAATGTCTTTCGCGGCGCTCAGCGTAGTTGGCGACCAGAAGGGCCGCGTTGGCTACGGTTTTGGCAAGGCCAACGACGTTACCGAGGCCATTAAAAAGAGCCTTGACCGCGCCAAGAGAAATCTTGTGACTCTTCCGATTAAAAAGGGAACTGTTCCCCATGATGTCATCGGAAAGTTCAAGAGCTCTGAAGTTCTCTTGCGCCCGGCCAGCGCCGGTACCGGAATCATCGCCGGCGGCCCTGTTCGCGCGATTATGGACGCGGCTGGTGTCACTGACATCATTTCAAAGTCGCTTGGTTCAAGCGCTTCTGTGAATGTTGTCCGCGCCACTTTTGACGCCATCGAGAACATGCTTGACGCGGCTGAAGTCGCCAAGAACAGAGGAAAGACTCTGAGCGAGATGTGGGGTTAATCATGGCAAAACTTAAGATTACACTTGTTAAAAGCGTTATCGGACAAAAGCCCGCCAAGCGCGCCACTGTCCGAAGTTTGGGATTAAAGAAAATCAGTTCCTCTGTCGTGCAGGAAGACATTCCTTCTGTACGCGGAGCGGTGGCCTCTGTGGCTCACCTTGTAAAAGTTGAGGAGATTCAATAATGGCAGAATACAATCCAGTATTGACAGCGCCCAAAGGCGCCAACAAAAAGCGCAAGATTGTCGGACGCGGCTCTTCATCAGGACTTGGAACTACGGCCGGAAAAGGAAACAAGGGCGCCCAGTCAAGAAGCGGCTCACCGCTTCCGTATGTTGGCTTTGAAGGCGGCCAGATGCCCCTTTATCGCCGCATCGCCCAGCGCGGATTCTCAAACTATCCGTTCAAGGTTGAGTACGAGGTTGTAAACCTTTCTGACATCGAAGCCAAGTATTCTGACGGCGAGACTGTCAGCAAGGAAACTCTTGTGGCTAAAAAGCTCATCAAGGCTAAAAAGTCTAGAAATCCGATGGTTAAGCTTTTGGGAACAGGCGACATCACAAAGAAGGTCACTGTTTCTGTTGACAAGATTTCCAAGACTGCAAAGGAAAAGGTTGAAAAGGCCGGCGGCTCAGTCGTTGAGGTCAAGAAGGCTGAAAAAACAGAAAAGAAAGACTAAGGCGGATTAAATGAATTCTATTTTGAATATGTTTAAAGTAAAAGAGCTCCGCAGCCGTCTTTTCTTCACTCTTATTGTGCTCGCGGTTTACAGGTTGGGATGCGTTTTGACAATTCCCGGCGTGGACGCCGCCGCGCTTTTTGAGTACTTCAACAATCTCGCCGCGCAAAACAAAAACGCTTTTGCCAGCTACATGGACTTCTTTGTTGGCGGCGCCTTCTCTAACTTTTCTGTGTTCATGTTGGGCGTAATGCCCTACATTTCTACGCAGATTATCATGCAGCTCCTTCTTATCATTTTCCCCTCTATGAAAAGGGCGGTTATGGAAGAAGGCGGCCAGCAGAGAATGCAGATGTGGACAAGAACCGGAACGATTTTTGTCTGCATCATCCAGTCGTTCGCGGTTACAGTTTACGCAAAGAACATCGGCGTCATTTCGTTGAACAACGAGGTCGCCTTTAAGCTTTTGGCGATTCTTACCGTAACGACCGGCTCTATGGTCACAGTTTGGCTTGGCGACCAAATCACGGCTCGCGGAATCGGAAACGGCATTTCAATCATGATTTTTGCCGGAATCGTTGCCCGCATGCCCAGCGCGGTCGCCGAACTTGTTGAGCAAGTTCGCAACGGCCAGCTGAACATCGTGTTTGTAATCGTGGCCCTTGTCATTTTTGTCGGCATCATAGCCCTTGTCGTGTACGAAGAGTCCGGCGAGCGCAAGATTCCGGTCAACTACGCCAAGCGCGTTGTTGGCAGAAAGATGTACGGCGGCCAAAACACTTACATTCCGTTCAAGGTGAACCCGTCTAACGTAATTCCCTTGATTTTCGCGTCGTCATTCTTGACGCTCCCATTGCAGCTTGTTTCTTCTATTGCTAGCAACTCTGGCGCTGCAAGATGGGTTCAAAAATTGGCTGTAATTTTGAACCCGACGGGTGTGTGGTACAATATTTTGTTGGTTGTTCTTATCGTGTTCTTCGCATACTTCTACACTCAGGTAACCCTGAACCCCACTGAAATAGCGAAGCAAATTCGGGAAAACGGCGGCTCCATTCCCGGAGTAAGAACAGACAAGACGGAAGAGCATTTGCAAAAGATACTCAACCGTTTGGTATTGCCTGGCGCTTTGTTCCTTGCGGCGATAGCGATATTGCCGACAGTCATCCAGCTTGTCTTTAAGTTCCCGCAGTCCGTGGCTATGCTTATGGGCGGAACTTCATTGATAATTATGGTTGGCGTTGACTTGGACACAATGAGCCAGATTGAAGCCCTTATGAGAATGCATCATATGGATGGATTCATGAAGAAGGGCCGGGTCCGATCAAGAAATCTGTAGGTTTTTTGAGAAAGGCTCTAGACTTAAATTGACGAAATGTGATATAATCTCGTCTCCGATTGTAGTTCATTGCGAATTGCCATAATCGGAGAACAATGTCACATTTCCAGGGGGACTTTTATGAAAGTACGAACCAGCGTAAAGCCTATCTGCGACAAGTGCAAGGTTATCAAAAGAAACGGCATCGTCCGCATCATTTGCGTAAATCCTAAGCACAAGCAGAGACAGGGTTGAGGAGTAACAGATGGCTCGAATTGCGGGAGTTGACCTCCCTAATAAACAGGTGAAAATCGCCTTGACTTATGTTTATGGCATAGGTCGTTCAGCAGCTCGCACAATCTGCAAAAAAGCGGAGATTAAAGAAGAGACAATGATGAACGATTTGTCTCAGGACGAGTTGACTAAGCTTCGTGAAGTTATCGACAAAGAGTACAAGGTTGAAGGCCGCCTCCGCTCGGAGATTGGTCTTAACATCAAGCGCCTTATCGATATTGGATCTTACCGTGGCCAGCGCCACCGCAAGGGACTTCCTGTTCGCGGCCAGCGCACGCGTACAAATTCAAGAACTCGCAAGGGTAAGAAGAAGACTGTTGCGAACAAGAAGAAAGCGTAAGGCGGAGGTAAATTAATTGGCTACTGTTAAAAAAAGAAAGGAAAAGAAGAGCGTTTACGAAGGCAACGTTTACATTCAGGCCTCCTTTAACAACACGATTGTTACAGTCACTGACTTGAACGGAAACGCGCTTTCTTGGGCTTCTAGCGGCGGACTTGGATTCCGCGGCGCCAAGAAATCAACTCCTTTTGCGGCTCAGACTGTCGCTGAAACCGCCGTTCAGAAAGCGGTAAGCTACGGTTTGCGCGAAGTTCACGTATTCGTCAAGGGACCGGGCATGGGCCGTGAAAACGCCGTCCGCGCTATTGGAAATCAGGGACTTAAGGTTAAGTCTATTTCTGATGTTACCCCGATTCCGCACAACGGATGCCGCCCGCGCAAGACGCGCTCTATGTAACAAGGAGTAAAAAATGGGTAAAAGCACTACACCTGTACTTAAACGCTGCAAAAAATTGGGCCTTAATCCGCTCGTTTTGGGCTACGGAAAAGTAAGCAATAGAAACCAAAAAGAAACTCGCCGCAAGCGCTCTGAATATGCCCTTCAGCTTGATGAAAAGCAGAAGCTCCGCTTTATTTACGGCGTGCTTGAGAAGCAGTTCCGCCTTTACTACGAAATGGCCGTTAGAAAGCCTGGAGTTACTGGCGAAGTAATGCTTCAGTTGCTTGAGTCTCGCTTGGACAACGTTGTTTACCGCCTTGGCTTTGCCAAGACTCGCAGCGAAGCTCGTCAGCTTGTCAACCACGGACACTTGACAGTAAACGGCAAAAAAGTTGACATTCCGTCATACTTGGTAAAGGCCGGCGATGTCGTTGCGTTCAAGGAAAAGGACAAGTCTTCTTCAAGCATCAAGAAATTGGTTGCTAGAATTGAAGAGCGCAGAGTTCCCGCTTGGCTTGAAGCGGACAAGGATAATTTGTCAGGAAAGGTTGCTGCATTGCCGACTCGAAGCGACATTGATTACGATGTCAAAGAGCAGCTTGTGGTTGAATATTATTCTAAATAAGTAAGGAGTTCAAATGGCTCGCAAAAATCTACTTAAAGGTTTTCAGAGACCTAAGGGCGTAAAATTTGAGGATCAAGGATCTTCTCAGCCGAACTGCGGAAAGTTCTATGCCTATCCGTTTGAACCCGGATTCGGCACGACTGTAGGAAACACCCTGCGCCGTGTTTTGTTGTCTTCGATTCAAGGATACGCGATTACTTCAATTAGAATCACTTCCTATGACTCTGACAATGTCCCCCACGTGATTTCAAGCGAGTTTGAGGCCATTCCGAATGTGTCCGAGGACACTTTGGAAATCTTGAACAGCTTGAAGCAAGTCCGTCTCCGCCTTGCAGACGACGGAGACCAGGACACGATTCTTTATGAATTCAAGGGACCTGGAAAAGTCACAAGCAACGACCTTGAAAAAGAAGGACAGCTAGAAGTGATGTCAAAGGACATGCTTTTGTTCACTATGATGGACGGAGCTAAGGTTGACATCGAAATCCAAGTTGATCTTGGACGTGGCTATGTTCCTGCGGAAACTAACGACAAGTACATTGAAGTTGTCGGAACGATTCCAATGGACGCGATTTTCAGCCCGGTTAAAAAGGTTAAGTATTCAATTGAGCCTTGCCGTGTAGGACAGAGAAACGACTACGACAAGCTTTGCCTTGAGATTTGGACTGACGGATCGATTGAGCCGGCCGACGCTTTGAGCGAAGCCGCTAAAATTGCCAAGGAACATTTTTCTGTTTTCATCAATTTTGACGACAGCGATTCTTCCGGCGACGACGACATGGGCGAAGAGGATGAGCACATCCGCGCCTTGTTGAGCACTCCTGTGGAAGAGCTTGAATTGTCTGTTCGTTCTTCAAACTGCTTGAAGAACGCCAACATCCGCACGATCGGAGAATTGACAAAGAAGACGGAAGATGACATTGCCAAGACCAGAAACTTTGGCAAGAAAAGTCTTACAGAAATCAAAGAAAAGTTGCTTGAATGGAACTTGACTTTGGGAATGACGGATTACAGCTATCTTAAGGATGCTGTTAATTTAACTAAGAAGAAGGAAGAATCAGATGAATCATAGAACTGGTTTTAACGCGCTGAGCCGCACTTCAGCGCATCGCCGCGCCATGTTGCGCAATATGGTTACTTCTCTTTTTAGATTTGAGCGCATTACGACCACTAAGGCCAAGGCAAAAGAGGCGCGCAGAAAGGCTGAAAAGCTTGTCACACGCGCCAAAGTTGACAGCGTTCACAATCGCCGCGAAGTAGCAAAGTATATCGCTGACGAAAAGATTTTGAACAAGCTTTTCACGGACATTGCCCCCCGCATGAAGGAGCGCAATGGCGGTTACACCCGCATCTTGAAGCTTGGATTCCGCGAAGGCGATGCAGCCGACGTTGTTATCCTTGAATTGGTCGACTACAATCTTGAGCAGGTTGAAGAAAAGAAGGCCGCCGACAAGGCTAAGAAAGACGCTAAAAAGGCGGACAAAAAAGGCGCCGCTAAAAAAGAAGCGAAGGAGAGCAAGTAATGTCTAAAGCGCATCGTGGAACTGGACTTCGCAAGACCGCTAATCACGGCCGCGGAACTTGCGCCATTTGCAAGACCGAAGGCATCAAGGTCGTTTACGAGTACGATCTTGACGGCAAAAAGGTTATGATTTGCAAATTCTGCAAAGCCCACCTTAAGAACAAGGCTCGCTTGGAAAAGCCGGCTGCCGCTCCTGCGGCCGCTGAAGCTCCCGCTGAGGCTCCTGCCGAAGCCCAGGCCTAAGCAATGCCTGAAAAAAACCGCGCGATTTCCGCGCGGTTTTTTTTATGCCGTTTTTGAAGAAACTAAAAAGTTTGGGGTTGATTTGAATGGAAATGCGCGAGGTTGCGGGCCGAACCGGCTGAGCGTTCTGCAGGGCGAGCGACGAAGGAGCGAGTCAAATTACCATTCACCTGCAGTCACGCGGAAGACGGGCGGACGCAACCGGGAGCATTTTTATTTTGAACAATGCTAAAATTTTTTAGTATTTCTTAAGAAATATCTATTGACAAAAGGCGTTCAATTCAGCAGAATTGTTCGCAAAAGATGCCGGGGTGGTCCCGGCGTTAAAACAAAAAGAAAGGAGATTGACATGAAAAAGATTGCATTGGCAGCTTTGACAGCGGCCGCGCTTTTTGCTTTTGCTTCATGCGGCAAAAAGGATTCAGACAGCATCACAATCGGCGGAATTTTCCCTTTGAGCGGAAACGTAAGCGTTTACGGCGTTGAATGCAAGAACGGCATTGACTTGGCCATTGAGGAAATCAACGCGGCCGGCGGCGTGAACGGAAAGAAGCTTGTTTTGGTCAGCGAAGACGACGAAGGAAATCCCGACAAGACAGTAAACGCTTTCCAGAAGTTGACGACAAAAGACGGAGTTAAGATTGTAATCGGCTCCCTCACTTCCGGCTGCACAAAGGCCGTTACAAGCCGCGCCCAGGCCCAGAAGATTGTTCAGATCGCGCCTGCCGCCACCGCTCCGGACATCACCGACGCCGGCGACTTTATTTTCCGCGCTTGTTTCATCGATCCCTTCCAGGGAACTGTAGGCGGAAAGTTTGCCGTTGAAAACCTTGGCGCCAAGAACGCCGCGATTTTGTATGACATCGGAAACGACTACTCAGTCGGCTTGACAGAGAACTTTGAGAAGACATTTGTGGCCCTTGGCGGAACAATCGTCGCCAAAGAGTCTTACGCCACAAACGACAAGGACTTCAACGCCCAGTTGACAAAAATCAAGACCGCCAACCCGGACGTTCTTTACCTTCCCGACTACTACAACGTGGTTAGCTTGATCGCCAAGCAGGCTCGCGCCCAGGGAATCAACGTGGCTTTGGTTGGCGCCGACGGATGGGACGGATTGACAAGCAACGCCGGCGACGAAGTTTTGAACGGCTTCTATTCAAACCACTACGCGGTTGACTCGACAAGCCCGGCCGTCCAAAAGTACGTCGCCGCTTTCCGCGCCAAGTACAACAAGGCGCCCAACGCTTTTGCCGCTCTTGGATACGATTCAGTTTACCTTTTGAAGGACGCCATCGTTAAGGCCGGAAGCGCCGACGCGACAGCCGTAAAGAACGCCTTGGCTTCAATTCAGGGCGAGTACGTTACAGGAAACCTTTCGTTTGACGCCAAGCGCAACCCGATCAAAGCCGCGGTTATGCTTGAGCTTGTAAAGGGCGACGACGGAAAGTTGGCCGCCGTTTACAAGACAACGGTTCAGCCATAAGTAAAAAACGGGCTTTAGCGGCGGGTCCCAGCGACGAAAAAAAAGCCTTAGGTTCCCCCCGTCCTTCGCTTGCGGCTTGATGCCTTCGGCCAAGCCACGTCGCTGACGGGGCCCCACCAAGTCCTTTTTTTCTGCGGCTCATTCCTTTGGAATGAGGCCTCTTAAGGTATTGCACTCGCGCTTAAGCGCTCGGCACGGCTCCCGCCTCATTTTGCCCGCGTTTTGCTTTTGGTATTGAACAAAAGCTAAAAATGCTTTAATATATTTTAGCGCAATGAGGCGCTTGTTCCGCTTGTCGGGGCAGGCGCCTTTTTTATAGGAGAAAAAAGTGGACGGCGGTTCTTTGTTTTTGCAGCAATTCATCAACGGACTTTCGCTTGGAAGCATTTACGCGCTTATCGCGCTTGGCTACACGATGGTCTACGGAATTGTCACGCTGATTAACTTCGCGCACGGCGACATCATGATGATGGGCGCGTACGCGGGCTATTTTGTTTTGGTGGCTTTAGGAGCGACAAGCGGCGGATTTGCGGCGGCGCTTTTGGTCGCCATGATTTTTTGCGGCTTTTTGGGAGTGGCGATTGAGCGTTTGGCTTACAGGCCCTTGCGAAACGCGCCGCGCCTTAATTCCTTGATTACAGCGATTGCAGTTGAATTGATTTTGCAGAACATGATGCGCGTCCTTCCGTTCGCCGGCCCGGACCCTAAGCAGTTTCCGGCGCTCAACGTTCCGGCTATAGTGATTGGGCCTGTGTCGATTCCAGGAATAAAGGCCTTGGTGATTATAGCGAGCGTTTTGTTGATGTTGGCGCTTCACGTTTTGGTGAACTACACGCGGACAGGAAAGGCGATGCGCTCTGTAAGCTACGACATGCAGGCTTCAAGCTTGATGGGAATAAACGTAAACAAGACAATCGCCGTGACCTTTGCGATTGGTTCGGTGTTGGCAGGAGCGGGCGGCGTTTTGTATGCCAGCGCCTATCCGCAAGTAGACCCATTGATGGGATACATGCCGGGCCTTAAGGCCTTTGTCGCCGCCGTTCTTGGCGGAATAGGCTCGATTCCCGGAGCGATGATTGGCGGAGTTATTTTGGGCATCGCCGAGACGATGACCAAGGGCTACGGCCCAAGCCAGTACGCCGACGCGATAAGCTTTGGCATTTTGATTTTGATTTTGTTGGTTAAGCCCACGGGCCTTTTGGGAAAGAAGAGGGTTATCAAGGTTTGATTATGACAAAGAACGTTAGAAACACAATTATATTGTTCGCGGTGGGAATCATCGCGACGGCGCTTCCGGCGGCCTTGATCGCGGCCGGAGCGATTGACGCTTACACGGCGCAAATTTTTTCTTTGGCCGGAATCAACGCGATAATGGCTTTGAGCGTGAACATCATTTGCGGAATCACGGGCCAGCTTTCGTTGGGGCAGGCGGGCTTTATGGCCATCGGCGGATACTCGACAATTTTGCTTTGTACAAACGCGCATCTTCCGCTTCCGCTTGCGATTCTTTTGGCCGCCGCCATCACGGCCTTCTTTGGATTTTTGATCGGCTTTCCGACGCTGCGTTTGGAAGGCGACTACTTGGCGATCGTGACGCTTGCCTTTGGAGAAATCATCCGCGTCTTCTTGGTCAACTTAAAGCAGTGGACCGGCGGCCCCAACGGAATTCAGTTCAACACGATTATGGTCTTTAACGCGGCGATCGCTTTTGCGGTTGTGACCGGAACGCTTGTAGTTTTAATCGCCTTGATTCAAAACTTTATCCGCTCGTCATACGGCCGCGCGATTCTTGCCGTGCGCGAAGACGAAATCGCCGCCAACTCAAGCGGCATCGGTGTTTTCAGCTACAAGATGATCGGCTTTGTGATGGCAAGCTTTGTGGCCGGAATCGGCGGCGCGCTTTACGTTTGCCTTATCGGCTTTATCAAGCCCGACCAGGCCGGCTTTACAAAGAGCATCGATTATTTGATTTTCGTCGTTTTGGGCGGAATGGGTTCCACCACAGGAAGCGTTTTGGCCTCTTACGTTTTGACTTACTTGCAGGAATTCCTGCGCTTCTTGCAAAACTACCGCTTGCTTTTCTATCCGGTCGTTTTGATTTTGGTGATGATATTCAGGCCGCAGGGCTTGCTTGGAACAAAAGAAGCGTCGTTTGTGAAAGCCTTTGACGCGGCGCGAAAGTTCCTCCAGAAAAAGACAAAGAAAAACAAGGGCGCGGAGGCAAAATGATGGCGGACGAAAAGAAAATGGTTTTGCAGGCTTCCGGCGTTTCTATCGTTTTTGGAGGCCTTAGGGCGGTGAGCGACTTTGACTGCGCGCTTTACGAGGGCGAGCTTGTCGGCTTGATTGGCCCGAACGGCGCGGGAAAGACGACGGTGTTCAATATGTTGAGCGGCGTTTACACTCCGACCGAAGGACAAATAAATTACTGGGACAGGCGCGGAAAGGCCCGCGTGATAAACAAGTTCAATCCGGCAGAACACTGCCGCCTGGGAATCGCGCGCACGTTCCAAAACATTCGCTTGTTCGGAAACTTGACTGTCGAGGACAACGTGAAAGTCGCCTTGCACAATTTGCGCTCGTCAAATCCGATTGACGCGCTTTTAAGGACAAGCCGCTTTAGAAACGACGAAAAGCAGATGGAAGAGAAGGCTGACCTCTTGCTTTCTTTGTTCAAGATTGACGGGAAGAAAAAAGAGCTTGCGAAGAACCTTCCCTACGGTGAGCAGCGCAAATTGGAAATCGCGCGCGCGTTGGCCAGCGAGCCCAAAATTCTTTTGCTTGACGAGCCGGCCGCCGGCATGAACGGCCAGGAAACCGAAGACCTTATGAATATGATCGCCTTTATCAGGGAAAAGTTCAACTTGACGATTCTTTTGATTGAGCACGACATGAGGTTGGTCATGGGAATCTGCGAGCGCATTATGGTTTTGGATTACGGCCGCATAATCGCGCAAGGAACGCCTGACCAAATCAAGACTAATCCGCAGGTAATTAAGGCTTACCTTGGACAGGAGGCTTTGAATGCTTAAAGTGCAAAAACTGTCGGTCAGCTACGGCGCGATAAACGCCTTGCGCGAAATCAGCTTTAACGTTGAGCGGGGCGAAATAATTTCTTTGATTGGCTCGAACGGAGCCGGAAAGACGACGACGCTTCATGCCGTGTCGAACATAATAAAAAAGCGCGGCGGAAAGATTGAGTTTGAGGGCGAGGACATCACAAACTTGGCTCCTGACCAAATCGTCCGCCGTCGCTTGATTCAAGTGCCGGAAGGAAGGCGCATTTTCTTGAACCTTAGCGTCCGCGACAACTTGGAAATGGGCGCCTTTACGAGAAGCGACAAGGCCGGAATCAAGGCCGACATGGAAAAGGTCTTTGAATTGTTCCCCCGACTTAAAGAGCGAATCACGCAGATTAGCGGAACCTTGAGCGGCGGCGAATTGCAAATGCTCGCGATGGGCCGCGGCTTGATGGCCCAGCCCAAATTGCTTTTGCTTGACGAGCCCAGCATGGGCTTGGCTCCGATTTTGGTTGACGAGATTTTTGAGATCATTCAAAAAATCAACAAGACTGGAACGACGATTTTGCTGGTTGAGCAAAACGCCTTTAAGGCGCTTTCCATCAGCAACCGCGCCTACGTTTTGGAAACAGGCTCGATCACCAAGGACGGCGACGCCAAGGAATTGGCCAAGAATCCGGCGGTCAAGGAAGCCTATCTGGGCGGTTAAAATTTGCGAAAAAACTAAAACAGCGCTATAATGTAGGCAACGCTTTTTATTGGAGGAACGCGATGATAGTCAAAGACGTGATGAAAAAATCGGTTATTACGGTGGAACCGGAGACAACCGTTACAGAAGCCAAAGAATTGATGAACAAAAACAATATCTCAAAGCTGCCGGTCGTAAAGGGCGGAAAGCTTGTCGGCATCATTACAAAGAACGACTTGCTTCAAGCCGGCCCCAGTCTGGCCACGACGCTTGACATGTACGAAATCAGCTACTTGCTTTCTAAGTTGAACGTAAAGAAAATCATGACCACAAAGGTCTTTAGCGTATCGCCCGACGACGTGGTGGAAGAAGCCGCCCGCATTATGGTCGAAAAGCAGGTTGGTTGTTTGCCGGTCGTAAAAGGCAGCGCGCTTGTGGGAATCATCACCGAAAGCGACTTGTTCTTTATGTTCGCCGAAATGTTCGGCGTGACGCAAAAGGGCGTGCGCGCGGTCGTGTATCCCAACGACACACCAGGCGAGATGGCCAAGATTTCGCAAAAAATCGCCGAAGCGGGCGGCAACATCGTTTCGCTTGTTACGACCGCTCCCAGCGACAAGAAAAAGAGGCCTCTTACGCTTAAGGTGACCGGCGTTCCGCTGGCGAAAGTGAAAAAGATTTTCACCGACCTAAAGTGCCCGGTGGAAGACATAAGGAACGTGTAGGCGGGGAAATCCGTTTGCAGCTAAGCGCCCGCTTTTTTGGCGGGCGTTTTTATTAAATTCGTCGCATTGCCAGTAGTCTGCGCAAGCGGACAGTAAATGTTTTCATTAGCAAAGCGGCGCATTTCTTTAAATTTGTCGCATTGCCATAAATCTTTTTTTGCGCTATTATAATTCCTATCAATGCAGTTTTCGGAAGATTTAGCCGTTGACGATTTTTTAAGGTCGCGAAAAACTCCATTTACTCTCAAAGACTTTACCCGCGAAATGAGCCGAAAGGGCTTTAGTTTGACGCAGCGGGAGGGTGAGGACTATCTTGCCGAAAGCCCCTATGTCTCTTGGATTGAGGACGGAAAATTCATCACGCGGGCGGCCGCCTTTACAGGGCGCTTCTTTTCGTTCACGCTGACGGCGGAAGAATTTAAAAACAAGATGTTCGTTCCCGGAAGCCGCTTTATGCCTTTTGTGGACGAGATGCAAAATCCCGCCAGCTGGAAATTTTTTTATGACGGAAGAGAGCTTCCGCATAGAGTCGGCGAATTTAGAAAGGAAACCGCGCTTGACTTGAACGTTCTTTACGGAGAGGAATACGAGGTTCAATACATAGCGGCGGATCCTGCCATGTCGGAGTACGATTTGGCTGACACGGACTTTGAGCTTCCGTCGATTGTAAAAATCACTGGCTGCGACTTGAGCCGATTCATAGACGGCGACGGCTTGCGTTCTGGCGACCGCATAGTTTGCCGTGTCTTGAATTGGGACAAGGGCGAGATTGAAATTTTTCCGCAAAAAAGAACGCGCGACCAATCCGGCGCGATTGTTCAAATTGGAGACGCCGACAGCGAAAGGGCCGCTTGGGGCGAGGCGTTTGAAAAAGCCTTGATTAAGGTTTTGGAACGCGAAGGTCCGTGCGCCACGATTGAGGAACAGCTCGCATTTGCCTTTTACGAAGACTTGGAAACGCTTTGTTTGTTTAATTGCGATTCAGTGGAAAATTATTTGATGCATTCAAAAAAAATCGCGCTGGAACTTTTTGGCGTGGAGACGCGCTTGTGGTACAAGGGCCAGGATGTTCCTGCTGTTGGAACTTGGAACAAAGGCGAAATGAAAAAAGATCCGGGCGACTTGGGAAATTTGAAATTCAAAATTCCCGAATACATCCTTGACAATTTTTTGCGAGACTTTGAATTTAGGAAGCAAAAGGATTTGACGCTTTTGCTTAAGACAATGTTTCCTGAAAATTTCGCGCTCACGCCGGATGAAAGGCGCTATGTTTTGTTGCACATCGCGGGTCGTCATGCTATAATTGCCAGAAAGTACAATTATTTTGCCGACTTCCCGGTTGGCGAAATTCGGAACGCGGCCTTGGACCTTTACAGCCGCGTCTCGTCTTTGGTTTACGACGTTGAATCGTCGTCGGCCAACTTTGACAAGTTTCCGCAAAACGAGCTTGTCATTTTGTCGCAGCTTTTTGCGCACATAAACAGAATTTTGGAATCAATCGATTCCAATCCGGACGCGGCTGTTGAGGACCAAGCGACGCTTGACCTTTCGCTTGAAGGGATGGAATACAATTTTGAGGACATCGAGGGCGCCTTGCGCGGCGTCATTGAATCTGAAAAACGGAATAATTTTACTATTGTTTAAAAGTGGGAGTTTTTATGGGTGAAAATGTTAATATTGGAGATTTGATTTTGCGCGGCGGCGTGATAGGCAATGTTGACGCGGACACGCCGTTTGAAGTTTACGAACAAATCAAGACAAAAATCAAATTGCCAAAGTCGGTCACGCCGGCTCAATTGCTTGAAGGATTGAGCGCCCGCGAAAAGGTTTTGAGCACTGCCGTCGGAAGGGGAATAGCGCTTCCTCATTGCCGCGACATTCTTTTGACCGGAAGCGACGAGCAGCAAATTACAGTTGTATATTTAAAAGAACCAATTGATATGAACGCGCCTGACGGGAGAAAAGTGGACACAATGTTTGTCTTGCTTACGAGCAATTCACAAAGCCACTTGCAGGTTCTTTCACGGTTGGCTGGTCTTATAAAGGACGATTCCTTTGTGGAATTGTTAAGAAGTCGCGCTTCGGCGGAAGAACTTGCCGATGCAGCCAACAAAATCTAAGGAGTAGATTATGAACGAAAAGGGAATTGCCGCCGCGGCTTTGTCCGTGCGCGCGCTTTCGATGGACGCCATTCAAAAGGCTAACTCAGGACATCCGGGACTTCCGTTGGGAGCCGCCGAATTGGCCGCCGTTCTTTACGGTGAAATTTTGAAGCACAATCCGGCCGACTCAAAATGGCTTGACCGCGACCGCTTTGTTCTTTCCGCAGGACACGGTTCGATGTTCTTGTATTCAATCCTTCACTTGGCCGGCTACAAGGTAAGCCTTAAGGACATCAAGAACTTCCGCCAAGTCGGCTCAAAGTGCCCGGGACACCCGGAGTACGGCCAGACTGACGGCGTTGAAAACACCAGCGGCCCGCTTGGACAGGGCGTGGCCATGTCAGTTGGAATGGCTGTGGCGGAATCAATGTTGGCCGCGCGCTTCAACACAAAGGCGCATAAAATCGTCGACCACTACACATACGCTTTGGTCGGCGAAGGCTGTTTGGAAGAAGGCGTTTCAAGCGAGGCCTGCAGCTTGGCCGGCCACCTTAAGCTTGGCAAGCTCATCGTGTTCTACGACCAGAACAAAATCAGCATTGACGGAAACACCGACATCGCTTTTGACGAAAACATCGCCAAGCGCTACGAGGCCTACGGCTGGCAGGTTCTCAAAGGCAGCATGTACGACGTAAAGAAAATCGTCGAGCTTGTGGCCGAAGCCAAGAAATGCAAGGACAAGCCCACGCTCATCATGCTTAAGAGCGTAATCGGAAAGGGCGCTCCCAAACAGGGAACGGCTGACGTTCACGGCGCTCCTCTTGGAAAGGACGGAATCATCGCCGCGCGCAAAACGCTTGGCATTCCGCTTGACCAGGACTTCTACGTTGACCCTGAGGCCGTCAAGTACTTTGAGTCAAAGAAAGCCGCTTGGGCCAAAAAAGAGGAAGACTGGAAAAAAGAATTCGCCGCTTGGGCAAAAGAGAATCCCGAGCTTAAAAAATTGTGGGACGCTTTCCAGGCTGGAAAGCCCACAGGAAAGGCTGCCGCTCCCAAATACAAGGTGGGCGACAGCGAGGCCACTCGCGCTTCAAGCGGAAAGATGATCAACGTCATCGCCGACCGCTACTTGAACTTTGTTGGCGGAAGCGCCGACTTGATGGGACCCAACAAGACCGCCATCAAACATGACGACGGAACTTACAGCTATGAAAACCAAAAGGGCCGCACAATCGAATTCGGAATCCGCGAATTCGGCATGAGCGCGGTTTGCGCCGGAATCAACTTGCACGGAGGACTCAGGCCCTTCTGCGCGACATTCTTTGTTTTCAGCGACTACTTGCGCCCCAACTTGCGCATCCAGGCCTTGATGGGCTTGAACACGATTTATGTTTTGACTCACGACTCAATCTACGTAGGCGAGGACGGACCGACCCACCAGCCGATCGAAACTTTGGCTTCTTTGCGCGCGATCCCCAACGTTCACGTTTTGCGCCCGGGCGACCCCGAAGAGGCTTGCGCCGCGTGGGAAATCGCGATGGCTTCAAAAGACCATCCGGTTTGCTTGGCCCTTACCCGCCAAAACCTTACGGTTTACGAAAAGGCCGACAAGAACTGGAAGAAGTCTCTTAAGAACGGCGCCTACATCGTTAAGGAAGGAGCGGCGACGCCCGACATCACGGTCTTGGCCACAGGAAGCGAAGTGAACATGGCTCTTGCCGCCGCCAAGTTGGTCAGCGGAAAGAAGGTTCGCGTTGTTTCTGTAATGGACAAGACAGCCTTTGACGCCTTGAAAGCGGAAGAGAAGGCCAAGCTTTTGGGCGGAGCTAAGCGCGTAGTTGTTGCCGAAGCTGGCGTAAGCCAGGGCTGGGAAGGATACGCCACAAGCGCGGACGATTTGTTCACAATCAACCGCTTTGGCGAATCAGGCCCGGCCAACAAGGTGGCGCAGCACATGGGCTTTACCGCCGAAAAATTGGCCGCCGTGCTTAATAAGTAAAAGATTGCCCGATCAAGTCGGGCAATGACATGTGATAAAAAGGCGTTGCATGCCTAAAACGAACGGCCCGCGAAACATCGCGGGCTGTTTTTTATGGCTTGAAAGGCGTCATCGCGCGGCGGCTTTTTAGGCTTGCGCGCGTTTTTGAGAAAACGTCGCGCGCTCTTTTTCTGAATTTTTTGACAAAAGATACACGCAATATTGGTTCATGCTTACGCCTTCTTTTTTGGAATCTTCCGCAAGGGTTTTGTGCAAGGTTTTAGGAATGCGGAGCTTGAATTGGCCGGAATATGAATCGGCAGTTTCAGGTTCCTCAATATTAACGCCGTTTTCAAGAGCGGCCAAAATCCATTCCTTTTTGGCGTCTTCCGCGTTTGCGACAACGTCAGCTATGCTTTCGCCGCAGGTAATGCAGCCAGGAAGTTCCGGATATGAAGCGACAAAGCCGGATTCTTCTGTGTCAGGAACAATTTCCAATTTGTAGGGCAGTTTCATATATTCTTCAAACGTTTTCATGTCAATCCTCCTGTTCTTTGTTTGTTTCGGAATGTGTAATGGCTGCTTCCCCGCCTTGGCTGCGACGCCGCGTATCCGTAACTTTGCAGAACCTTTTTAAGTTCCGCAAAGCGCATGTCCTTGTCAAGCGATTTTATTTTGCTTAACAGTTTTTCCCATTGAGCCATATTCAAATTATATATGGTGTTATATATGGTGTCAAGTAAATTTTATGGGGGATGGAACAATTGCGCTGAACAATATTGCGGCTGCGTTTTACATAAAACGCTTAATTAACTCCAAGACGGTCTTTTTGGCGCTTTCTTTGTCTGACGCTTGCGTTGTCGGAAAAAATAGTTGTAAATAATAAATATTGTGCGTATAATAGAATTACGCTAATAAAATCATTGGAGTTTGCGTTTATGACTTTATTCAAAAAGTCGCTTTTATTTTTCCTTTCCATAACATTTTTTGTTTCTGCGGCAAGAGCGAAGGACTCTGTAGGAATCATGATTCAAGTTGGCGCGATAGGCTCCGAACAAACTTCTTATAGTTATTCAACGCTTTCTGGCGGAACTATTTCAATGCCGTATTCAAAAACTACATTTAATCCTGATTTTTATTTTGGAATAGGGATTCCTGTTTGTGATATAGGTGAGATTTGCTTTTTTGGATTTGATTTTGGATATAACTGCTCTTTGAAATATTCTTACAGTTTGTTTTCAACTTCAGAATCAGAATCATATGTTTTTTCGCATAAAATTTCTTTTATGCCGGAATTCACGTTTGTAAAATCAAATTTTCGTTTTTATGTCGGAACCGGTTTTGCTTTTGGATTTGAGCCTTATCAATATGAAAGCGCGTCATTGGGCGTAAAGACTGTAAGCGACTCTAATAGTTTTAAAATTTTTTGGACATTTGAAACGGGCGTCAAATATAAACTTGGGAAGCATCTTTTTGCTGTCGCGGACATAACTTTTTTTGCCACGGCATTTGAAGCGTATAATGACGATGATTACAAGTCGCGAACTAGCGGCGGTTCTACGATGGAATTCCTTCCAAAAATTGGTTTGGAAGTTCAATTTTAAAAGCTAGTTTTTCCTTCCTGCCGTTTCCCGCCCTTCACCTTTTCGTTTTGCCCAGATTCCCGCTCCCGCAATAATTCCGGCTCCAGCCAAAATCATCAGGACGCATAAAATTTGGCCGGTGGAAAGGTTTAGCAGCGAAGTGTTTTGGCTGATTGAGGCGGAAGGGTCGCTTGCGATTCTAAAGCCCAGGTCCGCGTCCGGCATCCTAAAGTATTCCAAGAAAAAGCGGAAAAAGCCGTAGCCTGCCAAATAGAGGCCTGACAAAAATCCGTCAAAGGGCTTTTTCTTTCTAAGCGCCCACAAAATCAAAAAAAGTACGATTCCTTCAAAAAAAGCTTCGTACAATTGGCTTGGGTGGCGGGGCAAATTTACCAAGGCGCCTTTGCCGACTTCCATTCCCACTGACGCGGCAAAATCTTTTACCCAGTCTATTGATGTTGAAAAGCGCTCAGCGTCTGGGAAAATCATTCCCCAAGACATTTTTGTAATGCGTCCGTAAAGTTCGCCGTTAAGGAAATTTCCGACACGGCCAAATGTGTAGCCAATCGGAATCGCGGTACACATCGCGTCTGTCCACTGCAAGTATGGGCGCTTGTGAATCTTGCACCAAACCCACATGCCAATCGTTCCGCCGATGGCGCCGCCGTGGTATGACATTCCCTGCAAGCCCGTAAAGCGGCCGCCTTCGTCAAATGGCCAAAAAATCAGCCAAGGCTTTGACAAATATTTTCCGCTTGTGTCGTAGATGAGCGTTGAAAAAACGCGTGCGCCTACGAGCAAAAAAACAATTCCCATCGCGATAAAACTTACCAAATCGTCTTCGGTGGTTTTGCGGCCGCTTGTTTCCAAAGCGCCTTCCGAAAATTGTTTTTTTAGCGCCATGTAAGCGAAGCCAAAGGCAAAGACGTACATCAGGCCGTACCAGCGCAAAAGCCCCAGCATGGGAACGCCGGGGAAAATTTCCGGATGGATCCAAGACGGATAGTTTATGTAAAGAAAGTTCATTTTAGTCCTCCAATGCCGCGGCGCGATTTTTGTTTTGCGTCCGTTTTTTGTTATACCTTAAAGCCCTGGGCGGCCGCTTTGACCAGCTTTGATTTTAGCAAAGTGTTTTCCTTGCGAACTTGCGTAAGCTCGTAGGAAAGCGTCTTGATTGTTTCTATCAATTCGCCCTCGGTAA
>ONET01000029.1 GCA_900316905.1 uncultured Treponema sp.
AAAAATTTTAAGGAAATCTTTAGAGGCTCAAAAAAAATCTCCCCGGAACGAAAGGCCGCTCTTTTGGCCTTTTGCAAGCCCCTTGGGCTAAAGTTCCGCGACTTGGAGCTTTTGGACTTGGCCTTCCACCACCGTTCCTTCTCAAACGAAAGCCGCGCCTTTAAAAGGTGCAACAACGAGCGCCTGGAATTTTTGGGCGACAGCGTGCTTGGCCTTGCCACGGCGGCCTTCTTGTACGAGGACATGGCCCAAAACCCCGAAGGCGACTTGGCCAAAATCAAGGCCGCCGTCGTAAGCGAGAAAGCCTTGGCCCCCGTGGCGCTTGAATACGGTATTGACAAAATGCTGATTTTAGGGAAGGGCGAGGAAATGAGCGGGGGCCGGACAAAGCCCGCGATTTTGGCCGACTGCATGGAAGCCGTCATCGGCGCCTACTACCTTGATTCCGGCTACGAGGCCGCCGAAGAATACATCCTGCGCTTCATCGTTCCCGCAGTCCGAAGCGTCCAAGAAAACAAGGCCGGCCGCGACTACAAAAGCCTCTTGCAGGAAGCCTTCCAAAAAAAATGCAAGGACATTCCCCGCTACGAGCTTGTAAAGGCGGAAGGCCCCGACCACGAGCGCGTCTTTTACGTCTCCGTCCACCTTGGCGACAAAGCCTACGGCCCCGCCACAGGAAAGAACAAAAAGGAAGCCGAGCAAGCCGTGGCAAAATTGGCTCTGGAACAAATCCAGGCGTAAAAAGGCTTGTCCCGCCGCTTTAGGCCGAAATTCTTGCTTGAATCTTTGCGGCGCTTGCGCTACAATACAACAATCATGGAAAATCAAATAATTCAGCCGCGCGTGCTAAAGGGCTTTAGGGACGCGCTTCCGCAGGAGCAGATTTTTCGCTCCGACTTAATCGAAAAAATCACTGGCGTTTACCGCTCGTACGGCTTTGTGCCGATTGACACGCCGGTTTTGGAATACACAGAAATCTTGCTCAGAAAGTCAAACGGCGAGACGGAAAAGCAAGTCTTCCGCTTTGAGGACAACGGAGGCCGCGACGTGGCCATGCGCTTTGACCTTACGGTGCCTTTCGCGCGCTTTACGGCCGAGCACAAGGCCGAGCTTGCCTTTCCATTTAAGCGCTACCACATCGCAAAAGTTTGGCGCGGAGAAAAACCCCAGGCAGGCCGCTACCGCGAATTTGTCCAGTGCGACATCGACACGGTTGGAAGCGACTCCGCCGTTTGCGACGCCGAAATCCTTTGCGCGATGAAGGCAGCCTTGGCCGCAATCGGAATCGAAAAAATAAAGATTCACATAAACCACCGAGGCGCCTTCAACCGCTTTTTGGCCGCGCTTGGAGTGGCTGACAAGAGCGAGGACATCTTGCGTTCCGTTGACAAGCTTGCCAAAGTGGGAAAGGACGCTGTCATGGCGGAACTTGTGGAAGCGACAAAAAGCGACGACGCCGCAAAAAAAATCCTGGAATACATCGAGCCTAGCGCGACATTTGAAGAGGCCATTAAAAAAATGGAAGGCCTTTGCGGAGGAGCGGGCGACGACACGAAAAGAATGCGCCAAGTCTACCAAATGCTGGAGGCCGCCGGAATCGCATCCTCCTTTGTCCTTGACCCCAGCATCACCCGCGGCCTTGACTACTACACGGGCCTTGTCTACGAAAGCTTTTTGGACGACCTTCCTTCAATCGGCTCGGTTTGCTCGGGCGGCCGCTACGACAACTTGGCCGGCCTTTACACAAAGGAGAGGATCCCCGGCGTCGGCGGCTCGATAGGACTAGACCGCTTGATGGCGGCCATGGAGCAGCTGGGAATCGCCGGAAAAAAAGGCTCCTACCTTGACGCGGAAATTTTCTGCCAAGACGAAAAGCTTTTGATAGAGGCCCAAAAAGCCGCCGCCGCCTTGCGCTCTCTTGGCGTAAAAGTGGAGGTCTTCCCAGAAGCCAAAAAGATGGGCCAGCAGTACGCGCTTGCCGAGGCTAAGAGCGTTTTGTGGGGCGTCTTCGTTTCCGCCGACGGAAAAATCAGCGTAAAGAACCTAAAGACCCGCGAGCAAAGCGACGGCCTAGACCCCGCCTCCGCCGCGAAGATGATTCTTGCCGCCCGCTCGTAACGCGCTCCAATTAGGCGACAATAACTTTGCGAAAAATATTTCGCAAAGTTATTGACAAAACCGCGCGTTTTCGCTATTATTTAGGAACATTTGCGGCAGTCATATAACGGCTCATTATCTCAGCCTTCCAAGCTGATGACGAGGGTTCGACTCCCTTCTGCCGCTCGAAAAAAGGGTTTCCGTCTTGGAAACTCTTTTCTTTTTTTTAAACGCTTTTGGTTAGGAATAAGGGAGTCGAAGCGGAGCTGCCGCGGCGCCAGCCGAAAAGGCGGCAGGAGGCCGCCGGCAGGCAGCGCAGACGGCCTGGAGCGAGGACGCAGGAGGCGGGCGAGCGCAAGGCGACTCCCTTCTGCCGCTTAGAAAAGGATTTCCTTACAGGAAGTCCTTTTTTTATTTTAACGCTTTTTTAAACCTTTTGTTTTTAAACTCTTTTCTTGTGGCAAATTTCCCAAATAGGCGTTATAATGTTCCTATTATGGAAGTAGATTTAACAACGTTCACGCATATCGCCAACTCCCTGTCCAAGCATTTTGATAGCCTCTATTATGTCGAAATCGCCACTGGCCTCTACAAGGAATTCATACGCCCAAAATTGGTTTCCGATTGGGATATTCCCAGGGAAGGAAAAGATTTTTTCTTTATGGCCGGCAAAAACGCGTGCAAGTTCGTTCATCCCGACGACCTTCCCGATGCTTTGAAAATTCACGACAAAGAAACAATCCTAAAAAACTTGGCCAAAAACGACACCTATTCCATAACTTGCCGCTTGGTCATAGGCGGAAAAATTGTGCACGTTCGCCATGTTGACATAATGTGCGAAGACCGCGAGCATATTTTGTGCTGCATGGAAAACATTGACGACGAAGTTCGCGAAAAAGAGGAGCAGGCTAAAAACCTTTTGTCGGCGGAACGGATGGCAAGGCGCGACGAGCTTACCGGCATAAAGAACAAGAACGCCTTCGCCGAACATTCCCAAGTCCTTGACGGAAAGATAAGGACGGGCTCGCATGACTTTAACTTTGCCGTCTTGATGTGCGACTTGAACGACCTAAAAATGCTCAACGACACGCGCGGCCACTCTTTTGGAGACGAGGCCTTGCAGCGCGCCAGCGGGATGATTTGCGACGTCTTTAAGCACAGCCCGGTCTTTAGAATAGGCGGCGACGAGTTTGTCGCGATCTTGACAGATTACGACTACGACAGGCGCGAGCAGTTTGTAAAGGAACTTAGGGAAAGGTCCGAAAAAAACGGCCGCTTCAAGTCAGGCCCGGAATTGGCCGTGGGCTTGGCCGTTTACGACCCCTATAAGGACAACTCTTTTTCGGATGTTTTTGAGCGCGCCGACCGCGACATGTACGAGAACAAGAATCTTGTAAAATCGCGCAAAGGCGTGGAAAAGATTAAGAGCCAGTATGGAGACGACGTTGAAATTCCAGAAGAACGAAAGCGCATGCTTGACAGCTTGTTCGGCGCCTTGCTCACGGTCGCCGGCGGCGGCTACATTTACCTTTGCGACTTGCGCTACGACTATTCGCGGTGGGCCCTTTCTATTATTGACGACTTTGGACTGAAGTCTGAATATATGTACCACGCCGACAAGATTTGGCGGGATTACATTCACCCCGACGACTTGGAACTCTATAAAAAAGCCATCGATTTGGTCTTTAACGGAGACGCCGCCGTGGTTCCCTTTGTTTACCGCGCCAGAAAAGCCGACGGCTCCTATGTCGCCTTGTCGACTCGCGGCTTTATCATGACCGGAAGCGACGGCATTCCTGACTACTCTGGCGGAATAATGTTTCAAAAAAAATAGCTTTTCCAAATGCTAGGCTTGCGCCTTCCAAATAAGTTCTTCGAGCGTTTTGTACAAGTCCTCCGGCTCGACAGGCTTTGAAAGGTGCGCGTTCATTCCGGCCTGCAAGGAGCGCTGCACGTCTTCGTCAAAGGCGTTGGCTGTGAGAGCGACGATGGGAATTTTTTTCGCGTCGGGGCGGGGAAGCGTGCGGATTTTGGCGGCCGCTTCCAAGCCGTCCATCTCGGGCATTCGGACATCCATTAAAATCGCGTCGTAATGGCCGGCCGCGCTTTTTTCAAACATTTCTACGGCAAGCCTTCCGTTTGAAGCGCGGTCGATTTTCGCGCCGCGCGCCTCAATCACTTCTTGCATTATCTCGGCGTTTATCTCGACGTCTTCCGCCAAGAGGATTTTCTTTCCGTTAAGGGAGGCGCGCGCTTTTTGCTTGCTTTTTCCGGCGCTGTCTTCGGCCGCGCTGGCGGCGCAGTTGGTTAGGGGAATGGTCAGCGTGACGCAGGTTCCCTTTCCTTTTTGGGATTCGACCGTAATCGAGCCGTTCATTTGCTCGATAATGTTTTTGGTGATGGCCATTCCTAGTCCCGTGCTTCCGTACTTGTTGCTGCGGCCGCTGTCCTCTTGGGCAAAGGCGTCAAAAATTTTTGGAATGAAGGCTTGGTCCATTCCGATGCCCGTGTCTTTGACAAAAAATTTAAGGCTGGAGTGGTCGCCGTATGAGGCCGCCATTTCCACTGTGAACAAAACGCTTCCGGGAGCGTCGGTGAATTTTATGGCGTTTGAAAGAACGTTTAAAAGCGCCTGCTTGATTTTTAGCTCGTCGCCGATGTAGCGGCCGTCAGCGCCAGACAGCGCGCGGCATTCGTATGAAAGGCCCTTTTCGTCGCACTGGGCGCGGGCGATTGTGTTCAACTGCTCCAACATTCCCTTTAACGAAAATTCTTCATTTTTAAGCGTAAGGCGGCCCGACTCGATCCTTGACATGTCAAGAATGTCGTTTATCAAGTCAAGCAAGTGCCGCGCGCTTTCCCCGATTTTTTCAAGCTGTTCCCGCGTCTCTTGCGGAAGGTCTTTGTTACGCAAGGCCAGGCTGTCTAGTCCTATGATCGCGTTCATCGGGGTGCGGATTTCGTGGCTCATGTTGGAAAGGAAGGCGGTCTTGGCCTTGTTGGCCTGTTCCGCCGCCTCCAGGGCTTGCGCCAAAGTTTTGTTCAGCGCGGCGCGTTCCTCCAAATTGCGCTGCTTTCGCTTCATGTCGCGGAAAATCAAGGCCATGACAAGCGCGGAGATGGCGAAAACGACGCCCGCGAAAATCAGCAGGTTGTTCATTATGATGTCGGCGAGCGAATAGGAATAAAGCATGTCCGAATACTTAAAGGCCATGTTCTGCGCGTAGTCGGCGCCAAGAATGTTTATTCCTCGGTTCAAGAGCATCAAAAGGCCCGCGTTTCCGATTTGGACTCCAAAGCAGCGGTCGTCGTTATGCGTCGTTTGAATTACCGAAAGGCCCGAGTAGCGCCTGTTTCGCAAAATGTCGTTGGCTCTAAGGCCGTTCAGCGTCGTGCAGCCGGCCTCTCCGTTTTTGACGGCCTTAAGGCAGGCGTCGATGGAACTGTAGAAAGTTATTTTGGCGTTTGGATAATAGGTCTTTACAAAGTAATACTGCATGCGGTTGTTTTCGTTGACCGCGAAACGCTCCGTCGTCTTTTCCGTGTATTCGCCCTTGTGGACAAGCTCGGTCACCGCGGAAACAAGCGGCGTTGACTGGAAGATTCCGCCTTCCTCGGAATAGTACAAGCCGCCGCCCACGGGAAAGGCAATGTCTATTTTGTCTGAAGCGAGCGCTGCCGTCATTTGGTCGTAGCTGTCAAAGCCTTCGTACGAAACTTCTATGTTCTGCAATCCAAGGCCTTCCCACATTCTGGCCATTACGTCGGTGACTAGTCCAGTGGCCGTTCCGTCTTTGGCGCAAGCGCTGTAGGGAAGGTAGTCTTTAAGGTAGCCCACGCGCGCCTTTGTGTTTTCCAAAAGCCATTTTTTTTCGGCTGCCGAAAAGGCTCGGCTTGCCACGCTTACAGGATAGTATTTGCTTTTGAGCGTGTTTATGTAGTTCGGCTCGTTCTTAAAAAGCTCGGCCTGCGCCGCGTTCAGTTCCGCCAAAAGCTCCGGCTTGTTCTTGGCCACGCAAAGATAGTAGTCCGAAAATCCGTAAGGGTACAAAAGCTCCGCGTTGGACCTGCCGTAGGCGCCGTCGCCTTCCGCGGCCAAAACGTCAATCTGCTCCTTGTCAAAGGCCTCAAAAAGTGGTCCGTAGTCGTTAAAGCGGACCACGTCGGCCTTTATCGCGCGCGCCTTTAAAAAGTCGTCCAAGACGCCGGCCATCGCGCTGTCCAAGACGCCGATTTTTTTTCCGTTAAGAGTCGCGGGGTCGGCGGTGATTTGGTCCAGCGAGGCGCGCTTGATTAAATTGTAGTTTTCGCTTCCCATAGGAGAATCGGGATAGCCGATGATGCCGGCGCGGTCGGCGCGCCATGCAAGACCGGCCAAAAAGTCAATCTTTCCGTCCAAGAGCATTTGGTACAAGTCGCCGAACT
Organism: uncultured Treponema sp.; assembly: GCA_900316905.1. Lineage (GTDB taxonomy): Bacteria > Spirochaetota > Spirochaetia > Treponematales > Treponemataceae > Treponema_D. Next base: position 6,523 of record ONET01000029.1, read on the forward strand.
CGCCGTAGACGTATTCGTATTTCCAGCCAGTGTATTCCGAAAGCTTTTGGTAATACTCGTAGGCGTAGCCGGTCTTTACCGAGCCTTTTTGCGCTCCTTCTTGGAAGACTTCGTTTTCAAAGTAGCCCACGCGCGCTAGCTTTTCTTGGGGCGTGGCGCAAAGGGCGGAAGTCAGCGCCGCCATAATAAAAACAAAAAGTCCAAAGATGTTTTTCATAGATGCCCTTCCTCCGTAATGTCTTCCCAAGCCACGCCCGCTCCGTCATCGACCGCGCGGCGAAGTTTTTTTCCTATGACGCTTTCCAAAAATTCCGGGCTTAGTCCTGGCGTCAAAACTTTTTCGGTGCGCAAAACGCCAACGTCCCCGGCTTCCAAAACGTGGCCGGCTTCAAAGGCTTTCATGTAATGAAGGCTTCTGTTTGTGCGCCCGTAATTTTTTTCTTCGGCCGGGGCCAGCGCCTTGATTCCGCTTCCCAAAACTTTTTGGACTCGCTCGCTTCCGTATTGCTCGGACATTTGCGCTATGATTTCCTTTTCGCCGCGCTCGCTTCCGTAGCGATTCATCGCTGCCTGGCATTGCTTTAGCGCGCGGGTCATTTGCAAAAATTGCTCCGGCTCAAGCGCGACAGGGTCGTCAAGGCCGCTTGTCTTTTTGCTTAGCGTTATGTGCTTTTCAAAAACGGTCGCTCCTTGCGAGGCGGCGAGGCAGGGAACCAATACCGGGTCAAGCGAGTGGTCGCTAAGGCCAGTCTCAACGCCAAAGTCTTTTTTTAGCGCGGCGATAAGTCGTACGTTGTATTCCTCTTCGGGGGCAGGGTAGCTTGTTATGCAGTGGAGGAGCGTCACTCCGTCCGTTCCCAAAACGGCAAGCGCCGCCTCTATGTCGCGCGTTTTGGAAACGCCGCTAGAAACTATTACGGGAACTGCGGCGGGGGCGGGGGAGGCGGCCTCATTCGATTCGCGCGCCTCGTTCGATTTTGGTTCGCTGTCCAATTGAAGTTCGCCGTCCGCTTTTTGTTCGCCGTCCGCTTTTTGTTCGCCGTCCGTTTTTCGCGCGGCGTCCGCTTTTCGCGCGGCGGCCAGGGCCTTCAGCATTGGAAAATGGTTCAGTTCCGGCGAGGCGATTTTAACCGCGTCGGGCTTTAGCTCCAAAAGAAGCTTGAGGCTTTTTAAGCCAAAGGGCGAGCAAATCCATTTAAGGCCCAGCGAGCGCGCGTATTCCAAAGTGGCCGCGTAAAAATCGGGCGGACATTCCAGCTGCTTAAAGCGCTCGTAAAGGGGAATGCGGCCCGTGGGCAAATCGACAAAGCCTGTCTTTGGGTGAAGGATTTCGTCCGCGATGACCCACTGGAATTTAACCGCGTCGGCCTCGGCTTCCTTTGCCGCGTCAATCAAGCGCTTTGCCTTTTCCAGAGAGCCTTCGTGCGATGTTCCGATTTCCGCGATTACCATAGCGACATTGTAGCATAAAGGGCGGAATTTTGCTAGCGTTTGCCATTAGGGAAGCGACGATATCGAGCGGCGCCGAACAGACGAAGCCGCAACTGGGAGCCGCGCTTTTTTGTAAAACTATTGACCAATTCCATTTATTTATGGTAAAATAACTTTCTAGCATTACACGCTTATAAATTTATTCAATATAGGAGATCCTCTATGTCAGGACACAGTAAATGGGCGACAATCAAACACGCCAAGGGAATCGCGGACGCCAAGCGCGGAAAGCTTTTCACAAAGTTCATTAAAGAAATTTCAATCGCGGCTCGCATGGGCGGCGGCGACCCCGACTCAAACCCCCGCTTGCGCACGGCCATCCTTAAGGCCCGCGCCTCAAACATGCCCAAGGACAACATTGAGCGCGCCATCAAGAAGGGAACAGGCGAAGACGGCGGATCTAACTACGAAGAAATGGTATACGAAGGATACGCTCCTGGCGGAGTCGCCGTTTTGGTCGAAGTTTTGACCGACAACAAGAACCGCGCGGCCGCCGACGTCCGCAACATTTTCAACAAGAACGGCGGAAACCTCGGAACAACAGGCTCCGTAAGCCGCATGTTCAGCCGCAAGGGAACAATCACATACGACGCCGAAAAAGTAAGCGAAGACGAAGTGATGGAAGTCGCGCTTGACGCCGGCGCCGACGACGTTGAGAACGAGGACGGAATCATCACTGTAACGACTTCTCAGGAAGCCTTTGCCGGCGTTATGGAAGCCTTGCAGGCTAAGGGATTCGAGTCCCTTTCCGGCGAAGTCGGAATGGTTCCCGAAGCCTACCAGCCCGTAGACAAGGACACAGCCGCCAAAGTCCAGAAGATGATCGACAAGCTTGAGGACAACGACGACGTTCAGAATGTCTACACAACAGTAGAATATCCTGAAGACTTCGTTCCCGAAGAGTAAGGAAAGGCAAATGCCTAAAATACGCCGCGTTCTGGGCATTGACCCCGGCTTGGCCAACACCGGCTGGGGAATCATTGACTGGAACGGCGCGAGATTCACGCTGGTAAAATACGGCGTGATAGAAACGGCCGCGTCCGAAATCCACGGAACGCGGCTTTTGCATATCTACAACCATCTTAACGCGGTGATTCAAGAATACAAGCCATCCGAAGCCGCGATGGAAACCCTTTACTTTGCCAAAAACCAAACCAGCGCCATGTCGGTCGCAGAAGCCCGCGGCGTGGTCACTTTATGCCTGGCGCAAAATTGCGTTCCCCTTGGAGAATACAAGCCCAACCAAATAAAGCAGGCCGTCACCGGAAGCGGCGCCGCCGACAAGGAATTGGTCGAGCGCTACGTTCAGCTTTTGCTTGGACTTGCAGCGCCTCCCAAGCCCGACCACGCCGCCGACGCGCTTGCCGGCGCAATCACGCACATCAACGCGGGCGGCCTCAATTAGCCGCGAGCGGAGGGCGGGGAGAACCTAAGGTTTTTTTTCATCTTGCTTTTTGTTCATTTTTCTGGTATTATTCTGTATTATGTTCAACAGTTTAAAAGGCGTCATTACCTACAAGGCGCACAACACAGTTCATCTTGACGTAAACGGATGGGAATGGGATTTGAGCGTTCCCGCAAGCGCGATTGAAGAGTTGGGCGACATCGGCTCGACGGCCAAAATATTCACTTGGATGTACGTTCGCGAAGACCAAATGAAAATGTTCGGCTTTGCCACGGAAGAGGAAAGAAATGTTTTCCTTGACCTTTTAAAAGTCGAAGGCGTTGGAGCCAAGGGCGCGATAAAAATCCTAAGCAACATCAGCATATCAAAATTTGTAGAGGCGCTTGACGGCGGAAAGACCGAAGTTTTGGAAGCCGTTTCCGGCATCGGAAAAAAGACCGCCGCCAAAATCATGCTCACGCTAAAGGGAAAGCTTTCGCTGGAAGATTCAACAAAGTCGGCCCATCACACGGAGCAGGCGGAATTCCAGGACGTGATAAATTCTTTGGTGGACATGGGCTACGACAAGCGCGACGTCACTGAAGTCGTGGACAAAATCACCGAACAGCTTATGGAAAACGCGGAGTTCACCTCAAAGTCACATTCAGGAAAAGAAGAAATGATTTTCCGCCAGGCGCTTGTGGACTTGGCCTAGCTTAGACTGAACGATGAGCGACGAATATCAAGACATTGTCCGCGCGGGCGTTCCTTTGCCCGACGACGCGCAGGAAGGAAGCCTTCGCCCCCAGTTTTTAAAGGAATTTTTGGGGCAGGAAGAAATTAAGAAAAATCTCTCGGTTTTCATACAAGCCGCGCGCGACAGGGAAGAGGCGCTTGACCACCTGTTTTTAATCGGGCCTCCGGGCTTGGGAAAAACGACGCTTGCGCAAATCACCGCGCGCGAATTGGGCGCCGACTTTAAGGTGACAAGCGCTCCCGCCTTGGACAAGCCAAAAGATTTGGCGGGAATACTTTCCACAATCACGCCGCGCACGGTTTTCTTCATTGACGAAATCCACCGCTTAAAGCCCGCCATCGAGGAAATGCTTTACATCGCGATGGAAGACTACGAGCTTGACTGGGTGATAGGACAAGGCGCGGCTGCGCGCACGGTCCGCATTCCGATTCCAAAATTCACTCTTGTAGGAGCGACGACTAAGGCGGGCATGGTTTCAAGCCCCCTTATAAGCCGCTTTGGAATCGTCCAGCGCTTTAACTATTACACCAAGGAAGAATTGTCGCTAATCATAAAAAGGTCGGCGCAAATTTTGGACGTTAAGATAAACGACGACGCCTCGCTTCTTTTGGCCAGCTGCTCGCGCGGAACTCCCCGCGTGGCAAACCGCGTCTTGCGCCGCATGCGCGACTTTGCACAGATTGAGGGAAGCGGAGTCATCACAAAGGAAATCGCGGAGAGCGGCCTAAAGCGGCTTGGAATAGACGACTTGGGCTTGGAAAAATACGACCGCGAGATTTTGCTTTCCATCATAAACAATTTTGGCGGCGGCCCCGTCGGAGCGGAAACGCTTGCCATAAGCATTGGCGAAAGCCAAGACACTTTGGAAGACTACTACGAGCCGTACTTGATTCAATGCGGCTTGATTCAGCGCACGCCCAGGGGCCGCGTCGTCACCGAGCGCGCCTACAAGCAGCTTGGCCTTGAAATGAAAGAGCGCTTGGAAAAGGGCGGCCAAGGAACTTTGTTTTGAAACGAACTGACTTTTACTTTGACCTTCCGGCGGAACTTATCGCGCAGAGGCCAAGCGCCGTCCGCGGCCAGGACCGCCTTATGCTTTTGGGGCGTACTAGCGGCGCTGTCGTCCACCACAAAATGGACGACCTCCCCGGCCTTATAGACGACGGAACTTTGATGGTCTTTAACAACAGCCGCGTGCGCCGCGCCCGCCTTTTTGGCGTAAAGGAAACTACAGGCCGCGAGGTTGAGTTCATGTTCCTTAACCAGGCGGCCTTTGGCGAAGGCTGTGTTTGGAACACGATGGTAAAGAACGCCAAAAAGCAAAAGGCCGGAATGCGATACCAATTTCCTGACGGCTCTGTCGCCACAATCCTTGACGACCCTCAAAACGCGGGAACGGAATTCCGCCTTTTAAAGTTTGCCTTTGCGATAACGGAAGAATGGTTTGAAAAGAACGGCCACATTCCGCTTCCTCCTTACATTAAGCGCGAGGACGAGGCGAGCGACGGCGAGAGATACCAAAACGTCTACGCCGACCAAACCGGAAGCGCCGCCTGTCCCACGGCCGGCCTTCACTTTACACAAGAAATGCTTGGCCGCCTAAGCCAAAAAGGCGTCGAGCGCGTCTTTGTAACCCTGCACGTAGGGCTTGGCACTTTTTTGCCTGTCCGCGAGGACCAAATCGAAGACCATAAAATGCACCAAGAGTTTTACACAATCGAAGCCGACGTTGCCGATAAAATAAACCAGGCAAAAAAGGACGGCAGGCCAATCCTAGCCGTAGGCACCACAAGCGTGCGAACGCTGGAGTCGGCCGCCTCTGAATCTTTGGCCGCCCAAAAAGCGGCGGCTTCTTGCGCCGGAAAATCGTCTGGCGGCGCTGGCGCGGTCGAGGCGGACGGCCTCATCAGGCCAGGGACCCGCGGCACGAGCATCTTCATGTACCCCGGTTACAAGTTCAAGGTCGTTGACCAAATGTTCACAAACTTCCATACGCCAGAGAGCACTCTTATAATGCTCGTGTCCGCATTTGCCGGCCGCGAAAACATTTTGGCCGCCTACAACGAGGCCGTCCGCGAGCGCTATAGGTTTTTCTCATACGGCGACTGCATGTTGATAAAATAAAAGGCCGCAAGGCCAAAAAGAGCCGCTTGGTTTTATGTCAATTGGTTCAGGCTGTAGCGCGCCAGGCTTATCAATTGTTCCCTAAGCGCGGAATTTGAACATTCGTATTTTTCGGCGGCTTTGTCAAATGAAAGGGCGGCGGCTTCCGTCCAGTCTTGGACTGTCTTTGAGCTTAGCGGAAGGCGCACGCCCAAAAGTTTTGCTTCCAATTCGCTGTCAAAGAAGACAAGCGGGCCTGCGAAAACCATCTTTACTTGGGTCAAGACTCCGCTTGCGGTTTTTGCCAAAAAGCAAAAGGCCGCCGCGTCGTCGGAATAAGAGCCGTTTTTTCCAACGCGCCTGAATATTGAAACATCCCAATCGTCGGCGGGGACTCTGACGCTTACCAAGACTTGTTTTGGCGGAACGCCTTCAAATTTTGAGAATGGAAGCGTGGCGCTCATTTGGTTTTCTGTGTTGCGAAATTTCAGCGTGGCGCCCAAAGCCAAAAGCGGCGCGTAAAGGCTTCGTTTTGGGGCTTTTGGCGTTTGCACGGAAGCGCAAATGTTCCCGCCCAGCGTGGCCATGTTGCGGACAAAAAAATTCCCTACGCTTTTTGCCGCCTCAAACAAGGCTTGCGGAACCCTTTCTTTTCCAAGCGCCAAAATTTCGTTCAAGGTCACCGCCGGGCCAAAGTCGATGAAGCGCTCGCGCATGTTTATCGCCTTTAGCTCTGAAATGTCGCGCGAGCTTAATGTCTTTTCCGGCAACGGCTTGACCGACGTGCAGCCTCCCACTATCTCAAGGCCGGAAACGTTTTTAATTTGGTAGAGAAGTTCCGAAATGTTTTTTGCCAAAAAAATAGTCTTATTGCTTCGCATTTTTCTTTAGCCTTTCTTTTTCAAAGTGAATTTGCGCGGCGTAAATTATTCCGTTTATAAGCGTGTCGCTTTCCACGCAACATTCGCGCAAGTCCAAAACCGTCTCCGACGCTTGCTCGCGCGTTGGGTTGGAATGTCTTTTTATCACGGCGTAGGCGGCGAAAATTTTTCCGGGATTGCACCAGCCGCACAGGTTTACGCCGGCCTTTTCAAAGCCCTTTAGAATTTCCTGACAAACCGCCTTTTTGGAAAAGCTTTCAAGCGTTTCAATTTGCGCGCCGCGCAAAATTCCGCAGGGAATCATGCAGCTTAAGACCGGCTCGTCGTCAAGAAGAACGGCGCAAGAGCCGCAGTTGGCTTGGTCGCAGCCGCATTTTACGGAAAAAAGCTTTTGCTTGCGCAAGAGTTCCAAAAGGCTCGTCTCCGGCTCTTCTTCCAACGTGACCTTTTCGTTGTTTATGGTTAGCGAAAGCCTCATTTTTCACCGTCCTTTTCTTTCGCGCTTGCGGACAAGGCCGCCTTGAAAATGTCTTCGGCTTTTAGCGGCAATGAGCGAATCGGAGCGTTTGTCGCCTGTGAAAGCGCCGCCGCGAACGCCGCTGGCAAGGCTTTCTTTATCAAGCCGCCGATTTGCGCGCTTTCAGATTCCGACTGAACGAAAGCGATTGAAATGTTCTTGGCTTTTAGCCGCTCGTTTTGCATGACCTCCGCCAAAGTTTTTTGGATTGAAAATTTAATTTTGCTTTCGGCTTCTTTTCCCGCCAATATTTTTCCGGCGCTTACGGCGACCCAAATGTTTTTTATTTCGGGCTTGTAGACGCATGTGTCAAGCGTCAGTTCCAACGCCACTGTCACGAACGAAGTTGAGTTGAAGGGCGTGCCTTTGAAGCGCGTCTTGTTCCATTGCTTGATTTGCGTCTTTGTGATTGCCTTGCTTACCGTTATCGGAAGAGGCGAGCGGAAGCGCTTTGCTTGTATTCCTTGACAGCATTTTTTTAAGAGGCTTGTCATTATCGAAAGGTTGGAATAAAAATTTTCCGGAATCAGAGGCTCGTTTTTTATGCTGAACTCGGAATTTACCTTTACCATCTTTGGCTCAATTTGAAGAATTTCCGCCGCCTCGTTTTTCCAAATTTCCAAAATTGTTTTTGACGGACTTATCGCGTGAATTTCAAGACTGCCGTCTTTTTGCAGCGTCGCCTCCATTTTTTGGTTGCATTCAAAAATGCTGGTTCCATAATAGCCGCTCGCGTCGTAGGCGGTTGAAAGGCCTATGCCACGGATTTTTATGTTGTCGTATTTAAATGAGCGGTTCAAGTTGTTGGCGATGAATTTTCGCTTAAAGTCGCTTTGCGCCAAAATGGCGTTCATTGTTTCGGCGGCTTTCTCAATGTTTATGACAAATGGCATTTTGGAGGCTTCGTTTTTAAGAATTTTTGAATTGACAAAACGCAGCTCGCCCGGATCTATGCCGGTTATTTCGGCGGAGGCTTGAAGCTGGCTTTCCACGGCAAAAAACGCCTGCGCGTCGATTGTTTCTATGTTGACGGAGGCCGGCGGTTTTTGCGAGGAGCGCGCCGCCGCGTTTATTTCCAAATTGGAAAAGTTGTAAACGCCCACGCACGCGATTGTCAAACGGTCGATTATTTCTTCCGCCAGCGGATTGAAGGCGCCCGCGTCAAAGTCAATGTCAATTGTCGCCGCTTGGATCAAGCCGCTTTTGTCAAAGGCTGTCTTATGCGTGATGGTTACTTCGCCGGTGTTAGAGATGAATTTGTCGTTTTCCTCGCGGCTCAGGATGAGCATGACCGGCTTTTTTGAAAGCTTCGCGGCGGCGCTGGCTTGGCAAGCCAGCAAGGTGTTTCCCCAAAGGCTGTTCGCGCTGGGCTCGCAAGTAAACGTTTTGTTCACAAAAACTTTTTCTTCGTCGATTTCCAAGGCCTCGGAAAGGTTTTTCAGCAGGTGGCTCGGCCATTGCGTAGGCGTGTTTACGACCAACGTGTCCTTGGAAAAATAGCAGAGCGCGCCGTTCGTCTCGTTCACTTCGGTGGAAGGCAAGTTATAAGTCCACTTGTTCTGAACTTTGAACGCCGCCTTGGTGAAAAATTTTTGCACGTTCTTTTGCCGGCCGCCGCCCAAAACTATGTGTTTTTGCGAAAGCGCGACGCGTTCCGCAGGCTCCGACAACGGCTCGATTTCGATTTTTGCCTTTGCGGCCAAGTCTTCCAAAATCTCTTTGCTTGGGCCGGCCAAAAGCGCGAGCGGCTGACCTTCGTACAAAACTTTTTCCGAGCAAAAAATTTCCATGCAAGCGCCAAGGGTTTCCATGGAATTTTTTCCGGGAAAATTCTTTGCGTCAATAAAAAAATATCCTTCCGGCAAATCTTTGATTTCAACGCTTTTTAAAACGCCCGACTTTTTTGGCGAACGGATTGTCTTTGCGTAAATCATTCCGTCTTTTTCCAAGTCGCTGTACCAACATTTGGAAATCTGCGTTTGCGATTTTTCAGGCATGGTTTTCCTCGCCGATTTTTTTTACGGCCTTGACAACTTCGCGCGCCATGGCCTCTGTCATGTCAGGCCAAAGGGGCAGGCTTATGGTCCTTTCGTATTGTCTTGCCGCGTTGGGGAAATTTTCCGCGGTGAAATTTGGGTCAAGCTTTTTCCAGTATGTAAAGCGGAACAGGGGAATGAAGTGGACTGAAATTCCGATTCCCTCATTTTGAAGTGCCTTTGCAAAAGCGTCGCGGCCAATTTTAAGCGCGGCAAGGTTCAAGCGCATTAAATACAAGTGCCAGGCGTTTCCTTTTCCGTCTGGAGGAAGCTGGACAAAATCAAGGCCTGAAAATTCCTTGTTGTAAAAGCTTACGATTTTTTTTCGCTTTTCAAAAAACTCTTCGGAGCGCTTGAGTTGGACGCGGCCCAGAGTGGCAAGCAAGTCCGGCAAGTTGAATTTCCAGCCCAAATCAACGATGTCGTATTCCCAGCTGGCGCGCGGGCTTGTGTACCTGTCCCAAGTGGTCCTGTCCATTCCGTGCATTCTCATCACGGCCATGCGCTTTGCAAGCGCCTTGTCTCGGACGCAAACCATTCCGCCTTCGGCGGTGGTCATTGTCTTTGTCACGTAAAACGAAAAAACGCCCGCGTCGCCAATTGTTCCGGCGTAGCCCAAGCCTGAAAGCGAAGGAAATGCGTGGGCCGCGTCTTCGATTACCTTTACGTTGTATTTTTTCGCCGCCTTGACCAAGCGCTCCATGTCGCAAAGGTTTCCTGCGATGTGGACTGGAACAACGGCGACAATTTTCTTTTCCTTGTCGGCGGCCAAAAGCTCTTCGACTTTGTCAACGTCAATCGAATAGGAATCCTTTTCTATGTCGGCGAACAAAACGTCGGCGCCCAAATGCCTGGCGCAGGCGGCGGTTGAGACAAAAGTGTAGGGCGTCGTTATTACAGCCGTTCCCTTTTTTACGCCGCACGCTTCCATCGCAAGAATCATGCCGCTTGTGGCGCTGTTCACCGCAAGGCTTGTCACGTCGCGGTCGTCAAGCCCCGCGGCCTTCCTTGCGGACCAAACGTCGTCGCCCACATGGTTCATAAAATAGGAAAATTCGTTTTCAAAAGCGAGAGCCTCTTTTCCGGTCGTAAGCCAGCCGCTTCTAAGGACTGAGCAAAGCGCGAGATTTTCTTCCTGCGAAATCGAAGGCCGCGAAAAGGGGACTTTCAATGAGTCAGCGTCAGACATTCTTTGTCTCCTCGCGCGCCAATTGTTCCCCCAGCGAAGGAATGGCGCCGCGCAATGTTTTTTTCAACGCCTCCGCGTCGCGGTAAAGGCCTTCCGCTCCCTTGGAACAAAAGCAAATCGGACGCAGCTTTTCCAAAAGGCCTTCAAGGTCAAAGGCGTTGTTAAAGTCATTTTGAAGGCGCAGCACTTTTGGAAAGGCGGTGGGGCTGGGGTTCTCTTCGTCCAGCCAAAGAGGCTCCGTGTTCCGTTCGCCGGGACGCGCTCCTGTGTATTTTATTTCTATGTCTTTTCCTGGCTCCAGTCCGCTAAATTTTATGATTTGTTCCGCCAAATCCTTTATCTTTATCGGCTCGCCCATGTCAAGCAAATACGACTCTCCGTTCACGCCCACGCCGCCCGTCTGCAAGACAAGCGAGCAAGCTTCTGGAATTGTCATAAAGTAGCGCTCCATCCTGGGGTCGGTCACCGTGACCGGGCCGCCGTTTTTGATTTGTTCCATAAACAAAGGCAGTATGGAGCCGCGCGAGCCCAAAACGTTTCCAAAACGGGTGAACATAAAGGCCTGCGACTTCTTTGCCTTTTTGGCGGCCGCCAAAACCAGTTTTTCGCACAAAAATTTTGAGGCTCCGTAAACGCTGGCGGGGAGCACGGCCTTGTCCGTCGATATCAGTATGAATTTTTGAACGCCAAATTCAAGCGCGGCGTCCAAAAGGTTTTTCGTTCCAAAAACATTGTTTTCCACGGCGGCCACGGGGTTTTCTTCCATTAGAGGAACATGCTTGTAGGCCGCGCAGTGAAAAATCGCGTCGCATTTTGTCTGCTTTATTATGTAGCGGGTGTAGTCCGCGTCTTTCATGTCTCCGATTATGGGAACGATTGTGGCTGCCTCTCCAACGCCTTCCTGCTGCAAAAGGCGCAGCTCGCGGTCTATTTGATAGATTGAATTTTCTCCGTGGCCAAAAAGGTAAAGGCGTTCGGCGCCTCCGCTCAAAAGCTGCCGGCTAAGTTCCGACCCAATTGAGCCTCCCGCACCGGTGATCAAGACGCGCTTTTTGCGAAGGTAGGCCAAGCTTTCCTTTAATGAAATCGTGACCGGCGTGCGGCCCAAAATGTCCAAGGGGTCAATCTCGCGCGCCTGCACCAAGCGCGCCGTTCCGTTCACAACCTGGCTGATTGTGGGAAGAATTTTTATTTTTTCAAAGCCGTTTCTTTTTAGACATTCGTAAATGGCGCGGATTCGCTCTACGCCGGCCGTAGGAATTGCCAAAATCGCCTTGTCCGTCGGCGACGGGTTCAAGACAAGCGCGATGTCGTCAATCGGCCCTAAAACCGGAACGCCGTCTATGTCAGTTCCGATTAAATTTTTGTCGTCGTCAAGAAATGCCGTCACGCGGCCAAAAATTTTTTTGCGCTTGATGTCGTCGGCTATCATTTGGCCTGCGAAGCCCGCGCCGATTATGTAAAGCTTGTTGTCGCTTCGATTCACTTTTTCCCGCCCTAAGCAAATTGTAGCGCGCATTTTCCTAATGTTCAAGTAAAAAATTCCGATATTACTAAAAGTGAGGAGTAGTGTCAAAAAAAATGAAAAAAGCGTTGTTTGCCTTCGTTTTCGCCATTGCGATTTTTTCAGCGTCCGCAAAAAGCTTTTCTCTCCAAGTCGTCCAAAAGAATACGCCTGGCGACGAGGTTTTTGACTCCTCATATGTGGTTGAGCAAGCCATATTGGACTATTTTTTTGAGCAGGGAATGATTGTGTCAAACGGCGCTGTTTTGGTTTCCAAAGACGACGCGGCCAATGACAAGACAGATTTGCGCCGCTCTATGATAGAGGCCAAGATTGGCAGCATGGATTTGTTCGTGAAGCTGGAACTTGACTATTCCGTTCTTGATTCCGCGAATCCGACGACGGTTTTGCTCAGCGACATAAGAGGCGCCACGATGGAAATCGTTTCGCTGTCTCAAAACAAAGTGCTTGCCCGCGGAAAGTTCACTCCGCCTGCGGCCACTGATTTGAACAACAACAGACTTGGCGTGGAATCTTTCGCCAAAGACATTGCGATGGAAATGCAGGCTCGATTTGCCGGCAAGGGAGGATCGATATGAAAAAAATAGTTTTGGCGCTCGCGGCGCTTTTTGCGGCGGCCTTTTTCCTTTGGGCTGAAAGTCCGTCTCTTGACGGCCGCGCTCTTGTGGCCGACGAAGGAATTTTTCCTCGCGGACTTTTCGCAAAGACCGTGGGCTATCTTCCGGGCGACTCAATCAGCGTCACAAATCCGGCCAACGGCGAGCGCGTGGACATTTTGGTTATCGGTTCGCTTGACCCGTCGGAAGGCGTGGCGGTTCTTCTTTCGCCGGAAGCGGCCGAGGCCTTGAACATAAAGAAAAACGCCAACAATTTGGTCAAGCTTACAAAGCGCAACGGCGGCGCGGACGAGATTTGCAACGGAAGCGCCGTGTTGACCAACGGTGAGCCCGCTCCCGTCCAAGAAGACGAAAAGACAATAAGCCAAGTAGTTGAAGATGCGATTAACAGCGGCGTTCCTGTGGAGGAAGCCGTTGCCGAAGCGGTGGAAGAAGCCGAAGAAAAAGTCGCCGACAAGGCTTTTGACCAGGCCGACGAAAAAATAGCCCAAGAAGATGCCGCCGAGCTTGCCGCCGAAGGAACGGAGGAAGGCGCTGAGGGAGCCGCTGGACTTGCGCTTGCGGAAGCTGGCGAAGAAGGCGACAAGGAAGAAAGCGCTGCCGAAAGCGCGGAAGAAGGCGGCTATCCCCAATACGAAGAGCCGGTTGTTGACGAGCTTGCGGCTTCAGGCGAGGAAGAAGCCGCTGACGATTTTGTAGAAGCGAATGTGATTGACGAGCCTCTTCCCGTAAGCGCCTCTGAAGAGCTTTCTGTGACCGAAGAAGCCGTCGAAGAGCCGGTCGATGAATACGAGGCCATTGTCTTGGTTCCGTCGGAGTCAAAGTCGCCTGAAGCGCTTGAAAAAGCCGAGGAGCAGGTTGAAATCGAAGCCCTTCCTTCAAATGAAGAGGTTGAATTCCTTCCATTGCAAAAAACTTCCGGCGTGGTGTATTTGTCAAGCCCCGACGAGTTGGCCGCCCAAAAATATTATGTCCAAATAGCGTCTTGCTCCAAGTCTGAAACAGTGGACCAAATTGCAATCCAGTACGGCGGCCGTTATCCGCTTGCCGTGATTCAACAAAGCGGCCGCACGCCGGTTTTGGTCGGCCCCTTGACTGTTGACGAATACGGCGTTGTGTTGGAGCGCTTTAAGGCTTACGGCTTTAAGGACGCCTTTGTAAAGGTTGGAAAAGGAAGCGCTTCAAGCGCGTCTTCTTCCGCCTACATCAACGAGCGATAAAGCGATGAAGTTTTAAAAGCCAAAAAGCGCCGCGTTGCCGGCGCTTTTTTTTGTCTTTTGCGCTTGACAAATTTCACTTTTGTCATTAATTTAAAAATAGCAACAAGGGGGTGCTCCGGTTTCGACGGACGCGATAAAGCTTGAGTTGCAGGCGGGAGTGAAGGTTCCCTAAACTGACAAAACTTATAACTGCCAAACGTAGAGAAGACGAAGAGTCTGAAAACGAACAGTTAGCTCTCGCGGCGTAAGTCGCGGCTTAAAAGAGCCGGAAATCTTTTTGCGCTGTTCCTAGCGGAAGGAATTTCTGTTGCTGACAGGGACTTGCTTGCCGTCCTTTTCGCCGGGCGGTCGGGACTTTTAGACGGAATACGGAAAAGACGCCTGCCATGCCGCTACCTTTTCCCGACAAATACCTCGCTTGGCTAAGCCTGTAGACGCGCCTGATTTGCGCGCCCGGACGGGGGTTCGATTCCCCCCATCTCCAGCACAAACAAAAAAAAACTTCGGCTCGATGCCGAAGTTTTTTTTGTTTGGCATTAGTTTTGCTGCGCAAAACTAACTTTTTTTTTGCCGATGCAAAAAACTGACAAGCTGTTAGGACGCTTTTCGTCCAAAACTCGCAGCATAATTACTTCTTCAAAACTTTTCCGACGGCGGCTACAATCCAGCCGGCGGCGATCATCCACATGCCGATTGTGGAATTCTTAATCAAGTTTTTGCCTATAGCCTTGTAAAGGCCGTTGTCGTTGAATCCGACTACCAAAATGATTCCGCCAAGAACGCTAACCGCAAAGGCAATCCATTCAAACTGCTGCATTCCCAACAAAGAAACCACAACTCCCGCGATGGCTCCGGCGATGATAAGCAAGGCTCCGATTGTCACAAAGCTTGAATTGTTGAAGTTGATGAAGCCAAAGCCGTTTTTGCTGTTGCTTCCCAAAAACTTGAACATCGGAAGGCAGAAGCCCACGGCTGTCACAGCCATTCCGATAAAATACAGTGAAAGATTGAATCCCTTCTTTGCCATTTTTTTTCCTCCAAAATATTAGTTTGCGTTGATTCCGTGGTGCTTTTGCTGATAGCGCTTGAGCATGGCCACGGCGTTTTTCTTGCCGTTGTAAACAAAGCCGCCGTCCCAGTATTCAAGGGCAGCGAACAAGGCGTTTCCGCCGTCTTGGTCGTCCGACTGCTTTGTGCGGAAGGAAACAAAGTTTGAAAGCATCTCAAAGTTTTGCTCGTGAAGAGCCTCGATGCGCTTTTTGTTGAATTCGTTCCACTTGTCCAAGTCCTTGAAGCCTTCGCCTTCGTCCTGAACGATAAGGTGGGCGTGTGTGGGGCTGAACGAATACCAAACAGTGACTTTTTTGTTCACGTCGCAGTTGTTTCCGTGCTTTACGGCGTTTTTGATGACTTCGGAAATTTGCTGTTCCAAAAGGTTCACGTCCTTGATTTCCGCGGGCGCGGCCTGAACAATCAAAAGCGTAAAGTATCTAATCTGTCTAAAGTCAGAAGGAAATTCCTTCTTGAGCATATTTGTCTTGTCAAACAAGGGGTCGTTGTCGTCCGAGCGCAACAATTTCAGTGTTTCTTCAGCCATTGCAATCTCCTATTATTAGCGAAAGGGAATTTTAGTCTTTTACCATCAAAAGCGCTTCTTCAACGCTGTTGGCCATGGGGAAGTAACCCATAAGTTTTGTAAGTTCGATAACCTTTTTTACCGAGCCGTGAACGCTGGCTATGGCAAGCTTAAGGTTCATCTTTTTGATGGTAGAGCAGATGTAGATGAGCGCGCCGATTCCAGACGAGTCGATGTAGTCAACCTGCTCAAGATTTATAACGAAGAATTTTACGCTTTTTTCAAGCATCTTCATCACTAATTCCTTGAGCTTGTATGAGTTGTACAAGTCCATTTCCCCGTTGACGTCAATGATATAAACGTCTCCATTTTTGCGTATTTTCAGTTCCATAACAGAGCTCCTTCCTCCTATTGGACTTTAATGCAGAGAAGCGTTTGGTCGTCGTGCTGGACGGCGCTTCCGCAGAAATTTTTTACATCATCTTGGACGCGCTTGGCAATTTCCTTGCCCGCCAAAGAATGATTTTCTTTTATAATCTTTTCAAGGCGGCTTGCCGAATACTGCTTTCCGTCAAGGTTAAGAGCTTCTATCAAGCCGTCTGAACAAGTTACGATAATGTCGCCGCTTTCGCATTCAAGGTCTTTGTCCGCGTAAACGGTTTCCTTTTCCATTCCGATTGGCATGGTGTCGTCTGAAATCTTGGAGAACGACTGGTCTTTTTGCCTGTATATGTAAATCGGATTGGTTCCGCCAGAGGAATACGTGAATTTCTTGGCGATGCTGTCGTAGAATATGAGCGAAACGCTGGCGAAGTGGTCTTTGTCCGCCTCGCTGAACAGGCCGCGGTTTGTCCAGCTCAAGATTGTGGCCGGAGTTTGCTGGGTGTTGATGACCAAGCGGAGCATCGCGCGGATTTGAATCATTATGACAAGGCTGGTCAAATTCTTTCCGGTGACGTCGCCGAGCGCGAAGGCTATGCGATCCTTGCGGGCCACGACCAAGTCGTAGAAGTCGCCGCAAATGGATTCCGCGTTGGAGAAGAAGGCTCCGCTTGTGATTCCGGGCAAGATGGGAAGCTTTGCCGGCAACAGCGACTTTTGGATTCTGGCGGAAATCTCGCCTTCCTTTTCGTCGTTGCTTCGTTCCACCATGTCGTTGTGGATCGTGATGAGGCGGGCGCCCAAGGCCATGATGTCGGCCAGCTTTTTGGCCACGTCAAAATCCTTTTCGCTAAAGACTTCGTTGTCGTGGTCGCGGCTTAGGGCGGCCACGCCGATGGTCTGCGACTGCGCTATAAGGGGCGCGAAGATGTATGAGCCGCACTTTAGGAAGTCTTCCTTTTCGTTTTGAACGATGCGCTCGTCCTTTGTGGGTTCTGTTATCAATTCAGCCTTGGAGCCTGAGAGTATGTCGCCAAAGATGTTTCCCTTCAGCTGGAACTGCGCGTACTTCATGCTCATGTCCACGCGGTTTTGCTTGTGGGGAATGTTTTCCGGCAAGAGGTAAGGCGGAACAAAGGAGCCTTCCAAGTGCTTGACCGAAAGCGCGTCGTCAAAGTCGTCGAGCAGCAAGATCATTGAGCCGTCGGCGTGTGTGTATTCAATCAATTGCTTTGAGTAGTATTCCAAGATTGAGTCCAAGGCTCCGGGCGCGGAAATTGATTCCGCCGCGCGTCCCAACAAGTCCTTTTGTATGTCCAAAAGCGAGCGGTCGATCTCTTCGTAGACCACGTTGTAGCGCTTTCCGCCGTTTATGGCGTTTGGCTTTCCGTCGTCGTCGGCCTCGCTTCCGTCATTTTTTGAGAGCGCCTTTATTATGGCGTAGGGGAGCGTCAAGAAGGCCGCGAACGCCAATGTCAGCGAAAAGAACGCGATGTTGGGACGAGCGGCCGTGTAAAGGGCTCCGGCCAAAACGCAGAGCAGCGAAAGGAAAAAGACAAAGCTTACTTTTGCCGTTTTTCGCGCCGCCGCTATGAACAGAAAAAGCATCGTGGCGGCTATCAGCGCCGTGGCCGCGAATAGAGGAATGTATGCAAATTTGTCAATAGGCTGCAAAATGGACTTCTCCACAAATTTAATTTCTATTATTGTAACACAAGAATAGTAAAATGGTCAAGAAAAATCTTTTTTTCCTTTAATTTTTTTTAAATCCAAGGCGTTTTAACCATACTTTTTTCAAGTTGTTTTTTATTGTGGCGACGATTGTCTCGGAATAGCTCTTCTCAAAGCCTTCCAAAACGTTGTCCAGCGGAATGTCGCTGCCCAGGGCCTTTTTCAGTTCGTCCCAGTATTTGACAAGCCAAACGTAGAGGTCCGACTGCGTGCGGCGGCGGAACTTTTTCATCACCTTGTGCTGGCGTATTGTGTCGATTACCGGCATGTAGACCGTGTTGTACCATGACATTATCGCGTCCGGCATTGATATTTCCTCAACCTGGTTGAGGTTGATGTAATACTTGTGGGTCAAGATGTGGTTGTAAATCACGTCGTATTGGCCGGCGGTGGTGAAGTCAAGGCTCCAGTCGCCGGTGACGTCGCCGTAGTTTGTCATGGCGTAAAAGTTCCGCTTTTCGTAG